>JABDKV010000183.1 GCA_013002045.1 Gammaproteobacteria bacterium
CTGCTGTTGGGGTAGCGCTGACCGGTCGGCTGTCGGGGTGGTGCTGACCGGTCTGTCCCGTTAATGGCTGCCCCCTGTTCGCAGCTAAACCGCTCAGGCCATCCATGGCCTGACGGATTCGGGCGCGTCTTGTTCGGGCGTCCTGCTTCACTCGCCGCGCACGACGCCGCGGAAGGGGTGTACTGGCCAGGACTGCTTCGCAAGGGTGGGGCTCTGTTGGCTTCGGGGTTGGGTGCAGTCGGAGAGATTGTTCCGAGGTTGGTTTTCATTGGCTTCGATATCGCGGCTGAAGCCGCTCCTACGGGGAGGGGTGGTTGGAGAGAGTTGAATTTGAAGGTATACATATGTATACTATTGTCATTGTTTGACATTGAGTGAGTACATATGTCTCAGAAGAGCGTTCCAGTCAGTGTGCGCCTGCCCGTCGAGGATGCCGAGTTTCTTAGTCGCATGACTATCGACGGCGCCGACACCCCGAGCGAAAAACTGCGGGCGATCGTCGCCGAGGCACGGCGGCGCCAGCTCGGCACTGGCGAGTTCAGCGCCGCGTTGCGGCTCGCCCATGACAGCCTGGTCCCCACATTGCAGATCATCCGCGATAACGAACGTCGTCACGGGCTGCATTCGGAACTGATCAGCCGCCTTGGTGAATGGTTACCTGATTGCCACGCCTATCTCGTCGCCGCCAACGGCGCTGACACCGATCTGAGCGCCGAACAGTTGCTCGAGATCGAGCGCGGGCTGGCCGACCGGGTTTTTGTACTAATCCAGTCGATGTTGCAACTCGGAGTAACCGCCACCAGCCCGTGTTATGACCCCGCGGTCGTCGCCGACCGCATTGATCCGGTACTGGGCCTAGCCGGTGTGATTAGTAATAGCAGGCCCGATGTCAGGAGGAATTCATCATGAAGAATCGTCAAGCCAAACATAAGTACCAGAGCGGCCGCACACTACCGATCGGCCTGGTCGGGCTGGCGATCATCGGCGCCGTTGCAGTCGCCGTAGTCACCAACTCGTTCTATATAGTTGATACCGGTCACGTCGGTGTGGAGCGTACCCTCGGTAACGTCGATATGGAAGAGACCCTGCCTGGCGTCAACCTGAAGTTGCCGTTGCTGACCAAGTCCTATGAATTCTCGGGGAAGGAGATCGCAATCGATCTCGAAGACCTGCGACCCAAGGCGGCCGATAACCTGTCGCTCAAGGATCTGGACGTAACGGTTTTCTACCGTGCGGCACCGGAGAAAATGGCGGAGCTAATGGTCAAGTACAGCGGTGCCTCGGTCTATGGTGACAACGTCGTGCTCCCGGCCTATCGCGTCGTTTTCCGCGAAGCCCGCGGTGCGGTCTACGAGGCAGTCTCAACTATCGAGAGCCTGGAATTGCATCGCCAGCGCGACCTGCTACAGAGCTCGATTATCGAAAACCTGCAAGCGCGGCTCGATGTGGAAGATCCGGGTGTGTTTACCGTGTCACGCGCGGTTGTCCGGGCGCTTAACACCGATCCCAGTATCGAGGCGAGCATTCGTGCTGCGGTTGAGAACCAGAAACGCCTCGAAGCCAAGCGCATCGAGGTCGAGATTGCACAAAAGGATGCTGAAATCGAGATTGAGCGCGCGCGTGGTATCGCTCAGGCTAACGAAATCATTAACGCCAGCCTCACGGCCGAATACCTGCAGCATGAGGTCAACCTCGCATTGCAGTCATTCGCTGATAACGGGGGATCGACAGTGGTGATTCCCGCTAACATGCAGGGCTTCGACCTGATTCTCGACCAGGGACGACTCAACCGCGCCAGTCAGTAACCGTGGTCCGGACTATTACCGTGGGGGCGCCTTCCGGCGCCCCTTTTTTGACACCGCGATACGGAACTGGGCCGCCTTCCCGGGGTCTCTAGGAGAAACCCGAAATTCGCGAGTAAAATACAGTCCATGCGCCGAATCACCAGCCTGACTATCTGCCTGTTCTTGCTCGGCGGCACTGCCGTTTACGCCGCTGACCCGGTTATTTCCAGCCAGGTTTCCAGCGTGTCCAATGCTGCGGTCAAGCTCGCAGTTCTGCCCGCGTACCCGAAGCGGGCACTGCGAAAAGGCATCGATGGCGAAGCGACTGTAGCGTTCACGATCTCCCGCTACGGTCGAGCAATCGATCCGCGTATTGTCAGCGCCACGCCACGCAAGGTATTTGAGAAAGAAGTCCTCGATACGATCCGTTACTGGATTTTCGACCCGGCGCGGCCGGTCAACTGCGGCACGGTCGAACAAACAGCCACCCAGACATTTCGCTTTCGCCACGATAGCAACCGCCCGGTCCAGATCATGCCACTGGTCGTCGAAGGCGTACCGACGCTGCCGCGACCACAACAACACGCAGATTCCATGACCCAGATTCGCCTTGCCGATGCCGCAGCACGGAACCTGAGCCAGGCTGTCAATCCGCGCGGCCTGGTCCCGGTCGACCGGGTCGAGCCGGACTACCCGGAAGAAGCCCTGCGACGAAACGTCGAAGGTGTAGTGTCTGTCAGCTTTGTTATTGAGAAAGATGGCAGTGTCAGCGAACCGGTCGTAGTCGATGCCGTTCGTGGTTCGGTATTCAAGGGGGAGGCATTGCGTGCGTTACGGCGATGGAAGTTCGAACCTTCACTGCGTGACGGCGAAGCCGAGTTACGCACCGGTTGTCACGAATTCATATTCCTGGCAGACGAGTACAAGCGCAGGCAGTCCGACAAAGCCAAACGCGAGGCATCCAATATCCGGGTTTTCGATACTCGCTGATCCCGCTTTCGGACCGAATCTAAACCGGAAGCCTGCCATACGCTCGACTATACTCCGGGCACATCTACTCGGAGGACACAGCGATGACCAGATTAACAAACACCGTAGTGGCGATGCTGTTGCTGTCACCCGTCGTGGCGTTTGCCGGACCAGACTATGACGAGATTGCAGCTAATCTCGTGAACCAGTCACTGTCAGTCCAGCCCGGAGAGGTCATCCAGATATCGGGGACACCCGATCAAATGGAGCTGATCAGTGCGACTTACGTTGCTGTCGCCAAAGCCGGAGGCGAACCCATTGTCACGTTGAACCTGCCCGAGGCGACCAAGCGGGCCATGATGGAATCGGACATCAAGCATCTTGAACGCACCTCCACGGCGCCTGTCCTGTTGACCAAGATCATCGATGGTTTTATCAGTGTCGCGTCAGTACAGGATCCTGACCTGTTTGCCGACGTGCCTGAGGAACGGCTGGCCGCCATTCGCCGGGCGGGTACTCCAGTCAATCATGTGTTCCGCAATGCTAAATTCCGCTCAGTCTCGCTTGGCCAGACTGGCGGGATCCCGACCGAAGGTTATGCGGCGACGATCGGCGCCGATGCCGATGACATGCGCGCAATGTTCTGGAAAGCACTGGCGGTGTCACCGCAACAGATCAACGATGCTGCGGCAATCGTCAACGGCATGCTGAGTCCGGGTGTCGACATCCATGTTGAATCGGATCTTGGCACTGACCTGCGCTTTCGCATTGCCGACAATGCACCGCGCGTCAACGCCGGTCGCACCACGGATGTCGAAGTCGCCGTTGGGCCTCGCCAGGTCTGGTTGCCGGCCGGTGAAGCCTACGCCATCGTCGAACCGGGTTCGGCACAAGGCACACTGGTGGTCAGGAAAGCGATGTTCCGGGGCAAGCCAATCGAGAATCTCAAGCTACGCTTCGATAACGGCCGCCTGACTGACGTTGATGGCAAAGGCGCCAGCATGCTCGAGGATTTCTTTGCGTCGTCCGATGAGGCTTCCTCGATGCTGAGCGTTGTAGACATCGGGCTAAATCCACACAGTCAGACCCCGCGCGGCAGCGATTACATGTCGTGGGAAATGGGTGGTATGGTCACGCTGGTCATCGGTAATAACGCCTGGGCCGGTGGCGATAATGGCGGCGATGGCAGTTTTAGTGTGCATGTTCCGGGAGCCAGTGTTGCGGCAGGCGGTTCACGACTCACTGCGAACGGTCAATTACCGAGCCACGTCATGGCGGTTTACAAGCGCTGACCAGCACCGTTGCACCCGGTGCAGGCGAAGCGCCGGGTGCAACAGGGGTAAAGTAATGAAATTGTTCTGGTGTCCACGTACGCGCGCCGTACGCGCAGTCTGGCTACTCGAGGAAGCAGGCGTAGATTACGAGCCTGTTCTTATCAATCTGGGTGATCCGGACTCGCGCGACAACGAAGAATTCCGCAAAACCAGCCCAATGCAAAAGGTTCCTGCACTGCAGGACGGCGAGGCTCGCCTCGCCGAATCAGGCGCGATCGCGCTCTACATTGCGGACCGCTACGCGTCTGGAAAACTGGCACCGGAAATCGACGATCCGGCGCGCGGCGAGTTTCTCTACTGGATGTTCTTTACCCCGGCAGTAGTCGAGCCGGCGATGGTAGAGAAATTCGGCAACCACCCCAGCAATCGTGGGCAACATGGCTGGGGCGATTTCGACACGATGATCGAGATCTTCGAGCGCGGCGTCGAGGACGGTCCATGGTTGCTCGGTGAACAGTTCACCGCAGCGGATTGCATGGTCGGTTCATCCGCGGTATTCATGCGGATGTTCAACATCCTGCCGGACTCGGCTGTCCTGCATGCCTACGCCGATCGTTGCCTCGAGCGGCCCGCCTACCAGAAGGCGCTGGCGTTCGACGCAGAACATGCCTCGGTGCTCGAGACCAGCACAGACTGACGGCGACCCGGGCGCCCGATCAGGAATCCGGCAACACTTCCTGCGCAGTACGAATTGCCTTGTGCCGGTTGAGTCGGCGGCTTTGCCAGAAACGCGTTCCCGACACATCCGCCTGTAACAGCAAGCCTGCATCGGTAACCTGGTAGATCGCGATTCCGTTGGTGAAGGTCGTGTCGGCGTTGGCCCCTACCCGACCGATGACGGCGTTGGCTGACGAGTTCGCGTGCCAGCCGTTACGCACGAACTGATCGAACGTTTCCTTGTCTTCGAACAACAACACCAGACGCGAGGTCTGTGCGCCCAGGCCCAGGCCGATGCCCCCCATGCCGACATGCATGTAGGTCCTTTCCTGTGTCATGCGATCGACGGCAACGCCGCTACCACCACCACCAGTGATGAGAATCGAGCCCTTGGTCATATTGAACGTTGCGTAACCAAAGGAGCGATCAAACAGGCGCTTGGCCTTGGCGTCAGCACCAAGCAGTCGCTCCAGCGTTTGTTCCGACTGCAGGTCGAGACTGGCGCGACGCTTTTCCGGGGACGAAAAAATACCCGCGGCGGCGGGTAGCGAGAGTGCGAGCAACAGGCCCGCAATGGCGAAGTGTGCCAACCGGGGTTGGAATTTCTTCATACGACTTGGCTCCGGAATCCCACAACGGCCTTTACCATAACGCCGCGAAGCAGCGCTGTCCAGAAATCAACGACTTCGGACTGGTTTCTCGATTTCAGTATGCTTTCTGCTGACAGGTCTCTGGCAGGCTTGTAAGTTATTGAACCTCGGCCAGCCTCAGGGCGGACAGCCCACCGGCTACGGCGAACACCGACAGCACCAGAATCGTCACCTCGACCCCAGCCAGCGACGCCAGGGCCCCGAATGCACTGCCGGCGAGCAACAGGATCCCGATAACGGTGTTGCTGACCGCGACATACTGTGCACGGTTGTCCTGGGTAGCCATATCGACGAGATAAGTCTTGCGCCCTACCCGCACGCCTGTATGGATAATCCCGAGCAGGAAAAAGGCCACGGCATAGATCCACACCGGGTGCCAGCTGGCACCGGTAGCGGCATAGGCATAAACCGCAACGCCCAGCACGCCGGCGGCAAAGGCAGCGATGATCAGTACCCGACGACTGGACCGGTCCGCCAGCTTCCCCCACCACGGCGCGCTGATCCAGGCTGCCAGCCCGTTGGCGATAATCATGACAGCCAGACCTGTCAGGGCGCCATCGCCCTGACGGTTGGCCAGCGTCACCAAGAACGGTGCGGTCAGGGCCGTTGAGATCAGTAACGCGCGGGTGATGACGAAGTGCCGAAATCCGCTGTCGGTGGTCAACAGGCCCAGGCTGCCCAACGCCTCGGCGACCGCATTGCCACCGCCTTCGGTCGCGCCCGCTGCTTCACGGATAAATGCGTATGCAGCGGCGGCTAGCAACCAGAGCACCCCGGCCACCCCGAGCAGGGCGGCAAAAAACACCAGCGACCCTGCCTCCTGCTCGCGCACGAACCACACCAGCACACCCACACCGACGGTGATCGCGCCGGCGGCAGAAGCGGCATAGCCACTGAGCACCCCACGTCGATTCTTCGACACGGTCTTGCCCGTGACATCCTTCGACGACACCGAGCAAACACCACGCGCCAGGCTAAAAACCACCAGCAATACGATAATCGCCAATCCGGCCGCCGCACCTTTGAGGGTCAAAGCAACCGCAGCCATCCCCAGCACACACAGTCCCTGCGCCGCGCTACCGGCTATCCAGAACCACTTACGTACCGGTTGGCGCCGAATCATCGCTGCGACAAAAAGTTGTGGGATCAGCGCCAGCGACTCACGAATGGGCACCAGCAATGCGACCATGAACGACGGCGCACCCAGTGTCGTTAGCAACCAGGCCAGCACCAGCTTGGCGCCGGCAAGGCGATCGCCGGTCTTGGTCAGTACCAGTGCGACCAGGTGGGCAAAGAAATTACGTGGCAGGTGCTTACATGCTGCATCGGGGACATCACGACAGACGCGGGCATCTTCATCGCCGGTAGCGAAGTCATATAGCGTATCGAGTGTACCGTCGCGCATGAGTTATTCAGCGTGTCGAACGGCTATACCGTCAGGATGCGATGACGGCAGTATCTCGACAAAGTTGGTTCAGTCATAAAAGCGTTGCTTGAAATGTTTGCGACACAGCGACAGGTAGCGATCATTGCCACCAATCTCGATTTGTTCACCGATCCGCCGGACGTTGCCGTGCTCATCCAGCCGCACTACCATCGTCGCCTTGCTACCACAGTCACAGATCGCCTTGATCTCTTTCAGGTTATCGGCCCACGCCAGCAGGTACTTGCTACCCTCGAACGGCTCGCCCTGGAAATCAGTACGCAATCCATAGGCCAGCACCGGCACGTCGAGCCTGTCGGTCACTTCGCTGAGCTCGAAAACCTGCTGTCGCGTGAGAAACTGGGCTTCATCGACCAGGACACAGTGCAAGGGGTGCTCGTCGACCTGGTCTGCGATCAGCTGTAACAGGTCGTCACCGGTCCCGAACAGGTGTGCCTCGGACTCGAGACCGATTCGTGAGACCACCATGCCCCTGCCATCGCGATCGTCGACCTCGGGGATCAGGACCAGTGTGTTCATACCGCGTTCGCGATAGTTGTAGCTGGCCTGCAGCAAGGCGGTCGATTTGCCAGCATTCATTGAAGAATAATAGAAGTACAGTTTTGCCATATCTGCGCAA
Organism: Gammaproteobacteria bacterium; assembly: GCA_013002045.1. Taxonomy (GTDB): domain Bacteria; phylum Pseudomonadota; class Gammaproteobacteria; order Steroidobacterales; family JABDKV01; genus JABDKV01. The sequence goes on from JABDKV010000183.1 coordinate 7,458, forward strand.
TCCCGATAGCCGTCAACGGTCTGGCATGGTACTTTAAGCGCGCTTTCGCTGCAGTGGAACCAACACCGTGCATACCGAGATAAATCACCCCTGTATCCAGCACAAGTTATCGATAATTCGTGACCAGACTACCGGTCACAAGCGCTTCCGCGAGCTGGCGACCGAAATCACGATGTTCGTCTGTTACGAAGCGCTGAAAAATGTGCAGACCGAGGCCGTCGAGATCCAGACGCCCGTCGCCAAAGCCACCTGCCACCAGATCGCCAGCGACCTTGTCGTGGTGCCGATCCTGCGCGCGGGCATGGGTATGCTCGACGGCATATTGCGCCTGGTGCCGACTGCGCGTGTCGGGTTCATGGGCCTGTACCGCGACGAAGAAACCAAGCAACCGGTCGAGTATTACAACAAGCTGCCCGAGGTCACCGACAACCAGATCCATATCGTGATCGATCCGATGCTGGCGACCGGGGGGTCGACGGTGGCCACACTCGACGTGCTAAAAAAGCACGGTGCCAAAAGAATCGTAGTTGTGTGCCTGGTAACCTGTCCCGAAGGTCTTGCCAAAGTCGACAGCAGTCACCCCGACGTGCCCGTTTACACGGCCAGTGTCGATGATCACCTCGACGAGCGAAAGTACATCGTACCGGGTCTCGGCGATGCCGGTGATCGCCTCTACGGAACACGCTGACTAACCCCATCACGCATGTTGTTCAAGGAAGTCATTCGCCACAAGCGCGACGGTGGTGAACTCGATGCCGGTCATATCGAGCTGTTCGTCGATGGACTGACCGACGGTTCGCTGCCATCCGAACAGGCCGCGGCGCTGGCCATGGCAATACTATTGCGATCGATGACCGCGGCCGAGGCCGGCCTATTGACTTCAGCGATGGCGCAGTCAGGCACGGTACTCGACTGGCATGATGGTCCGCCGGTGATCGATAAGCATTCGACCGGTGGCGTGGGTGACAAGGTCAGCCTGATGCTGGCACCGATCGCCGCAGCCTGTGGTTGCCGGGTACCGATGATCTCCGGTCGAGGACTCGGTCACACCGGCGGTACGCTGGACAAAATGGCATCGATACCCGGTTACGATGTCAGCCCCCCGCTGGATACCCTGCGTCGTGTCGTCGATCTCGTCGGCTGCGCCATTATCGGGCAGACACCCGAACTGGCGCCGGCTGACCGACGCCTGTACGCAATTCGTGACGTGACCGGCACGGTCGAGTCGATTCCGCTGATAACAGCGTCAATCCTGTCGAAAAAAATCGCTGCCGGTAATGGTGCCCTGGTGATGGACATAAAAGTCGGCTCGGGTGCCTTCATGACCACCCTCGGGCAGGCTCGCGAACTGGCCAACAGTATCGTAAGTACCGCGGCGGCGGCAGGCCTGCCAACGACAGCCGTGATTACCGATATGAATGAACCGCTCGGAACGACGGTCGGCAACGCACTCGAGGTGCATGAAAGCATCGCTTACCTGCGCAACGAGACGACTGATTCACGCCTGCACGAAGTCGTTATGCGCCTTGCCTCGGAGATGCTGGTGCTGGCCGGACTGGCGACCGATTCAGCAAGCGCGCACCAAGCAGCGATGGACGTACTACGCAGCGGCGCCGCAGCAGAGTGTTTTGCCCGCATGGTGCGCGAGTTAGGTGGCCCCGCCGATTTGCTCGACCGGCCGCTGGCTTATCTCGATGAAGCACCGTACCAGGAGGCCATTATGGCACCGCGGGCTGCTTACCTGGCTGCTATCGACACCCGCGCGATCGGCAATGCCCTTATTAGTCTTGGCGGCGGCCGTCGCGACGTCGATGACCGTCTCGACAACGCCGTAGGTTTTACCGCTGTTGCCTCGATTGGCAGCCACGTCAATGACATCGACAGACCGGTTGCTATTGTTCACGCTGCCGATGCCGACGCCGCGGCTGCGGCTACCGAGAACTACCTTGCAGCCTGCACCTTTAGCGACGAGCAACCGCAAACATCACCGGTCATTGTCGAGTCGGCGTAACTTTTTTCAGACGTTGGGAAGCGCAGTGCCGCTGCTGCTTATGGCTCAAGAGAGAAGCTGTCGGGTAGCAGTTCGGCAATCGTGAAATATTCGATGCGATCTGCCGCGGCGATGACAATCTGGGTGTCCTCATCAGCAAATTCGGCTATTCGCTGGCGACAGCCACCACAGGGAAGACAACGTTCCGGCTCGTCCCGACCACCTACGATCGCGATCCCGGAGATGCGCTCGCCGCCGGCCGCTATCATTGCACCAATCGCATTGGCTTCCGCACAGGCACCCAGCGGAAAAGAAGCGTTTTCGACATTGCAGCCGGTGTGAATGTGTCCGTGCTCATCGAGGATTGCAGCACCGACAAAAAAACGGGAGTACGGAGCATAGGCATGATTGCGTGCCACGATAGCGTGCTCGATCAACGCATCCCGGTTACTCATATCATTGCCGACGGATGGTCATCGCGAGAGGCCAGTGATCCGACACTCCGGTCGCGGCGGGCATCTGGAAACGGTTTGGAGTGCCCTCGGCCGTGCGTTGTGACGGATACTCATTGACCAGCCTTACAGAGTCGGGATCGACACGCCAGCCCGCCTTCTCGGGAGCCGACCAGATAATCATGTCAAGAAACGACCAGGAATCGTTTGGCGCATAGTAATGGGTGCCGCGACAGTCGCTGCCACATCCGAGCTCGTGCACCGCGATCCACTGGGGGTGCACATAGCGTGGCAGCATGTCGTGATCGCGCATCTCCAGCGCGGTCGTGTTGAAATCCCCGGCCGCAAATACGTAGCGATCCGGTGGCAGAGCTGAGCGCAACTCATTGAGCCGGTCGTAGGCCTGCTCCCGCATCTCCCGTGGATGGTATGGTGCGGGAAAATGCACTGCATACGCGGTCAGCAGGCTATCGTCCGGCAGGCGAAAAGTGGCCTCGAGTATGCCGCGCGTGTCGTCGACACGCTCCTGGGCGATCCCCGTAAACTCAATATCATGTAGCACCGGTTCGCCGACCAGCGGCAATCGGCTCAGGAAGGCAACATCAATGCCACGCAGATCCTTACCTTCCAACAGTACCGCGGGCTGATACTCAGCCGCACCGAGGTACTGCGTACGTAATTGGTCCAGCACAGCGAGATTCTCTACTTCCTGCAAGGCGACAATATCGGGTCCACGCCCGTTATTGACCTGCAGGATGGTCGCGGCGATGCGCGCCATCTTGGTCGCAACGATTTCGTCATTCCAATCCCAGTACAGGCATTGCTCGCGCCACCGCTGCACCTCGATCAGCTCGCATTGCGCGCGGTGGCCGGCAGACTGCTTTTGCGTCAACGGCAGGTAGGTAGAGTCGTTTTTGCCCGGATCATCCCGTGTATCGAACAGGTTCTCGACATTGAAGGTCATGATCGTTACGCCATCGCGTAGCGATCCGGTAGTCGCACAGCCGGTCAGGAACAACACCAGCAGCAGACACAGATATCGGGTCATCTGCCCTCTCCCTCGGGAAACTCTTCAAATGGCACCAGCTGACGGCGCTGTTAGTTGCACGACGTCGGAACTCCGCTTGGCCCGGGTGCGGCGAAAAACGCCAGTCGCATAATACTCAAATCAGCGAAATTAACACTACCATCGCCATTGAAATCGGCATTAGGGTCGGTGCCAAAGAAGGCCAGCTTCAACATCGTGAGATCAGCAAAGTTGACCGCGCAATCGTTATTAAGATCGGCGTCGCAGGCATTACCAAAACCATCACCGTCGCTGTCGATCTGATCGGCGTTGGTAACCATGATGCAATTATCGGCGTCATCGGGCAGACCATCGCCATCGAGGTCACCGACGATCTGCCAGTCAAACTGGACTGCGGTGGTTGCGTTACCGGCATCAGTGGCTGAAACCGTTACGGTATAAGTACCGGCCGTGTCAGCGACGCCACCAATACGGCCGATCGTGGTAATAGTGAGGCCCGGGGGCAGGTTTTCAGCGGTGTACACCAGGGTCGTACCTTCCAGGTCGGATCCGTCCACTTCCAGGGCAACCGCAGCGCCTTGCGGCGATTGCTGGTCGCCTGGGTTAACCAGGTCCGGTGGATAGTTGCCATCGGGATGCGGCGCCCAGGGTTCACTGTCATCGATCTGCAGAAGGTAGGCGACCAGCTGGTCAAGCTGCTGGGGTGTCAGTGTGGTCACATCGAAACCGACCGTAGCGGTGGCCGTGTGAGCTAGTACAGCGTCATGCAAAGTCGCCGCCGAGCCGTCATGCAGGTATGGCGCCCCGTGCCACAAGCCGCGTAGCGTCGGTGTATCCAGACCGCCATTGACCAATGGCTCACCAAGACGCCCGCCCGTATCGGCATCGACCGAGCCGATATTGTGGAAGAAACTCTGCGGACTGTCGGTGAACTCGATACGTGTATGACAACTGGTGCAATTGGCGTTGCGATAGAGCTCGCGGCCAGCCACGGCCGCTGCAGTCAGCGAGCCATCAGCTTCGCGATGCGGACTGAGTCCAACACTGGTCAGCGTTGCCACGAATGCCGCCATGGCGTCGAGGTCTTCGCTGAGACCCGCCTTTGGCGCGCCCAGGATATCGGTGGTGGCATTGAAATCGGTGTCGGACATCAGGCCGAGCCCATCGAAGACCCCCCGCATATCGTTTTCGAAATCATGGATCTCGTCGAAGTTGGCGGTCCAGTGAACGTTGCCATGTGCCATCCCGGCACGACCACGCAGATCGATCGTGTTACGCAGGCCTTCGCCACCATCGG
>JABDKV010000208.1 GCA_013002045.1 Gammaproteobacteria bacterium
CGTGTCGCCAACGACGAGCCCAATGTGCGGCAGTCGACCCGCGCGAAAGTGGCGGAGGCTATTGCAGATCTGGAGTACCTGCCTGATCCCTCTGCGCGTAGCCTGGCCAGCCGACGTTCGTACCTGATCGGCCTTTTGCACGATAACCCCAGTGCCAGTTACCTGATTAGCATCCAGAACGGTGCGCTGGGCTCGAGTCGTGAGGCCGGCTATAACCTGCTGCTGCATCCCTGCGATTACCGTGATCCTGAGATAGCAGCGGACATCCGGCGCATGGTTCGTCGAACCAAGGTGGAGGGACTGGTGCTGACGCCACCGCTTTCGGACCGACCTGGTGTGCGCGAGTTGCTCGACGAGCTGGGGCTTCCCTATGTGCGCGTTGCACCGGCTGACGCCTTGTCGCCCGATACATCCATTTTCACCAACGATGTCGAGATTTCAGCCGAAATGGTTCGTTACCTGCACTCGTTGGGACACCGCAAGATTGGTTTCATCATCGGGCACCCGGATCATGGCGCCGTCCTGCTGCGCCACCAGGGGTTCTTGCAAGGTATGCAGGAAGTGCAACTTGAGGTGAAACCCGAGTATGTCGCCCAGGGCTATAACTCCTTCGAGTCCGGAATCGAGTGCGCCCAGGAGCTATTGAATCTGCCTGACCGACCCACCGCTATTTTCGCCAGTAATGACGAAATGGCCGCTGGCGTAATTCACGTTGCGCACGAAATGCGGATCGACATACCGGGGCAGTTGTCTGTCGCCGGATACGATGATGTGCCGCTGGCGCGACAGCTGTGGCCTGCGTTGACCACGGTACGCCAACCCATGGAACAAATGGCGCGCTCGGCCACCAGCCTGCTGGTGCAGATGATCAAGACCCGCCAGGACGAGACAGAGGTGCAGACCACGATCGATGGCGAGTTGATCATCCGCGATTCCACTGCGCCCCCGCAGTAGGAGCCTCTGCAGCCGCGACGTATCCCGGCACGATCCGGCCGAAGGACCTAAACCCGATAAGCCGACAATTGACAGCGCTGTCACTATGAACGACTATCGCGTGGAGGGGATAAGAAAACAGGACTGGGGGCACCATGAGCCATACGACGCACGTTACCGCCGACGAGGATCGTATACCGTTCCTGCACAAGGTCGTCTACGGGCTCGGCGCCTTCGTCAATAACCTGCTCGCTTCGTCGGGCAACATGTTCATCGTGCTCAACCTCGGCTTCGGGATAAACCCGGCGTTGGTGGGCGTGGTGACCGGTTTCGTGCCACGAATGTTCGACGCTTTTACCGACCCGATGATGGGTTATGCGTCGGACAAGACCCGTACGCGCTGGGGTCGGCGTCGTCCCTATATTTTCCTCGGTGCCATTACTGCCGGCCTGGTGCTGATCATGTTGTGGCAACTGCCCGATGGGAAAAGCGACGCTTTCTACCTGTGGTATTTGCTGGCCGGTCTGCTGGTCTTCCTGATTGCGCATACGGCTTTCGCCACGCCCTGGATTGCACTCGGCTACGAGCTGACACCGGACTACCACGAGCGCACGCGACTAATGGGCGTGCAGAATTTTATCGGCCAGGTGCCGTGGATGATTGCGCCCTACTACCTGTTTTTCATGCAGAACGAGGAATGGTTCGGTGACATGAAAGAGGGGGCCGCAGCGTTGGCGATTATCCTCGGTGTCACGGTGATTATCATCGGCGTGTTACCGGCACTGCTGTTGCGCGAACGTGTCGCGTCAGCACCCGAGAATGCCGATGCAACGACCCTTGGTGATGTCTTCCGCGATTTCTTCGTCGGCATCGTGACCACGCTGAAAGTCGTACCGTTCCTCAAGTTGTGTGTTGCGACTTTCCTGATTTTCAACGGCTTCATGCTGATCGCCTCGTTCCAGTCTTATGTGCTGATCTACTATGTTTTCCAGGGTGATACCGATGCCGGTTCGCAGTGGCTGGGTCATGTCGGTTTGCTCGGTGCGCTGTCAACACTGGTGATCATTCCTATCGTGACCTGGCTGGGAACGAAAATTGGCAAGCGCCGCGCGCTGATCGCGGCTGTCGCAGTCTCGATGGTCGGCTACGCTTCCAAATGGGTGCTCTACACACCGGAAATGCCGATGCTGATGCTGATACCGGCTCCGTTGCAGGCATTCGGCCTCGGCGCCTTGTTTACCATCATGCCGGCCATGGTTGCCGATGTTGTTGACCTGGATGAATTGAAAACGCATGAGCGCCGCGAAGGCATGTACGCCTCGATTTACTGGTGGGTAGTCAAGCTGGGGATGGCGGCGGCACTCGCCGGTAGCGGTTTCCTGCTCAACTGGACCGGCTTTAATGTCGACCTCGGCGCCAACCAGACGGCTGAGGCACTGATTCAGATGCGGCTCGCGGATGCTTTCTTCCCCGCGGCTACTTCTGCGATCGCGATCTGGGCCATCGCAACGTTTCCCATTACCGAGGACCGTGCCTACGAGGTGCGCCAGGAACTCGAGGAGCGGCGTGGGACAATGGAGGTCGCAGCCAAGCCAGCCTGAGCTTTGCACTCTAACGTGCCTGCGGGGAGTACCGTGCCGGGTTGGTTATTGACAGCGTTGTCAGGAATCGGTTACATGGGTCTCGGGGGTTGCGCATGAACGCGCACTGGCGACGAAGGCCGGACACAATGAGGGCGCCATGCGCCACTTGTTGGTTCAGTTTTTAACAGGGCAACTGCTTCGCTGACGGCAAGCGGACCAGTTTCCCACAACACAACAGAAAGCTAAGAGACATCTATGGACTCATCCGTAACGCTTTCGCGCCTGTGGCGCGGACTGCTTCTGTCAGCGACGCTGGCCCTGGTAACTGGTTGTTTTGGCGAAGGAGACGGCAAGCCACCCGTGCTGGCCACCCCGATACCGCCCACGACCGGCATCCTCGTCGATTCTGCCGTCGCCGGTGCCGAGTACCAGACCTCCGGTGGCACCGCCGGTGTCACTAACGATCTCGGTGAGTTCACCTACGTGCCTGGCGAGTCGGTTACATTCTCGGTCGGTGGCATCGTGCTCGGTAGCGCCCGCGGTGCTCCGATTATCTCTGCTGTCGAGCTCACGGGCAGTAACAACCCGACTGACCAGGCAGCGGTCAACATGCTGGTATTCCTGCAGAGTATCGATGACGATCAGGATCCGGAAAACGGCATCACCATCAGTGCGGCCGCACGGACGGCTGCTGCCGGTCGCACGCTGAGCTTTACCGATCCTGCCTTTTCCACCGCCGTCGCGGCAGCCGTTGCTGCTATTGCACCCGGCAACAACGTAGTTAGCGACATTGATGCGCTCGCTCATTTCTACACGACTTTTGCCGCGCTTGGCGGGACCGATACATTCAACTTCTCGTTCCCCGGTTTTCCACCGACCCGCAGCGGTGTTACCTACGAACTGGCCTTTGCTGACGAATTCGACAGCGGTACCGCACCCGACCCCGAGACCTGGAATTACGATCTTGGCTACGGCGAATTTGGCTGGGGCAATAACGAGTGGCAGCTCTACACCGACAATCCGGATAACGTGCGGGTCGAGGATGGCAACCTGGTCATCCAGGCACGCTGCGACACACCGCCCTGCGGTGTGCGCGACGGCTCGGTGACTTCGGCACGGATCAACACCAAGGACAAGTTCGAGTTCCGCTACGGTTCGGTCATAGCGCGCATCAAGCCGCCTGTGGGTGACGGCGCGTGGCCCGCTTTCTGGTCACTCGGCGCCGTCTTCCCTGAGCAATCATGGCCGCGAGCTGGCGAGATCGACTTCATGGAGATGCACAATGCCTTCTCCAACGATCGCACCACGCACTTCACCATTCACTGGTGCGACGAGACCATAAACCCGTCACTGCCACCGGACCAGGTCTGTTTCCCACAAAACGAAGGCTGGACCTTCTTTACGCAAAATCGCGAATTCCCGCAGTCTCTCGGTGACGACTTCCACCTGTTTGAGGCGGACTGGGACCAGGATCGGATTATTGGTCGCATCGATGGCGTTACCTATTTCGAAAAAACCATCGATCCGGCCACGATGGAAGAATTCCTGCGCGAATTCTTTATGATTCTCAATGTCGCCATGGGCGGCACACTCGGCAGCGACGGCCAGCCGCCCAACGGGAATGAGGTCTGGCCACAGACGATGCTGGTCGACTACGTTCGCGTCTTTCAACGTACCGATGCGCCGACCCAGGAGCTTTCGATTGATTTCGAAGCTGCGACTGACATCTACACCTTTGCCGACTTCGAGGGTGGTGTTGGTGATGTGGTCGCCAACCCGGCACAGGAGGGAATTAATCCCAGTGCCCAGGTGGGACGGGTGCGCAAGTTTAATGGCGCCTTGTTCGCCGGTACCACGCTGGTCAGCGCTTTCGATGTGCCTGCGAACAGTACTTTCAGCATGAAAGTCTGGTCCCCGCGCCCGGTCAATGTGCTGTTCAAGCTCGAGGGTATAGCCGGTGCCGAGACCGAGGTCGCGCATAGCGGCAGTGGCTGGGAAGAGCTGAGCTTCAATCTGTCTAGCTTTTCCGGCACCGCTACCGGGATCACTTTCATCTTCGACAACGGTACGGAAGGCGACGCAAACACCGATCCGGACAACTGGACGTTCTATATCGACGACATATCGCGTTCGATGCAGCTTTCGCAGATTGACCTGCCGATTACCTTTGACGATTCGACTGTCGATTACACCCTGACAGACTTCGGCGATCCGGTTGCGGCCATGACCAGCCTGGTCACCGATCCCGAGGACGAAAACAACACCGTGGCCTCGACTACCAAGCCTGTGGGCGCGCCGCTGTGGGCCGGGACTACGATGAGCACACCCGCCGGTCTGGCATCTCCGATTCCATTCAGTGTGGATGAAACAACCATCGGTGTTCGGGTCTGGTCTCCCGACGCCGGCATCCCCGTGCGCCTCAAGGCAGACAATGAAGTCAATGGTGCGATCAGCGTCGAGACCGAGGTGCTGACGACAGTCGCTAACCAGTGGCAAACGCTGGTGTTCGACTTCTCCAGTCAGGTTGAGGGCACGGCCGCACTCGATCTCGATACCGATTACACAGCGCTGTCGATATTCTTCAACTTCGGCACCGACGGCGACACAGCCGGTGAGAAGACTTACCTCTGGGACGATGTAGAGTTCGGCGTAGCACTACCGGATACGTTGGTGCCGACACTAACGTCGGTCAATATCGCCTCGTCGAATAACGCGGCTGAGCTGGCTACGACGGGTGACGTCATCACGGTGACCCTGACGGCCGACGAACCCATCATGCAGCCCATCGTAACCATCAACGGCGTTGCCGCGGACAGCGTCAGCGGTGGTGGTGCCAACTGGGTGGCCAGTCGCACGATTACGGCGGGCGAAAGCGATGGTGCGGTGAGCTTTGCTATCGAATTTTCCGATCTGGCCGGCAATGCCGGTACACCGGTGACTGCGCCAACCGACGGCAGCAGCGTCACGCTGGATGTAACGGCGCCGACACTGCTGATAACAGGCGCGCCAGTGGACTTCACCACTCTCGATCCGATCACGTTGACCTTCCAGTTCAGCGAGCCGGTAAGCGGATTCGCGTTGAGTGACATCATGCGTACCGGTGGCACTGCCTCGGCTTTTGCCAGCGTCAACAGCAGTACTTACACAGCCAGCTTCACGCCGAATGGCACGGCTGACCTGACCGTGGCTGTCATGGCAGGCGTTGCGGCTGATCTGGCCGGTAACGCCAACGAAGCTGCAGCTGGCGTCAGCATTACCAACAATCTCGACGCCGATGCGCCGCTACTGACATCGGTCAGTATTTCGTCGAGCAACGCCAGCAGTGGCTTTGCCCGTACCGGTGATGTCGTCACTGTCGACATGCAGGCTAACGAAGCAATCCTGGAACCGGTGGTGACTATCGGTGGCATTGCCGCCGACAGCGTGACCGGTTCGGGTGCTGACTGGCAGGCGAGCCGGATCATGCTGTCATCAGATGCCGAAGACGAGATCAGCTTCGCTATTAACTTCCAGGATGAAGGCGGCAACGCCGGGCCTCAGACTACGGCGACCACTGACGACTCGGCGGTTATTTTCGATATCACCGCGCCGACACTGGCGATCGAGGGCCTGCCCGCGACCATACAAACGCTCGACCCCGTCACGGTGACCTTCCAGTTTGACGAGGACGTTAGCGGATTCGCGCTGGGTGACATCAGCGTCACCAATGGTTCGGCAGACAGCTTTGTGAGCACCGATGCCGCGACTTACACGGCAGACATCACCGCGGCCGCAGCGGGCGATCTGACCGTCGCGGTCAATGCCGATGCCGCCACTGATCTCGCCGGTAACGGCAATGTCTCGGCCGAGGCCAGCGCAACGGTCGATCTGACCCCGTTCTGGCAGCAGGTCTGGTCCGACGAATTCACCGGAACCATGCTCAACGCATCGAACTGGACTGTGCGTACCGATGCCGATTGCCCGGACCCGTGCAATGGTGAACAGTCTTACGCCGCTGGCCAGGTCAGTGTGGGTGCAGGTCTGCTGACAATCACGACCATCGAGGACACGCCGAACTACATCTCCGGCCTGATTGATACGCGCGGTAATCGCGAACTTCACTTTGGTCGCGTCGAGATCGATGTGAAACTGCCGCTGGGCACGACGGGCGTCAAGCCATCGTTGCAGTTACTGCCAGCGACGGATGAATACGGCCCATGGCCACAGTCGGGTGCAATCGATGTGACCAATGCACCGGGTTTTGGCGGGACACTGGAACACAGTCTGAACTACGGCCTGCCCGAGCCCGAGGACACCGAAGCGACGGCAACCTCGCCGGCGCCGGTAAACGCCGACGTCAACTTCTTTACCTACGCTCTCGAATGGGAAGGTGGCGAACTGCGCTGGTTCGTCGATGGCACTCATGTTGCCACGCAAATCGATGATAACTGGTATACCTACGCCGAAAATGCCGACGGCGTGTACAACGTCGGAGCGGGTGCGGCGCCATTCGACCAGGATTTCTATTTGGTGCTAAGCCAGATGGTAACCGCCTCCGGTGGGACCTATCCGCAGATCATGCAGGTAGAAGCAGTACGGGTGTACCAATGCACCAACGCGGTCGATCCCAATGCGGGCACCGGTTGCGCGGGCAGCATCGATGCGATCGATCCCGGCGTCACACCGGTAGTCGCGACCAGCCCGCCGTATAACGATATGCCGTTCACAGAATCGCTCGAGGTTTACACTGACGGCGCGGCGACGTTGCTGTTCGAGGACAGCGAAGGTTCGACCACGGCAGGCACGCTGGTCGCTGAGACTTTCAGCGACGCGGGTGTGGTGGTTACCAGCAACCTCAGTGGCCCGGACAACGGCAACACTGTCTGGAGCATCGATATCAATGCCAACGCAGGCACCGGTGGTGTGTTGATGGGGCCGGCTGATCTGAGTCCTGCCAGTACCAGCTTCGACCTGACCGGTGGTGCGACCGCTGGCGAGGTGTTGTTCCGCATGCGGGTCAATTCGGCCAGCAGCGATCCGCAGCTTGCCGTCGGGCTGGACAGTGAGCTTGGCAGTGGCAGCCACGCTCTCAGCTTTATCGCTGACGGCCAGTGGAATGACTATTCAGTCAAGATAGGCGACCTGGTCAGTGATTCAGTCATGCAGGGCACCAGTCTGGATCTCGCCAGCCTGACCAACCTGTTCCGTATCGAAGTATCCGGAGGAACGGTTAACCTTGACCTAGACGACGTGTCTGTGAAGGTCGCCTGTCGCGATGTCGGTAACTGCGAAGCAACGGCACGGCAAACAACGGCACCGCCGGAAGAACTTTATGTGCAGGCGTTCGACTCAATGGATATCAACGATACTGCCGCTTTGACCAACGACGGTTGGATCGTCTTCGGTAACGTTTTCGATAGTAACGAGAATTTCCAGTTTGGTTACGGCCCGTTCGGTGCACCTAACGGGCCGCCGGGCGAGGCGTTCTTCTCGGCTATCGTTGCCGACCAGGGCGGACCCGACCAGGGTACGCAGCAGTTATCCATATTCAGTGACTACAATTGTTGCGGTACTGTTGGCCACTTCAACGGCACCGATATTGTCGAAAGCCTGGTTTTCCAGGAGCGCACGATTACTGCCGACGACGTTGGTCGTACCTTTACCTTCAGCTGGGACGCCAAGGCCGACACCAGTGTTAATGGACTTAGTGGTTCGTCGACGGCGACCGCATCCCTCAAGACGCTGGACCCGAGCTCGGGATTCTCACTGACAAATTTTGTCCCCGCTGATATGACCTCGATAGGCGATACGTGGCAGCGCTACGAAGTCTCGCTGGTGATAGATCCGGGTCTGGTAGGCCAGTTGCTACAGTTTGGCTTTTCCAACAAATCTTCGAACTTCCAGCCGACCAACGTTTTCTACGACAACGTGCTGTTGACGCGGACTGCGCAATGACTTGTTCCGCAGGAAACGTTGCCCTGGATCAATATGAAGCTGTCGTGCGGCAGCGGTCATCATGTCTTGCTTTCACCTTCGTGAAGAAAGAGTGTTTGTTATGCGGAAATTAAGCTCGTTGCGTCGTGTGTCCTGCTTTGGTCGCAGGTTAATGGTCGTTGCGGTTATGGGGCTCGGTCTGACCGGTCACGCGCTGGCGACTGATGTCGTGACCACGTACGAAGACGAAAACGGCTGGAAGCTGCTGGTCAATGGCGAGGACTTTTATATCAAGGGGGTCGTCTGGGGTTACACGCCACGCGGCGAGAACTACACCTATAACCTCTGGGGCGAGTCCGACGATTTCATCAGGAAAGTTCTTGATTACGACTTCGGGCTGATGAAAGAGGCGAATGTGAACGCCATTCGCAGTTTTGCCATGATTCCGCCCAAGTGGGTCACCTACGTCTACGAGGAACACGGCATCATGACCGTGATCAACCCACTCGTCGGTCGCTATGGTTATACCGTCGGCGGCAAGTGGATCCCGCGCACCGACTACTCCGACCCGCTGACCCGGGCGACCTTAATCAAAGACACCCTCGAGATCATCGAAACATATAAAGACGTGCCGGGTGTATTGATGTTCGCGCTGGGTAACGAGAGCAACTACGGGCTCGAGTGGTCGAGTTTCGAGATTGAGAATCTCCCCGAAGGCGAGCAACACGCAGCAAAAGCGCGTTACCTGTACTCGCTGTTTAACGAGATCATGGCGGCCGGTAAGCAAATCGCGCCGACCAAGCCGCAATCGATAGTCAACGGTGACCTGCAATACATCGACCTGATCGATGAGCTTTGTCCGGCCCTGGATGTATTGGGCTCAAACGTATATCGCGGGCGCGGCTTTACAAATTTGTGGGAACAGGTGGATCAAAAACTGGACCTGCCGGTGGTGTTCTACGAATTCGGTGCCGACGCGTTTAATTCCCGCGAGTTCAGGGAAGACCAGCGTTCACAGGCGATTTTCCTGCGCGACCAGTGGCAGGAAATGTACAACAAGGCCTATGGCAACGGTGAGGAAGGCAACTCTATCGGCGCTTTCGTATTCGAGTGGCGCGATGAGTGGTGGAAATACCTGCAGGTTGAAAACCTCGATCAGCAGGATACCAACGCCTCGTGGGCCAATGGCGGTTATACCTACGATCACGTCGAAGGTCAGAACAACATGAACGAGGAGTGGTGGGGAATAACGGCCCTGGGTACCGCGAATCGCGATGGTGTCTTTACCGCCCGGCCGAGAATGGCCTACGACGTGCTGAAAGAAGTCTGGAGTCTCGATCCGTACACACACAAGAAAACAGCATTCAACCAGGCGATCAATAACATCGATATGGATTTGCTTGGACTCAAAGGCGAAGTGCGACAGCTCAGGAGCGAGGCCGACGAAAAACAGAAAATCCTGTTTTTCACCGGAGGCTCGCTGCGCGCCGAATACCTGACCAAGGGAACAGAGCGCGAGCTGGACGAGCGAGGCGAGAATGGCCTGGAGTTTTCACCGGGTGAAATGGCCTTCCTCGATTTCGGATTTCAGCCTACCGATAACCTCGAAGGTCAGTTCACGCTGAACATTCTTGGCGATGTCGCCGATAAGGAGCCGCTGGAGATCGCCTACGGCCGTCGCGGCTTCCCGGTTGCAGTAGTGATCGAGCAGGAACCCGGTGGCGACGAAGTCATACTTAACACCACTGCTGACATTACCGATCGCGAACGCATCGAGTTCTACGACTTCAGCGCGACCTATCGTGCCAAAGACTTCGACCTGCATACTTTCTACCATGTGCCACGCTTCCACTGGGGCTACGAAGGCGACTTCTTTGGTCTGATGTGGGAAGCGACCGATCTCGATGGCATGGATATCTGGAATTCGAAGGCGCCGGAAGGCATCGAAATCGAAGGTAAAGATGGCTGGATGAAGGGCCTCAAGGTCGTCGCTGGCCCGGAGGTTTACTGGGGTGCCAACCCCAAGGTCATGCTCAAGTACGAGAACAGGCTGGGTAAGCGCACCGAGTACGCTGTTATTCACTCTGAAGACATCGCGCGACGCGACGAGGGTACCGGCTCTACCGGGGCGACCCAGCGTCAGTCCCGCGCCACTACCATCTACACCAAGACCCAGCTGACCGAAGGCATGAGCCTGGAGCTCGGCGGCATAATCGCCTCAAGCGAAAAAATCGATGACCCCTACACCCGCCTCGAAACCTCGGGTGGTAGCAGCCAGGTAGTCCTCGACGAAATCGATTTTGAGGATACGCTCGGCTTTAAAGCCAAGTTGTCTTTCCCGATGCTCGGCGGGCTGGCCTATGTATCGGCCAGTCACGCCGGCCTGGTAGCCGATGGCGGCAACCCGTTACGCGAATTCGGCACGCGTTTGCCCTATACCGGGTTGGGCGCCAAGCGTGAATACGACGCTGGCATCATGCTGAACTATGGTTACTGGATGCTGTTCCCGCGGGTGCTGTACCGCGATGCGCTGGTCGATCCCAACCTCAACCTCGAGCCCTCGATTGTTGGCGGCGTCCTTAATCCGGGACTGTCGGTACGTAATCGGGAAAGCGATCCGTTCGCAATCCTCGGTAACCGCGATACGCGAGCTGCGGAACTGTTCATTACCTATGATCCGACTGGTGCGACACCGTTTTACCAGTGGGACAACGATTACCGCGAAGATGCGAAGTTCGCATTCAATATCGGGCTCAACTACACCGAGTACCCGACGCCGACCGACTCTTACCAGTTCTTCTTCGAGCCGACCGGTGTCAACGCCGCTTTCGGTGTCGGTCTGCCAGCGGAGGACATCTGGGAAGCATCGTCGCGCATTGTCTATAACCCCAATAACCAGGCGAAATTTATTTTCAACCTGGCCGCCGGCAAATTGCAGTCCACAGGCGACCCCAACGGCGGTTCACGTGACTTCCAGAGCCTGGCGGGCATGGCGGTGCTGAACAAGAAGCACATCCTCAGCGGTTACATCAAGAAAGACGCTTTCGGACCCTACGACTTCCATCGCCAGTTCAATATCACCTATCCCGAGCAATACAAGCTCGATTACTCGATTCTGCTGGACTCCAAGCGGGACCAGAAGAATTCGACACAGGTTGGCGTGAAGACGCTGTACCGATCCGTCGATGAAAATTCCCCGGGAGGCGAATTCGAGGATGGTGAGAATGACTATCTGTTCCAGACCACCGTCTACTTCCTTTACAATTTCGGAGGAACTCCTCCTCCCGCACCACGGGATTAGTACTATGAGTAACCGTCAAATCAGGCAGAGCAACGCCGGTGTGAACAAATTGCTCGTAACAGTGCTTGGTTGCGCCACGCTGCTGATCGCTGGTTGTAACGAACCCGACAATAACGAAGGGGTGGTAATCAGCTCAACGCCATTACCCGTCGATACGATTCTCAATCTAAGTTGTGAGGACGTTGGTATTTTCACCGAGACCTGTGTGCTCGATGATCCCGCCAACCCGTTTATCGACACGGCGATCGTCGAGTTCGACGTCAATAACGAAGACGCTTTTAACAAGTTCGAACTGGCAAATGCGATCCCCGCCGGACCGGAAGGTGCCAAGGCGCGTGTTTACTTCTGGGCCACTGCGCTGGCGCGACGTCCCAATGGCGAGAACCAGTGGTACACGGCGCGTGCCTTTCACGAACTCTATGATGCTCAGATCCAGGTAACCGGATTTGGCGATCCGATCATTCAGGCGCAGGCACTGCGGGCCTATCGCTCGGTGCTCGACAATTTTTTCGGCTCGGTTACGTTTTTCGAGTGCTGCGGCAACATCAATCCAAGCGGTGATCCGGTACCGTTCTCGGTACCACTCAACGAGCTGACGGCCGACCACCTGTATCGCACCGAATCGACCGGCTGGGCACGCCTGGTGCCGGGCGATCCACTGTTGACCCAGTCATTGCTGGCAGAGTGGGGTTACACCTATCAACCTGCCACGGGGCCGAATTTCGATAACGGCATAGTCTCCGTTAACGAAGGCTGACGACGCAGATTGATTTCGCAGCCAACGCTATGCCGGGCATGACGGCCCGCCTGTGACTGGCTGACAGACACGTCATGTACCGGTCTGCGGGTTTTGGTGGCGGCTGTGTACAGCTTGTCCTGCTGTGGTGCGCCTGCGCGGCCGCTGTTGCTGAGCCGATTCCTGTCGAACTCGAACGCGCCGATGATAGTTGGCAACTATTGCGCGGTGGCGAGCCCTACCTCGTAAAAGGTGCCGGTGGCACCGGTCCACTCGCCGAACTCGCTGCCCTGGGTGCCAACTCGGTGCGTACATGGGACGGGGACGGTATTGGGCCGTTGCTCGACCAGGCTCATGCATTGGGGCTCAGTGTTGCAGTCGGGATCTGGCTCGGTCATGAGCGTCATGGCTTCGATTACGATGATCCGGAGCAGGTTGCCGAACAACAACAACGTGCCCGTCGGATTATTGAGCGCTACAAGGATCATCCGGCCGTGTTGCTATGGGGTATCGGCAATGAGATGGAAGGCTTCGCCCAGGGTGATAACCCAAAAATCTGGCGGGCCGTTAACGATATTGCTGCCATGGCAAAGGAGATCGACCCGCATCACCCGACCATGACGGTTACCGCCGATATCGGGGGTGGGCGCATTGCTGCCGTTAATTCCAGCAGCGCAATCGATATACACGGGATCAATTCCTATGGTGGAGCCGCTTCGTTGCGCCAGCGCTACCTGGCGGGAGGTGGTCGCAAGCCGTACATCCTGACGGAATTCGGTCCGGCGGGCGCATGGGAAGTCAGCAAGACTGACTGGGACGCGCCGCTCGAACCCAGCAGTACGGAGAAAAGCCGCGCCTATCGCTACGCCTATGATCAGGCTATCCGTGCGGCTGAAGGTCTTGCACTGGGCTCCTACGCATTTAACTGGGGCTACAAGATGGAGGCTACCGCGACCTGGTTTGGCCTGTTGCTGCCCGATGGTGCGCAGCTGGGTGCCACCGATGTGCTGCAGGCACTGTGGACGGGCCAGCAAGCGGCTAACCTGGCGCCCGAAATCGAGAGCCTGAAGCTGGTGGGATCGGCTGTGGCCCGCCCGAAACAGAAAGTCGTCGTACGCGCGCTGGCCGAAGATCCCGAAGATGGCAAACTGACTGCGCGCTGGGTCCTGCGTCCGGAAGCGCACGAACACTTCACCGGCGGCGATTTTCGACCAATCCCACCCGGAATTGACGAAGCGATCATAGCGGCTGACAGCAACAGCGCCACGTTGCGAATGCCGGCCCAGCCGGGTCCATACCGCCTTTACTACTACGTATATGACGACAACGGGAAGGCGGCGACCGCAAACCTGCCCTTAAGGGTCAAAGGCAAGGGTGGGGCGCCTCTGCCTTTCTATGTCTATCACGACACGATCCGCGGCATGCCCTGGGTGCCATCGGGCTGGATGGGTCAGGTAGACCACATGGAGCTCGATGGTGAATACCCCGGTGGTATCGACGGCGGCACTGCAGCGCTTCGGTTGCGGCTGACCGCTTCTACCGGATGGGGTGGTATTGCCTGGCAGCATCCGGCCAATAACTGGGGCGATCTTGACGGCGGCTTTGACCTGCGGGGAGCGCGCGTACTCGAGCTATGGGCCAGGGGTGAGTACGGTGGTGAGCGAATCAGCATCGGCGTCGGACTGATCGGTAAGGACAAGCCTTATCCAGACTCGGCACAACGGAAGATTGAGAACATCGTTCTGACCGGGGACTGGCAACGGTACCGAATACCGTTACGCGGTCTCGACCTGGGCAAACTACGAACCGGATTCGTCATTACGTTGTCAGCACGCCCGACTCCGGTCACGGTCTACCTCGACAATATTCGCTACGTGCGTTAGGCGGTACCCATGCAGACCAATACCCGATTCACTGCTACCGTTTCGGCCATAGTTGCGCTCGGCGGATTCCTGATGGGTTTCGATGCCTCGGTTATTTCCGGTGTGGTCGGCTTCATCGAAACCGAGTTTGCTCTTAGCAAGCTGCAAGTGGGTTGGGCCGTTGCCTCGCTGACACTGACCGCGACGCTGGGCATGCTGGTTTCCGGTCCGCTGAGTGACCGATACGGCCGTCGCAGCGTGTTGCAGTGGGCGGCGTTGTTGTTCCTGTTGTCAGCCATCGCGTCGGCGCTGGCGCCCGGCTTCTGGACACTGGTCGCTGCCAGGATGCTCGGCGGGCTCGGCGTCGGCGCAGCGTTGATTGTGGCACCGATGTATATCGCCGAACTGTCACCTGCCGCGGTGCGTGGTCGCATGGTCTCGATCAATCAGCTCAATATCGTGATCGGCATCTCGGCGGCGTTTTTCAGCAACTACCTGATACTGCGCCTGGGGCAGTCGGGTGGCAGCGTGGTCGAGCAGTTGAGTCTTGGTGTCAGCGGCTGGCGCTGGATGCTCGGTGCGGAAGCTTTGCCCGCGCTGGTTTACCTCGGAGCCCTGCGCTTCGTGCCGGAGAGTCCGCGCTGGCTCAGTATGCACGGTCGTGACGACGAGGCACTGGCAATACTCGCGCGTGCGACTGATCCCGTCGCTGCCCGTGCCGCACTCGATGCCATACCTGGCGAGGCGACTAACAAGCAACAAGGCCGCTGGCACGAGTTGTTCGCCCCCGCCATGCGCACCGTTCTGCTGATCGGTATCGCGATCGCTGTTGTGCAGCAAATCACCGGGATCAACGCTGTGTTTTTTTACGCCCCGATGATTTTCGAGCAATCGGGTATCGGCACCAACGCCGCTTTCATGCAGGCCGTACTGGTCGGGCTGACTAATCTGGTATTCACGGTCGTTGCGATGATGCTGATCGATCGGATTGGTCGTCGCCCGCTGTTGCTGGCCGGCCTGACCGGGATAACCGTGTCGATGCTGGTGCTGGCGTGGGGGTTCTCGTCAGCGGTCTACCAGCTTCCCGGTGAAAATGTTGCTGAGCTGCCGGCGTCCATTGTGCAGCCATTACAGACTCAACTTGGCAACACGTCATTCGACAGTGACCGTGAGTTTCGTAACGCAGTGGTCGCGATTATCGGTATTGAAGAGTACCGGCAACATCGCAGCGCTCTCATTGCCGCGTCGGCGCAGCTTAACCCGATGGTTATACTGGTCGGTATTCTGGGTTTTGTCGCCAGTTTCGCCGTGTCACTGGGCCCGGTAATGTGGGTGTTGTTCTCTGAGCTGTATCCGAATCGTTTACGCGGACTGGCCGTCTCGTTTGTCGGGCTGATCAACTCGGGGGTCAGCTTCACCGTGCAACTGGTCTTCCCGTGGGAGTTGGAAAATCTCGGTAACGCGACAACTTTCCTGTTGTTCGCGATATTCGCCATCCTGGGACTGGTCTTTGTGGCGACTAAAGTCCCCGAAACGCGCGGCCGCACGCTTGAGCAACTCGAACAACAGCTGACCGCTTAGGTCAGCGGGTGCCTATTGGGCAGCTTCTACCATGTGATCGACCGCAGCCCGGACCTGCTCATCGCTGAGGTCGGCACGACCGCCCTTGGCTGGCATGACTCCCTGTTCGCCCTGGTAGCCGTTAATCGCATTGGCGTATAACGCATCGAGCCCGCGCGCGATGCGCGGCGCCCAGACCTCGACGTCAGCAAACTTCGGAGCGCCGGCTATACCGGCCATGTGACAGGCGAAACAGGCGCTCTGGTATACAGCTTCGCCGTCGACTGCCGCAGCCGGACCGAGTGCCGGTGGCTCTTCGGGTACCAGATCGACCGGGTTGGTAACCGGGGCAGCTTCTCCCTCGACTGCAACCTGGGCTACCGGCGACAGGCGTTCAGCCACGAGTTGCGCCCGCAGTGGGTTTTCGTCGTTGTACCGGACCTGCGTGCGATCGCCGATGGAGTTGGCGAGAAAGTAGACAAAGAACGTAAAGGCGACGAGGGCACCCAGTACGATCATGAATGTGTCGAAAAATTGCCTGTCGTGCTCGCTACTCACGGGTATCTCCACGCCTTTGTTTAAAGAGCGCGCTGAGTATACTGGCAACGCCCGACGGGCGCCAAATACCGTAGTCTGCCCGCCGCACTGCGGGCATGGCTTGCGTCGCATCATGGCAGTCCACACAATGTCGGCGGGCCGGGCAAGGCGGCCTCTCTGCTTCACCGATCGGGATCTAACCTGAAGATGACCACAGCAGCGTCACCGCCATCGTCACGCTATCGCGCATGGGTCATGTTCATGCTGGTGCTGGTCTATACCTTTAATTTTATCGATCGCCAGATCGTCAGTATCCTTGCGCCGGCAATCAAGACCGACCTTGGGCTTAGCGATACCGAACTCGGCCTGATGGGTGGCATTGCCTTCGCGTTGTTCTATACCGGTCTCGGTATTCCCGTGGCCATGCTTGCCGATCGACGCAGTCGCACCTGGATAATGACTATTGCCCTGGCGTTGTGGAGTGCCATGACGGCGCTCTGTGGGCTGGCCAGTAATTTCTGGCAACTGTTTCTTGCCCGGCTCGGCGTCGGTGTCGGTGAAGCGGGCGGTGTCGCACCGGCGTACTCGCTGATTGCCGATTACTTTGAACCCCGGCAACGGGCCCGGGCCCTCAGTGTCTATGCTTTTGGTATCCCCATTGGCAGCGCACTGGGTATCCTGCTCGGCGGTTTCATTGCTACGCATATCGACTGGCGCTATGCATTCTTTGTAGTTGGGATCGCCGGTGTGCTGCTGGCGCCGGTGTTCAAACTAACTGTGCGCGAGCCGCAACGCGGGCAGTACGACAGTGTGACCGACAACCCGACTGCAAGCTTTGGCGAAGTGCTGTCCGTGTTGATGCGGCGTCGCAGCTTCTGGTTTCTGTCCGTCGGCGCTGCCACCGCCTCGATCGTGGGCTACGGGGTGTTTTTCTGGTTGCCGTCGTTCCTGATCCGCAGTTATGACCTGACTGTGTTTGAGGCGTCTTTGTACGTTGGTGGTATTTTCCTCATCGGCGGCGTCGCCGGCATGTGGCTGGGCGGCTGGTCAGCCGATTTTTTCGGTGCGCGCAATCGACGCGCCTATGCCACCGTGCCCGCAGTCGCGTTCCTGCTGATTACGCCGTTTTATTTTCTCGCGCTGACCGCTTCCAGCCTGCCGATCGTCGTTGTGGCGCTGCTCATTCCGATGGCGCTCGGACTGGCCTGGCTGGGCCCGGTAACCTCGGCTATTCAGCACATTGTGCGTCCCCATATGCGGGCCACAGCCTCTGCGGTCTTCCTGTTCATCAATAACCTGATCGGGCTCGGGCTGGGCACGCTGGTCATCGGTGCGGTCTCAGACGCGCTCACTGCACGTTTTGGCGATGAAGCCCTCAGATATGCCATTCTGGGCACCTGTTCGCTGTATGTCCTTGCTGCGACACTGTTTTTCCTGGGACGCCGGCACCTTGAGCATGACTGGCAGCACGCCCGGGCCAATTGACAACGCTGTCATTTCAGGCTATAAATGCGCTCCATAATTAGTAAAAACCTAACCGATTCCGGGGAGTTAAACAGATGAACCTACGTTTTATGAAGGTAACCGCCTTCACCGCTTTGCTATGTATTTCGCCACTCGCTCAGGCTGACCTGACGGTCTACTCGCAAGACTTCGAGGGTCTGGTAATGGACGACCCCGATGCGCTTTCGAACGAAGGCTGGAAGATCTTCGGCAACGTTTTCGACAGCGGCGGCAATTACCTGTTCGGGTACGGCGTATTCGGCGCGCCCAATGGCGGTAGCGGTTTCTCGGCTATTGCCACGGGCGAAGGTGGCGCCAGCCAGGGCGCTCAACAGCTGTCGATTTACAGCGACTACAACTGCTGCCAGCCTTCTAACGGGCATTTCAACGGCACCGATCTGGTCGAATCGAATGTATTCCAGGAGCAGGTCATCGGGCCCGCTGACGTAGGTTCGACCTGGGAATTCTCGTTCGAAGCCAAGCGCGGCAACATTGAAGGGACAACAACGGCAATCGCGTTTATCAAGACACTTGATCCCAATGCCGGTTTCGCCGTTACGCGTTTCGAGACAATCGATATGACCAATGTGACACTGTCGTGGACAGGCGGTGTAATCCCGCTGGAAATCACAGCTGACATCGAAGGTCACATCCTGCAAATCGGATTCTCGAGTACGGCGTCGAATTTCCAGGGGTCGGGCGTCTTTTACGACAATCTGTTGTTCGCGCCACAAGGTTTCGTGGATAGCGATGGCGACGGTGTCGGCGATGACGTGGATAACTGCACCAATGTTGCCAACCCGGGTCAGCTCGACACCAATGGCGACGGTTACGGCAACATCTGCGATGCCGACCTCAATAACGATTGCTCGGTCAACTTCGTCGATCTTACGATCATGAAGGGTGCCTTTTTCTCCACCAATCCGGATGCCAACCTGGACGGTGTGGGCCTGGTCAACTTTGCCGACCTGACGATCATGAAGAGTCAGTTCTTTGGTTCACCCGGTCCGTCGGAAGTGGGCAACTGCCCGTAAACCGATGAATCTAATGTCCCTGTCGCGAGCGCCGGTTACGGCGCTCGCGTTTATTCTGGTATCACTTTCCCCGAGTGCTTTAGCTTGCGATGGCTGCGTGCTCGTCTGGGAGGATCAGTTCGACGGCACGCAACTGGACCTCGACAAGTGGGAGCCAATGATCGGCAATGGTCAGGCTTACGGCATACCGGGCTGGGGCAACAATGAACTGCAGTATTATCGTAGCGAGAACGCGACCGTTGCCGATGGCAAGTTAACTATTACCGCAAAAGCGGAGACCTATCTCGGCTATGCGTACACCTCTGCACGACTGCGTACGCTGGGAATGGGGGATTTCCGCTACGGGCGTTTCGAGATGCGGGCGAAGCTGCCACCCGGGCAGGGCCTGTGGCCGGCCTTCTGGATGCTCCCGACCGATAATGCTTATGGTACGTGGGCGGCCAGCGGCGAGATCGACATCATGGAGATGGTCGGGAACGAACCCAACACCATCCACGGCAGCCTGCACTACGGCGGTGCCGCACCCGATAACCAGTACACGACAGCAAGCTACAACCTGCCGGGCGACTCAGGTGACTACCATGTCTATGCAGTCGAATGGGACGTTGACCAGTTCCGCTGGTATGTCGATGGCGTACTGTACGGCACCCGCAGCTGGTGGTTCTCCACCGGTGGCGCTTTTCCCGCGCCTTTCGATCAGCCGTTCCATCTCCTACTGAATCTGGCGGTCGGTGGAAACTGGCCTGGCTCGCCGGATGGCTCAACAATGTTTCCCGCTGAATTCGTGGTCGACTATGTCCGTGTCTACCAGGCACCGGAAAACCAGCTGCCACCACAGCGATTGTTCGACAACATGGAGCATGCAAATCCATTCGCCAACGGCTGGTTTGTTTTCGACGGGATCGGTGGCGGCGGTATAGATGCCAACTTCACCGATCTGCCACCCGAGAATGGTGGCAACGTATCGTTGCAGACAGGCTGGGGCTCTGGGGGCACCCCTGGCTATCTCGGCGGCTTCGGGCGTGCTAAGCCAATGTCGCTGGATGGTATGAGTGAATTCAGTTTCTGGATTAATCCGGACGCGGGTGTCGACGCCACGCTGGCAATCAACCTGCAGGAAGATGACAACGGCGATGGTCAGTTTGATACCAGTGACGATGAATTCGAAAACGACTGCACGGTATCGCCGACCGGTCCGTGTGCGGTGTCGGGTGCCGGCTGGCAACTGGTGACCATACCGTTGTCCGATTTTGCCGACGACAACAGCGTCTTTTTTGGCGGCAACGGCGTGCTCGACGCAGTACCGGTAAGTGCCGGGGGTAACGGACAGCTGATCAATGTCGTCATCGCTGTGGTCAGCAACACCGGAGCCGACGTCTCGTTGCGCACCGATTACTGGAGCTTTTTCGGCGACCTGCCTGACGCCGATAGTGATGGTATCGCCGATGCGGTGGACAATTGCCTGGTCGTGGCCAACCCGAACCAGGTCGATTCCGATGGCGACAATATTGGCAATGCCTGCGATCGCGACATCGCCGGCGCCGCTGGCAATGACGATTGCGTGGTCAACTTCCTCGATCTGACCGAACTGAAACAGGCGTTCTTCACTTCCGAGGGTCAGGCCAACTGGAATCCCGACGCCGATTTTTCCGGGGCCGGTGGCACACCCGACGGTGCGATCAACTTTGCCGACCTGCAGAGTATGAAGCAGGCATTCTTTGCGGCACCTGGACCGAGCGGCTTGCCCAACGACTGTAGCTGATCAGCGCGCGGGTGTTACTCGCCAGATAACGTTGCCGACGTCGTCGGCTACCAGCAGTGCGCCCTGATTGTCGGTGATAACCCCGACCGGGCGTCCGCGCGCGACGTCATCAACGACAAAGCCGGTCAGAAAGTCTTCGACCGGGCCAATCGGCTGGCCGTTGCGGAAAGGAACGAACACGACTGAGTAGCCGCTGCGTGGCTTGCGATTCCACGATCCATGCAGACCGACGAAGGCACCGTTGCGATAACGTGACGGGAATAATGTGTCGGTATAAAAGTGCAGACCGAGTGCGGCAACATGCGGGCCCAGGGCGAAGTCGGGTTTTAATGCGGTGGCGACCAGGTCGGGTCGCGGCGGTTGCACGCGGGTATCGACGTTTTCACCGAAGTAGCTCCATGGCCAGCCATAAAAACCGCCATCGACCACGGTCGTCATGTAGTCGGGTACAAGATCGCTACCGAGCTCATCACGCTCATTGACTGTCGTCCACAAAGCGCCGCTTTCGGGTTGCCATGCGAGACCATTCGGGTTGCGTAAACCACTGGCAAACAGCCGCATCTCGCCGCTGGCAAGATCGTACTCGTGTATTGCTGCGCGATCCTGCTCGGCACCCATCCCCTTTTCACCGATGTTGCTGTTGGAACCGACGGTTAT
>JABDKV010000242.1 GCA_013002045.1 Gammaproteobacteria bacterium
GGCAGCTACTTCCTCGACGTCATCGCCTGGGACAAGCACCTCAACTACCGCCGAGTCACAACCCAGCTCAACGTCGACAACACCGCCCCCAACGCCCCCACCAACCTGCAGGTCCAGTAACCCCATCCCCGCCCTACGCGCGCTGTGCGCGCCATTCCCTCCCCCGTAGGAGCGGCTTCAGCCGCGATGGATCGCGCAGCGATCCGTAGGAGGGACTTCAGTCCCGACCTCTTTCTCCCCGGCGCGAAAAAACATCATCGTGAGAAAGAATCGCGGCTAAAGCCGCTCCTACGAAAGAGGGAGGGGCAAATAGCTCGTGAGAAAGAATCGGGGCTAAAGCCCCTCCTACGCGCGCTGCGCGCGCCAGTCCCTCCCCGTAGGAGCGGCTTCAGCCGCGATGGATCGCGCAGCGATCCGTAGGAGGGACTTCAGTCCCGACCTCTTTCTAACGACGGACCAACAACTTGGCCAGACAGAATCGCCGCTGAAGCCCCTCCTACGGTTCAGCGGCAATTAACCAGTCTGGATCTGACGATCGGGAAACTCGACCTTGCCGTGCTGACTCTCGTCGTAATCGGGATCGTCACCACTGAGCAGCGCTTTGGCACTCTCGAACAGAAACTTCAGTCCCTCGGCCCCGGAGTTGTCCCAGTACTCGGCTGTAGTCGGCACAATCTCCAGCAGGATCGTTGTCGGATCATCCGGCCCTTCAAACCAGATGTTATTAATCGGGTTCCACAGCTCTTTAATGCGCTCGCGGTTTTTGCTGACCCTTGCGGTACCCGAAATCGACAGGTAATGCCGATCGCCCTGCATCGCGATGTTGACCTGCGGATAATCCGTCAGCTCTTCGAGCTTGCCGCTCTTGTTACTGGTGATGAACCACAGCCGCGCCGTGTCCGTAGCATCGGCAATTGCCATCGGACGTGATCGCAACTCACCATCGTTGCTGCGGGTCACCAGCATTGCGTTATTGAACTCGCCGATCAGTTCGACCAGCCTCTCCAGTCTTGTTTCGTCCATCGAATCGCTACTCCTTTCAATTAAAGAGCAATAAAAGCAATATCCATACCAAGAAAAACCCACGAAAAAACAGACACTTGTGTGGCCATGACGAACCGAGGAACGGAAGCGATTTCCGGCTGGTCTAAAATCGTGGTGAGCAATCCCGGCGACGCCGGGTCAAGGGGGCGTTATCAAGCTCAGTTTTTGCAGCTTTTGCATAGTCGTTGCGTTGGCGTTGAATGCCTGTTCAATGCGCCCTGTAGCCACAGATCCTGGCCAGTCAGCCGTCATTCTTGAGGGTGACTACATCCGTATCCTGACCAGCGACGGCCAACGCCGCGCGTTCCGCGTCGTTGATGTCAATGACGAGGCAATCGAAGGCGAGGACGTCCGTATTACCTACCCGGAAATCGTGTTTATCGAGTCGCGCCAGGCCAGCCGCCGAAAGATGGCGACCGGCGCGGCGGTGGGTGCCGGTGTCGCAACCGGTGTGGTCCTGACACGGAACCTGGCCGAAGGAACCGTCGACCTGATATTTGACATTCTGCTCCTGCGATCAAAACGATGACCCGCTTGCTGTTTGTCATGCTGATCGCCTGCACGCTGACCAGTTGCACGCAATGGAGTCGTTTCCCCGAACTCGACCGGGTCATGCCCGCCGACGACGAACTCGCCTGCGACGCACTCGATGACGAAATCCTCAAGGCCAACGCCTTGCGTGATGCCATCATCGACGAACAATTGCGTCGCCGTGGCGTCATGAGCGGTTACACGGTGGGCGCGGCGTTATTGAGTCCGTTGACCCTTGCCGGCCGTACATTCAAGCACAAGCGGATTGACGACGACTACCGCAGAGCGGCGATCGCCGCCGAAGACCGGATGCGACACCTGCTCGAGACCAAGCAGGCAAACAATTGCCAGCAAGCGCTGACTGCTGATGCAGCAATGTCCGAGTACCGATTGCTTGAAAAAATCATTGACGCCGATGATCGCTGGCTCAGCGGGGATATCGACAGCAAAAGTCACCGTAAAGAGAGACTGATCTTGTTCGACGATCTGCGGCCCGGCCCGGCACAGCGCGAGGATAACTCAGCGCGGTAGTTGCAGCTGACGCCGCAACCGCTCGATTTCGTCGAGCAGGTCGAGGGCCAACGCGACCCCGGCGCGGTTTATTCCGAGGTCGTCCTGCAGGCGCCGAGCGCAACGGACGCGACGAACACTGATGGCGTGAAACTGCCACTGTCGCGGATCACGTCCTCGCGGCTCTATGACGCCTTCTTCGATCAGTCCCAGAAGTTGCTCGGCGCTTATATCCCCGGCGCGGCACAATTCGGCCAGGCTCAGCAGTAGATCGTCATGGGTGTTGTGCGAATCAGCCATGCTTCGCCCCCAGTCCGGCGCGCGGATCGAAGTTCATAGTCGCCGCCAGTTTTTTCCAGGCCTCGCGTTGTTCGTCATTGGCAGCAGCCGGCACTGAAACTTTCAACACCACGTAGAAGTCGCCTGGTGTTTTTGCCGGCAGCCCGCGTTGCTTCAGTCGCAGCTTGCGGCCCGACTTCGACCCCGCCGGAATCTTCAGTTCTACCTCGCCGTCAGGTGTTGGCACTTTTACACTGCCACCCAGTGCGGCCTCCCACGGTGCTACGGGCAGCTCGAGGTAGATGTCTTTGCCATCAACCCGGTACAGCGGGTGCGGTTTAAATTCGACTTCCAGGTACAAGTCACCGGCCGGGCCACCACCGACACCGGCAGATCCCTGGCCGCTCAGCCGTATCTGCTGACCGGGTGTTATGCCCTTGGGTATCGTGACTT
>JABDKV010000275.1 GCA_013002045.1 Gammaproteobacteria bacterium
TCGATGCGACGCGCCAGTTGCTGCGCCAGGTCAAGATGGCCCTCCACCATTTCACGCAGGCCGCGCCGACCATAAGCCTGCAGTGTTGCCCAGACCGCCAGCGCCCGTGCGCGTCGTGAACTCTCCGGGGCCATTGACCCGATGGTCGGTCGCGGATCGTCCGGCCCGGGTAGGTAGTCCGCCTTGTAAGTAAAGTGTTGACGTAACAATTCAGGCTGTCGCACAAAGGCGAAACCGCAGTCGTAGGGCACGTTAAGCCACTTGTGCCCGTCGGTGATGACTGAATCGGCGCGCGCAACCCCGTCCACCAGGTGCTTCGTGCGTGGCGATACTGCAGCGAAAAGTCCGAACGCGCCATCGACGTGCAACCAGGCGTTGTATTGCTCGGCCAGGTCCGCCATGACATCGACCCGGTCGAAGTCACCGGCATTTACTTCACCGGCATTGGCAACGAGGATGCAGGGCTTGCCATCGCGAGCCGCCAATGTGCGGCGTAAGGCCTCGACATCGAGTGTGCCGCGGGCATCGGCACTGAATGTCTGAATAGCATTTCGGCCTATGCCTTGCATGGACATGACCTTGCGCATGCTGGCATGGATATGACCGCTGGAATAAACATCGAGTTGTGGCAGCCCCGCCAACCCGGTGTCTGAGACATCGACACCATGCTGTTCACCCCACCACTGGCGCGCGGCCGAGATCGCGGTGTAGTTAGCCATGGTCGCACCCGACGTCATGATGCCGCTGAAGTCATCCGGCAGACCGAAGACATCGCGCAGCCAGTCGAGCGCGACCAGCTCAAGCTGTACACCCAGTGGCGATGCCACCCAGGTGTAGGCGCACTGATCGAGAATGGTCGTAAACCAGTCGGCACCCAGCGCCGCCGGTGTCACACCACCGACAACGAAATGAAAATAACGCGGCCCACTCGACGCGGCCGCCGCATCCGGTGCGTAGCGCAATAACTGTTCCAGCGCCGCACTCGCACCCTCGCCCTCTTCCGGCAGGTCTCGCTGTAGGGCCGCATTGGCGTCATCGACCCTCGGGCTGATCACCGGTCGGTCGTCGAGATCAGCCAGGTAGTCACGAGCGGCCTCGGCGACCTGGCGAATTACCGCTTCGAGTTCATCACGGTGAGGATAGCTCACGGATCCACCCGTACATCAGCTCGGCGAGCGTCGCCGATTTCGACCAACTCGTCAGCACTGGTGCGAAACACCTCGTAGGGCCCACCCGCCGCTGCCCAGATCTCGCCCAGATGAAACAGGTCATCATCGATCAGCGTCGGTAACGGCTCCGGATGCCCAAAGGGCGGGACGCCACCGATGGCATAGCCGGTGTGCACACGTACAAATTCGGCATCGGCGCGGCCAACCCGGTCACCCAGCAGTCTGGCAACCTTGTCGGTATCGACCCGGTTGACGCCACTGGCGACCACCACCACGGCCCCGTCCCCGCAGCGGAAAACGATCGACTTGGCGATATTGGCTTCCTCGCAACCGATAGCGGCCGCCGCTTCGGCTGCGGTGCGGGTCGAATCAGGCAGGCGACGCATGCGTTGCGCCAGCCCGCGTCGCGCCAGCAAAGCCTGGAATCGCGCCGCTCCGGTAGTCTCCTTATTCATGCCACGATTATAACTTTTTTACTTTGCAGCACGTGCGGTTACGCCAGTTGTAAAAGATTGCCCGGCAGCGGCGAAATGCTTGCCGCTGCAAGGCCATTTCGGTAGGGTGAGCCTCCTTTTGAACCGCCGAGGCCCAGTATGAACCGCGTTTTCCTGCTAGTCGCAGTGCTGATGACCACGCTGTCCTGCGAAGCGACCCAACCGGCCAAGCCAGAGACAGACGAGCAAAAGTTGTTCTACGCGCTCGGCATGGCCATCTCGCAGAACCTGTCACGTTATGAATTAACGGCCGACGAACTCGACATGGTGCAGGCGGGACTGGCGGATGGTGTCAATGGCGTCGACTCGCAGGTCGACATGGAGACCTACGGACCGCAGTTAGCCGAACTGGCCCGCGCCCGCGCCCAGGCCGCGGCCGACTCCGAGCGCATGAAATCTGCTGAATTCGTCGCAGCACAAGCCAAGACAGAAGGGGCCGTCAGTCACGAGTCCGGGTTGTTGTACTTCGAGTTGCAGCCTGGCGACGGTGAGTCGCCCGCAGCCACCGATACTGTCACCGTGCATTATCACGGCACGCTGCGCGACGGGACGGTCTTCGACAGCAGCGTGGAACGCGGCGAGCCGGCTACGTTTGGACTCAACCGTGTTATCCCGTGCTGGACCGAGGGCGTGCAGAAAATGAAAGTCGGCGGTAAGTCGAAGCTGATCTGCCCATCGGAGATTGCGTACGGCGAGCGTGGTGCGCCACCGAAGATTCTGCCGGGCGCGGCATTGGTTTTTGAAGTCGAATTGCTCGGTATCGAGTAACAACGGAGGAGAAGAATGGGGATTCTGAGTTGGATTGTTTTTGGATTAATCGCCGGTGCGCTGGCCAAGCTCATCATGCCGGGTGACGATCCCGGTGGGATTATCGTAACGATGCTGATCGGTATCGCCGGAGCGGTCGTTGGCGGCTTCCTGGCCTCGCTGGCCGGCCTCGGCTCGGTCACCGGGTTTAACTTCGGCAGCTTCGCGATTGCCATCGTTGGCGCGCTGGTGCTGTTGTTCGCCTATCGTCAGTTCAAGAAAAAAGCTTGATTTTTACCTGAGCTTGCTACGCTAAGTAGCTGATAAAACTGACTCAAAGGGTCGATGGTGTCTGGAAAGCCATCGGCCCTTTTTACATTTCGCACATTTGACTCGATACAATGCCGCTTCGCGACACAAAGGGACGGCAATGGACAACCCACTGATTGCACTGAAGCAATATGGCCAAAGCATCTGGCTCGATTACATCGATCGTGGCCTGCTCGACGAGGGCGGACTGCAACGCCTGATAGATGAAGATGGCCTGGCGGGAGTGACTTCCAACCCCAGTATTTTCAAAAAGGCCAT
>JABDKV010000193.1 GCA_013002045.1 Gammaproteobacteria bacterium
GCTTTAGCCCCGATCCTTTATCACGACGGTGCTGGTTCGAAGTGATAAAGAAAGAGGTCGGGACTGAAGTCCCTCCTACGGATCGCTGCGCGATCCATCGCGGCTGAAGCCGCTCCTACGGGGGAAAGAATCGGGGCTGAAGCCCCTCCTACGGCGGCTGCGCTGCCAGCGCGGCTATGACGGGCGGCGCGGGATGTTGTCTGCGGGAATGTTTACCTGAGGTGGGGGGCGCCGGGTGTAAGTGATGGGGACTTCAGGTGCCATTGGGCCATCGAGGCGTGGGCCGCGCACGGCGACCTGCAGGGCTTTCCATGGGCGGGCGAAAGTGTCGTCTACGGCAGTGCCTTCATAGCCACAATGCGCCATGCAGTTATCGCACTTGGGGTTCTTGCCAGTGCCGTAGTCGTCCCAGTTGGTCGTTTCCATCAGTTCCTGGTAAGTCTCGGCGTACCCCTCGTCGACCAGCAGGTAGCACGGTTTCTGCCAACCAAAAATGTTGTATGTCGGATTGCTCCACGGCGTACAGGTGTAAGTCTGGTTACCGGCGAGAAAATCGAGGAACAGGCTGGACTGGTTGAACTCCCATTTTGATCCGCGCTCGCGCCCGATACGAAAGACTTCGCGGAACAGCTCCTTGCTGTTACGCCGCTCGAGGAACACGTCCTGGCGCGGAGCATGCTGGTAACTGTAGCCGGGTGAAACCGTGACACCCTCCAGCCCCAGCTGCATGGCCTCATCGAAAAAGTCAGCGACCTCGTGCGGATCTTCGCCATTGAACAACGTGCAGTTGGCGGTCACGCGGAATCCGCGTTGGTGCGCCTGCTCGATGGCAGCCACCGCCTTGTCGAAAACGCCCTCCTGGCAAACGGACTCGTCGTGACGTTCGCGCTTGCCATCGAGATGGATTGAGAACGTCAGGTACGGCGAAGGCTCATAGTCATCCATGCGTTTCTGCAACAGGATGGCGTTGGTGCACAGGTAAACGTATTTCCTGCGTTCGACGATTCCGCCGACGATTTGCGGCAGCTCCTTGTGGATCAGTGGCTCGCCGCCAGCAATCGAGATGACGGGTGCGCCGCAATCGTCGACTGCCTTTAGTGCAGCATCGACTGGCATGCGGCGTTGCAGGATGTCTTTCTCGTAGTCGATCTTGCCGCAACCGGCGCAGGCCAGGTTGCATTGGAATAACGGTTCCAGCATCAGCACCAGCGGGTAGCGCTTATTACCTTTCAGCTTTTGCTGGAAGATGTAATTGCCCACCATGGCGGCTTGTTTGATCGGTATTGCCATACCCATATTCTAGCTTAGCTTGTTCCCCGTAGGAGCGGCTTTAGCCGCGATTCTTTCGAACGACGACCTCGCTCAACGCGAAGCGTGACAGGTCGGGACTGAAGTCCCTCCTACGGATCGCTGCGCGATCCATCGCGGCTGAAGCCGCTCCTACAGGGGAGGGAGCGGATCGCTGCGCGATCCATCGCGGCTGAAGCCGCTCCTACAGGGGAGGAAGCGGATCGCTGCGCGATCCATCGCGGCTGAAGCCGCTCCTACGGGGGAGGTGGCGTTTTGGAAGAAAAGATCGCGGCGGAGAGGGAATTCGTTGGTGCTTACGCGGGTTGTTGGGCGAGCAGCTCGGTCAGTTTGTCGTTGTGGTTTTGGCGGATGCGTTCCCACTCCATGCGGAACCATGGGGTGTAGACCTCGGGGCGCTCGGCCATATCGGCTTCGAGCTCGTCGATATCGATCCACTTCCAGGACGCGACTTCGTTTGGATTAACTTGCACTGCATCATCGCTGACACCGGCGTAAACCCAGCAGAATTCGTGCTCGGCACCAAGGTCACCGAACTGGGCGTGATAGCGAAACCGAAACAAAAAGTGCAGCTCGCTCTCCATACCAAGCTCTTCACGCAGGCGACGGTGAATCGCACCATCCATCTCTTCGCCTTCGCGAGGGTGGCTACAGCATGAGTTGGACCAGAACAGCGGCCACAAGCGCTTGTCATCGCTGCGCTGCTGCATCAGCAACTGCCCTTCGGAGTTGAATATGAACAACGAGAAGGCGCGGTGCAGCGTGCCGGCACCATCGTGCAGGTCACCTTTGGAGCCGTAACCGATAACCTCGTCGTTGCTGTCGACGAGCACCAGGCGCTCTGATTCGCTCGAGACTACCGGCGCGGTCTTAGCCAATCTCGACCTCCATGGCCTGGTAACCCGCTTCACGAATCGCTTTAACCACGTTGCTGGTGCCATCCGGACATACTGCAATGATCGAACCACCGCCGCCACCACCGGTAAGCTTGGCGCCGGCGGCACCATTCTCGCGTGCAATCTGGATCAGTTCTTCCAGTTCCCAGCACGAGACCTGCAACGCATTGAGCAAGCCCTGGTTGATATTCATTAGCTCACCAAGATGCTGGAGATCGTTGTCCTGCATGGCCTTCAGCCCCTGCAACGTCAACGCGTCAATCTGGTCGAAAATGCGCTCGTACAGATCACGATTACGCTCCCATGCGCTACGCACGCGGGCAACCATTTTCGCTGTCAGGCTCTCGACCCCACTCATCGCAATAACCAGCGGAATCTTGTGCGGAATGTGCAGCTCTTCCATCAGCGACGGCTCGCCCTTGCGATAGAGCAAAGTCTGGCCAAAAGTCGCGACGGTGTTGTCGATACCCGAAGGATGACCATGCGCGACTTTCTCGCTTTCGAACGCAAGCTGGTTGACACGTTCCTCGGTCAGCCCGAGATCGAAGTGATCGTCGAGTGCACGGATAATTGCGACCGCAGTCGCGGCCGAGCCACCCAGCCCCATCGCGCGCGGCACATTCGGGTAGACCTCGATACGCATGGCCTTATCGTTAAGACCAAGCTTGTCGAGGATCATGCCGGCCGGCTTTTCAAACGAACGGCGCTTTTCGTGTTGCTGGTGCAGGCGATACTCGACACCCCAGCGAGGCACGACCAGGTGCACACCGTCTTCGCAGTCGTGCACCCGCGCCTGCACCGCCAATTCTACCGGCGCCGCAATGGCATGACGGCCATAGACTACGGAGTGCTCGCCAAACAGGATGATCTTGCCGGCACCCGCCTTGGCACCTTCGGCATCAAGTGGTTTGACACCGCCACCGATTTCACCGGGACGCGACTGCACCGACACATCGGCGACAATCTCGCGCGCTTTCCAGATCTTGATGGTGCCGCTTTCGATCAGGCGCTCGACTACCGTATCGAAGATCTCCGGTGATGCACCGGCGGCCGTCGCCACACTGCGCGCATGCAGTGTCATGTGACCGGCCTGGATACCTTCGGTCGCCAGGGCACGAATCGCCGAGAAATTCTGCGCCAGGCCAACTGCTCCCA
>JABDKV010000317.1 GCA_013002045.1 Gammaproteobacteria bacterium
CTGTAGGCTTGGGCGCGGCGTCCATGCCGCGCACAGTCCGCCGAACCCCGCCGGTACCGAACGGCATGCTCGCTCGTCGCAGCGTGTGGGGGGCGAACCCCGCCGGTACCGAACGGCATGCTCGCTCGTCGCAGCGTGGGGCGGCGCAGCCGCCGTAGGAGCGGCTTCAGCCGCGATTCTTTCTCACGGGGGTGGTGGGTTTGATTTGATAAAGAAAGAGGTCGGGACTGACGTCCCTCCTGCGGATCGCTGCGCGATCCATCGCGGCTGAAGCCGCTCCTACGGGGAGGCCGCGGGTAGCACGCTGCGCGATTCTTTCGGCGTTCAGACTCTTCTACGGTCAGCGGCGGGCGCTGCGGGTTGAGTCGTCGTCGGGGCGGTCTTCGCGTGGCTCGAAGCGGCGACGCTTTTTGCCAGGCAGGTGTTTGCGGATCTCGTCGAGGCGGGCGGCGAAGCGGGCCCGTTGCACGCCATCGAGTTCGGGTGAGGCCAGTGCCAGCTCGAGTTGCTGCACGGCCAGTGGCAGGTTACCCGCCAGCACATGGACTTCCGACATGTAGTAGTGGGCGTCGGCGGTATCACCGGCAGCACTGGCTGCGAGCGCCAGCAGGCGTACCTGCGGCTGGGTGTACTTGACGTTGTTGACCAGGTCGAGCAGCAGTTTGTGGGCGCGTTCCGGGTCACCGGTCTGGACGAGGTGTTCACCGAAGTACAGGGTCAGCGGGACATTGCGCGGGAACAGTTCGATTGCGCGTTCATAGGTTTTGCGTGAGAAGGCGATATCGCCGGCGGCCTGTTGTGCCCGTGCCAGCCCTATGTGGTACGCGGTGACACTTTCGCGCTGCTCCAGCAGGTATTCCAGGTGTTTCCAGGCTTCGGCTGCACGACCTGATTCCAGCAGCGCCATGGCGTAGCCATAACGATCGGCTTCGTGCCAGTGTTTGTCTTTGACCGGGCGCCGGGCTTCGAAATACTCGACTGCCTCGTCGGACAGGTCGAAGTTGGCTACACGCAAGCGTGCCTTGATCAGCTCGAATTCGAGCGACGGTGGCACATCGGGTGTAGCCAGCAATGCGGCCCGGTCGCGCGCCTCGGCAATACGTTCGCTGGTAACGGGGTGAGTCTGCAGGAAGTCCGGTACCCGATTGCCAGCCAAGCCGTTGTAGCGCGACAGCGTTTCGAAAAACGAACCCACGGCACGCGGGTCGAATCCGGCGCTGGCCAGGATGTCGATACCAACACGGTCGGCCTCGTACTCGTTGGCGCGGGTGAAATTGATCTGGCTCTGTATCGCTGTGCCCTGGGCGACGGTGATGGCCGCCTGTAGTGCGTCTGAATCGGCACCGGTTGCGCCACCGACAATAACCGCGGCCAGTATGGCGGCTGTGGTCATGAGGCTGGTCTGCCCGGACGATTCGATCATGCGGGCGATATGCTTCTGCGTTACGTGAGCGACTTCATGGGCCAGCACACTGGCCAGTTCGCTCTCGTTTTCGGCCGCCAGCACCAGTCCGTGGTGTATACCGATAAAACCACCGGGTAACGCGAAAGCATTGATGCGCGGATCGCGGACAACGAAAAACTGAAACTTGTGTTGTCCTTCATGTGCATGCGATGCCAGCCGCTGCCCCAATGCCTGGACGTACTCGTCTACGACTGGATCGTCGAGCAGCGCGCCCGATTGGCGCAGCTGGCGCATGATCATGCGGCCAAGCTGGTACTCCTCGTTATTGGATATGACGGCCCCGCCGGCATCGCCGAGATCGGGCAGTTCGTCACCGACCGCGGCGAGCGGTACCTGTGGCGTCAGTAGCGCCAGGCTCAGCAGGGCAATGATTGTGTGTCGCATTGGGCTCGCAAAGTGGCCGTAAGTCGTTATTCGGACCGCTGTCAGGGGGTGACGGTTCCGCTTCAGAGGATATCAGACGCGTAATCGGCCAATCGCGACCGTTCGCCGCGCATCAGTGTCACGTGCCCTGAATGGCCCCAGTTGCGGAAACGATTGACGACATAGGTCAGTCCAGAGGTAGTTTCGGTCAGGTACGGTGTGTCGATCTGCTCGACATTACCGAGGCAAACCAGCTTGGTGCCCGGACCTGCGCGGGTGATGATGGCCTTCATCTGTTTTGGTGTCAGGTTCTGCGCTTCGTCGATGATGATGTAGCGATTGAGGAAGGTGCGCCCGCGCATAAAATTGAGCGAGCGGATCTTGATGCGGTTGCGCAGCAGGTCCTGGGTTGCGGCACGACCCCACTGGCCACCATCCTGGCTGTCGGTCAGCACTTCGAGATTGTCCATCAGGGCCCCCATCCAGGGCTCCATTTTTTCTTCCTCGGTGCCAGGCAGAAAGCCGATGTCTTCACCGAGAGGCACCGTGACGCGAGTCATGATGATCTCGGAGAAATCATTGGTATCGAGCGTCTGCGTCAGACCGGCTGCCAGTGTCAGCAGGGTTTTACCTGTTCCGGCGGCGCCCAGGATGGTGACAAAATCGACACTGGGACTCATCAGCAGGTTCAGTGCCAGGTTTTGCTCGCGGTTGCGTGCCGTCACACCCCAGACATTATTTTTCTCCGAGCGGAAATCGTCGATCAGTTCGACGATGGCGCTACCGTCGCTGTTTATCTCACGTACGACCGCCTCGAAGGCCTGGTCCGATGGCGTGTACAGGAACTGGTTTGGGTACCACTCGCGGACGCGGGGTCCTTCGATGCGATAAAAGGTATGGCCCTCGTCCTGCCAGGAATCGACGTCTTTGCTGTGCTGATCCCAGAAGTCGTCCGGAAGTTCATCCACCCCGGTGAATAACAGGTCGACATCATTGAGGGTGCGGTCGTTGTAGTAGTCCTCGGCATGGATACCGAGCACCGAGGCCTTGATACGCAGGTTAATATCTTTCGACACCAGCGTGACGCTCGAGTCTTCATGTTCTTTCTGCAACGCCAGCGTATTGCCGAGAAT
>JABDKV010000325.1 GCA_013002045.1 Gammaproteobacteria bacterium
GCAGCGCCGGGCACAGCGCATAAGCGGCATTGAGATCCATACCGTTACGCACCCCGTGCTCGCGCGCCAGTGCATTGGTGGCATGGACACGGCACTGTCGTGCCTCACCATCGATAATCGCCACGGCCGCAGTGGCCTCCATACCAGCCGCTTCTACAGCCAGCTGCGGTAAACCTATGCACAACCACAGGTGACGACTACGCGGGGGAGATTGTGGTGCCGGTGGCGGGACCGGTCCGGTGGCCGCTAACAGGACGGCCTGGCGATGCGACACCGCCATGCTCAGGATTTAGTCTGTAGCCGGGTCAGTGTGCGACGGGTGTGCGCGGCACCGAGTGGCAACTGCAACGTGACCGGCCGTGCGCCGCGATTCTTGATGACATCGACACGTAGCCCCTGCGCTTCGGGTGCCACACACAAACGCAGCACTGCCGGTGAAAACTGTTGTCCGACCGTGTCGGGGCGAAACACGATACCGAGTGTGTCGCCTTCGCTGGCGGCCAGCTGTAACCGACGCAGACCACTGTCCTGGCACTGGCGTGCCCAGACCAGTACTGCGGCACAACTACCCGAGCGTAACGATTGCTCTGCTGCCCAGAAAATCTCGGTAGCAGAGTCGGCATGCACGACGAGCAGACGTGACAAGTCGAGCCCGGCAGCTTCCAGAGCCGGTGCATAGGGCACCCAGGGTGGTGCGATCCAGACCAGGCGGCGTCCGTCATCGGCCTGGCTCAGCCGTGCCAGTGCTGGCAATAACAATCGCAGTTCCCCGCGACCATAGTGACTGAGCAGGACTTCGGTCAGCGCGGCCGGCGGCCAGCCACGCCAGGGCAGACTGGCATCGAGTTCGGCAAAACCCGTGGCAATACCGGTGGGCGCTTCACCCTGTTCGTTGCCACGCCAGATGCGCGGATGATGCAGCAGTTCGAACAACGATTTGTCGCGCGACTCGTCCATTTAGCTGGGCCCGACGGCCACTCCCCTCCCCCGTTTGAAAAATGGCTGTCAGGCCTGGCGGCGAATGACACCAACCACGACACCCTCGATCACCATGGGTTCGTGCTCGAGATCGACATGGATCGGCTCGAAGTCGGGGTTCTCCGGTAACAACCACACTTCCTTGCCTTTCTGTCGATAACGCTTGACCGTCACCTCGTCCTCCAGCCGCGCAACGATAATCTGGCGATTACGCACCTCGGGTGTGCGATATACCGCCACCAGGTCGCCATCGTGAATACCGGCGTCACGCATACTCATCCCCTGCACCTGCAACAGGTAGTGCGGACGCGGATCGAACAGCGACGGATCGAGCCGGTAATGTGACTCGACATGTTGCTCTGCCAGGATCGGCTGACCGGCGGCCACCCGTCCGACCACCGGCACACCGGTTTCGACATCGTCAGCGAGACGAATCCCGCGCGACACACCGGGTATCAGCTCGATCGCGCCTTTACGTTGCAGCGCACGCAAGTGTTCTTCGGCCGCATTGGCTGAGCGAAAACCAAGCTCGGCGGCGATCTCGGCCCGCGTCGGTGGCATGCCTGTTTCTTCTATAGCGCTCTGGATGAGCTCGAGAATCTCGGTCTGACGGGGAGTTAATTCCTGCATGGCGCACCGTTATCTGTATATAAATC
Source organism: Gammaproteobacteria bacterium (assembly GCA_013002045.1). GTDB lineage: Bacteria > Pseudomonadota > Gammaproteobacteria > Steroidobacterales > JABDKV01 > JABDKV01. The sequence goes on from JABDKV010000325.1 coordinate 1,635, forward strand.
CAGACCTGTGATTATATACAGACCTGGTGTCTGCGCAACCGCTCGTCAGCTCAATTGTTAACGCTTTGGGAATTGCAACCCATAGCCCTGATTTTGTGGCATTATTATCACAGACCGCATGAGGTAATTATGGTAAACACCTAAGCGGTCACGCTAAAACCAAGAACTAAGTGATCAACCCGAGGGGCTGCAGAACAAATGGCACACGGTATCGTGATCGGAAACACCGGGTTGGCGTTGCAACCCCGACCGCGCGCCGCGGAACCGACTCTCAACCTCCCCTTCAGCACACTCGAACACAATCGCGACCCGGTCCTGCTACTGACCCCGGTCGCCGATAACAACGACCCGACCATCGTTTACGTAAACGAAGCATTTGAACAGCTGACCGGTTACAACCGCACACGTGCCCTGGGCGCCTCACCCCGCCTGCTGATTGGCAGTCGCGGCCAGTTTGGCTGGCTCGGTCGGTTGCGTCGTCGCATGCAGTCACACATGACCTTTAGCGAACGCTGCCGCTTACGCTGTGCCAACGAAGATGCACTGGCAGTGCTGGTCGAGGCGCACCCGGTCAGTAACAACGAAGGTAAGGTCGCCTACTGGCTGGTGAAGATGCACAACCTGGCCGGCTGGAGCGAGCGCCCGACACGACCCTCACAAGTCGTCCCGGCGCTGCACGATGACCTTACCGGCTTACTCAATCGCGCCGGGTTCGAGCAACATGTTTCGGCTGCCCTGCGTGGAGCTACCGAGCAGGACCAGCATCATGTCCTGTGTTATCTCGATCTCGACCAGTTCAAAGTCATAAACGATACCTGTGGTCATGAAGCCGGTGACGAACTGCTGCGTCGCCTCGGTGAACTGCTACCAGGTTGCCTGCGTGACAACGACACGCTGGCGCGTCTGGGTGGCGACGAGTTCGGCGTTTTGTTCCAGGACGCCACGCTGACCCATGCGCAGGTTATGGCAGACCGGCTGCGCGAAGCCATCGAGAAGTTTCGTTTCCCATGGCTCAACAAGGTTTTCAGTATCGGTGTCAGTATCGGGCTGGTTTGCATCGACACCTCGAGCAAAGGTGTCTCGCAAATTCTCAGCGCCGCCGATACCGCCTGTTTTGCAGCCAAGGACCTGGGACGCAACCGCATTCACGTCCATCATCACGAGGATGGCGAAATCGCCCGCCGCCATGGCGAAATGGAATGGGTCACCCAGATCCAGGCCGCCCTGGACCACGGCCGCCTGCAACTGCACCTGCAGGAAATACAGGGACTGTCTGCCGCAGCCAGTGACGGTGGCCGCCACTACGAAGTCCTGCTGCGCATGGAAGACGAGGATGGCTCGCTTATCTCACCCGAGCATTTCCTGCCGGCGGCCGAGAACTACCACCTGTCGACCCGTATCGATAACTGGGTCGTCGGTCGCGCCTTCGACCACCTGACTGAAACCGAAGTCCACCGCGACGACGGTCAGCTCTGTTGTATCAACCTGTCCGGTCATACGATGACCGATGCCGGCTTTCTGCAAAGTGTCGTGACGCGCCTGCGTACGGCACCCCATGCTGCCAGCTCAATTTGCTTTGAGATTACCGAAACTGCCGTCATTGCCAACCTCGGGCTGGCGACGCACTTCATTACTTCGCTAAAGAAGCTGGGCTGTCGCTTTGCACTCGACGATTTTGGCAGCGGTCTGTCTTCGTTTGCTTACCTGAAAAACCTGCCTGTGGACCTGCTCAAGATCGACGGCATGTTTGTACGCAACATTACCCGTGACCCAATTGATCTTGCGTTTGTCCGTTCAATCAACGAGATTGGACATGTAATGGGCAAACTGACGGTGGCCGAGTTTGTCGAAGACTCGAACACATTGCAGATACTGCGGCAACTCGGCGTGGACTACGCGCAGGGCTTTCATATCTCCAGACCCGCACCGCTGGTCTGACCGTACTGCTACCCGCCGGCGGACGGTACTGCAAAGCAGGGAGCAATTATGAGCGTACTCATCTACGGGCCACCGGCCAGTACCTACGTACGTACCGTGTGTATGGTGTGCATCGAAAAACGCATTCCCTACGAACTCAAGGACGTAGAGTTCGGTTCATCCAATCACATGTCGCTGCATCCCTTTGCACGTATCCCGGTGCTCAAGCATCGCGACTTCCTGCTATTCGAGTCCAGTGCCATCACTCGTTATCTCGACCAGGTTTTCGAGGGTCTGCAACTGCAACCCGAAGAGCCACGCGCTCTGGCCCTGATGAACCAATGGGTCAGCACCGTCAACGATTACTACTACGAGGTCATGATCCGCGATCTCGTGCTGCCACGCCTCGGGCTGGCGCCACTGGACGAGAAGAAAATCGAAGCGCTGCGACCACGCCTGGAACACCAGCTTGGTGTTGCAGACCGTACGCTGGCAAACAGTACGTTCATCGCGGGTGAGCAACTAACGCTAGCAGACCTGTTCCTGGCACCGATCATCGGCCAGGTAATGAAAACACCAGAGGGCGGACGCGCCGTACCCGGATACGACTCGCTGGTACGCTGGATGCGCGACATGATGGAGCGGCCCAGCTGGCAAGGCAGCGACGCCCGCCTGTAGCGGAGAGTTGCGTCGCGATGGCGCCGCTTGGCCGCCTGCTGCACAAAAGTTGACAAGATCAAAGCTGGCAGCGCCAGCCCCCCGATGCCGCGATCGTCTCTGTTAGCGTGGCGGAGCGGCAGTCCCTCCCGCGGCGGTGCCAGGATGTCTTCGACATAATGACAGTGCATCGCAGGCGGCGGACGCGGTATCATTAACGCTACGGGCGCACCCCAACAAGAAGCCGATAACAGGTGTCGTACCGTCAACCGCGGGGAATTTTGAATGCGCGTAATTACGCTGATGCTCATGCTATGCATGACGTGGGGGGCCGCCCAGGCCGAGCTGTGGATCAACTTTGAAAGCGGACCGGTACGTCCACTGGCAATGTCACCCGATGGCAGCCGCCTGTATGCCGTCAATACACCAGACAATACGCTGGAGATTTTCGACATCGCCAGCGCCGGACTGCAATGGCTGGCTTCAGTTCCGGTTGGTCTCGAACCTGTTGCCGTCGCGCTACGCAACAATGACGAAGTCTGGGTCGTTAACCATTTGTCCGACAGCATCAGCGTAGTTGATGCCGGCGCGACACCCCGGGTCGTACGCACATTGCTGACCGGTGACGAACCGCGCGACATCGTCTTCGCCGGTAGCGGCAATGATGAACTCGCCTTCATTACGACTGCACATCGCGGTCAGCATCGTACGCACCCGTCGATTTCTGCGGTCCCCGGCGCCGGCGACCCGCAACTGAGCACAGCGGGCGTCGGACGCGCCGATGTCTGGGTTTATGACGCCACCAATCCCGGCAACACGATAGGTGGCACACCGGTGAAAATTATCGAGTTGTTTGGCGACACGCCACGCGCACTGGCAGTCACCCCCGATGGCAGCACGGTTTATGCCGCTGTTTTCCACTCGGGCAACCAAACGGCCGTCGTCTCTGAAGGTATGGTGTGCAACGGCTTCGACAATACCCCGTGCAATGGCGATGGGATGGTGTCACCCAACGGCCTGCCCGGTGGGCAAGTTCCCGGAGGCAATCCCGGACCGGCTGCCAGCGTGCACGGCGTGCCCGCACCCGAAGTGGGACTGATCGTGAAATACGACAATGCCAGTGGTGAGTGGCGCGACGAACTCGGCCGCAACTGGAGCAACGGTATCCGCTTTAACGTACCCGATCTCGACGTCTTCGCCATCGACACCGGCACGCTGAATTCTTCCGTCAGCTATGCACAGGTGGGGACGGTCCTGTTCAATATGATCGTCAACCCGGCCGATGGCAGCCTGTATGTCGCCAATACCGAGTCACGCAACGAGGTGCGCTTCGAAGGGCCCGGCGGTGGCGGTTCAACCGTGCAGGGCAACCTGGCGCAGGCCCGTATCACCATCATCGATGGCAACAGTGTCAGTGCGCGGCACCTGAACAAGCATATCGATTACAGTGTTACACCAGCACCGGCGGGAACTGCCGACCACAGTATAGCCACACCGCTGGACATGGCGGTCAGCAGCGATGGTATGACGCTGTATGTCGCTGGCTTTGGTTCCGGCAATATCGGTGTGTTCAATACCAGCGAACTCGATGACGACACTTTTGACCCGACGCAGTCCAGCGCCGGCTATCTCACTCCCACTGGCGGTGGCCCGGCGGGTCTGGTGCTCGACGAGAGTCGTAACCGCCTGTACGCACTGACCCGTTTCGACAACGCGGTATCGATGTTTGACCTGGACGATGGCAGCGAAAGCGGTCACTACAGTCTGCACAACCCGGAACCGGTGTATGTGCGTAACGGTCGTCCATTTCTCTACGACGCCAGGCTGACCTCATCCAATGGCGAAGCCTCCTGTGCCAGCTGTCACATCTTTGGCGACATGGACAGTCTGGCCTGGGACCTGGGCAATCCGGACGGCGAACTCAAGAGCAGTCCGCTGGAGATTAACCTCGAGACTATCGCCGTCGCACTCAACCAGACCTCACCGACGATCAATGGCACCGGGGACATTCGCGACCTGCATCCAATGAAAGGGCCGATGACGACGCAAACATTGCGCGGCATGCTCAATTCCGGGGCGATGCACTGGCGCGGCGACCGCGCGGTCGGCGAATTTGGCACCAGTGCTACCGACGCCCTGCTGTCGTTCCTCAACTTCAATGAGGCCTTTCCGGGCCTGGTGGGTCGTGCCAGTAGCCTGAGTCCGGCCAACATGATGTTGTTCGCCGATTTCGCTTTGACCCTGACCTTGCCGCCCAACCCTGTGCGTGGGATCGATAACAGCCTGAGCGCGTCGGAACAGGCCGGTCGCGACCTGTATTTCGGCCCGCGCCGCATGGATGGATCCCCGGTCGACATTTTCGGCGACCCCAATGGTGACGGCTTTACCTGCGAAGGATGCCACCGTCTTGATGCCGCACAAGGCTTCTTCGGTACTGGCAAACATGCCAGTTTCGAAGACGAAGAGCAGACCATGAAGATCCCGCACCTGCGCAATATGTACCAGAAGGTCGGGATGTTCGGTATGCCGGCTGTTGAGTTCTTCAATAGCGGCAACAATACCCACGCTGGCGACCAGGTTCGCGCTACCGGGTTCCTCCACGATGGCAGCACCGACACACTGTTCCGCTTCTTCCAGGCGACGGTGTTCAATCAGAACGTTACGCCTTTCGGCACGACCGGATTTTTCAATGACACCGAACGCGCCGATATGGAAGCCTTTATGTTCGCCTTCGATACCGACCTGGCACCGGTGGTTGGTCAGCAGATCACGCTGGCATTCGACTCTCCGCAGGTCATCGAGGATCGCGTCGACCTGTTACTGCAAAGGGCAGCTACGCCATTCGTATCGCAGATCCTCGGTGGTGCCGTTACCGAAGCCGATATCGTCGTCAGCGGCCGCATTGGCAACGTCGCCCGCAGCTGGGTCCGACTGGCCGATGGTACTTTTCAAAGCGATAGTGCCAACGAGACGCCATTAAGTGCTACAGCATTGAAGCAACTGGCACAGACTGCGGGACAGGAACTGACGTTTACTGCGGTAGTTCCAGGTACTGGCGTACGCATCGGCATCGACCGGGACAGTGACGGTATCTACAACAGTGACGATGTATGCCCCGCGGTCAGCGATGCTGGCCAGGCCGACAGCGACGCCGACGGCTACGGCGATGCCTGTGACAACTGCATCCTCGATGCCAATACCGATCAGCACGACAGCAACAATGATGGTTTTGGCAATCGCTGCGACGCCGACCTGGACAATGACGGACAAGTCAATTTTGTCGACCTGACTATCATGAAGCAGACCTTTTTCAGTAACGATGCAGATGCGGACCTGGACAATAGCGGCAGCGTCAACTTTGCCGACCTGACCATCATGAAGAATGGCTTTTTCGGGACGCCCGGCCCAAGCGCCTACCAGTAGCTGGCATATTCACGCGGTATTTACATAGGATTCAATAACTTGAGTTCACGGCTACCCGGGTGCCATGTTTTCACGCCGACGCGGTCCAATACAGTGTGACCAATGCAGTGGCTAAGCCACCGCAGGTGTTCTATGCTCGCGGCGCCGTCGTTGCTAACGCGCCGGCGCAGACAGGTGTGATTCCCCAAAATGAATGACAAAAATGAGAACCCGCTACGCAGCCGTGCGACATTCGTCGGTGTGGACGCCGGTATCGTTGAAGATGTGACCGAGACTGCCGGGCGTCGGCTCGAGATAACGGTCATGGACAACGTCGAGCAATTACTGACGGCATCGGGCCTGGGAACACTGGACTGCGAAGTTGTCGTTCTCGGGCAGAAGGTCTCTGAGCCGGTCAAGCTGGCGCAACGGATTTACACACTGGATCGCAACATCCAGATCATTACGCTGGTTGCCTCCGGGCAGGAAGAAGAATTCCGTCGTGTAATCAACTACACACCGTTTCTGAGCGATGCCGTCAACCTGTTGTCGGTCGATCGCAGCGAGCAACTGTCGGAATTTATTCGCCGCGCCGTCAAGCGCGCCCATCGTCGTTGCAGTTACCGGCGTAATGCCGACTCAGCCGGCTCGGGTAATGGGTCACCACAGGGTGCCGAACTCGTGCAATACCTGGGTAGCCTGCTCGAACATGCGCCGATCGGAATGCTGACGCTGGATAGCAACGGTCGCATCCAGACACTTAACAGGCGCGGGCGCGAAATACTCGGCGTTACCGAAAAAGAAGTTCTCGATACACCTTTCGTCAGTTTCTTCCTGCCGGTCGACCAGATTCGGCTGGGCCGGGTACTGACGGGAGATGGCGATTACGGTGGTCACTTTCGCGTCGCCAATGATCGCGACCAGGTCCACTTTGTCGAAGTCACCTCATCTGAGTACCTGTCGCGCTCCGGCCAGCCAGGGCGCATGGTGATACTTCACGACGTCACCGACCGGGTAAAAGCCGAGACGGCGCGACGACGAGCCGCCGCGGCGTTGCAGGCCAGTGAGGATCGCTTCATGGAACTGGCCGAAGTATTACGCCTGATTCCGTGGGAAGCCGATGTCGAAACACGCCAGATCACCTACGTCGGCGAGCAGGCAGAAGAGATACTGGGCTTTCCACGCAAGCAATGGTACAGCGAAGATTTCTGGCTGCATGCACTGCATCCCGACGACGCTGCGGAGGCCGCCAGTACGCGCTGGGACAACAGTCGCCGCCTGCAAAACTTCGATCACCAGTACCGCATGGTTGGCGCCGATGGCCAGGTCGTCTGGATCCATGACATCGTCAACGTAGTCCGTGACGAACAGGCCCGGCCGGTCAAGATACGTGGCTTCATGGTCGACGTTAGCGAAAGCCATAGCGCCATTCTGCCTGCAGCGCATAATCAACACGGCTAAACGACGCTGATACACTAGCTGCATGTGGTCTATGTCTCGCCGCGATACGGCTTTGTTTGCGTTATTCGCTCTGTTCGCCGGTGCGCTGGTCTACCTTGGGGCGCGCCCTGATAGCGCCTACGCAATGGGCGGCAGCGCAGCCGCATTCGCCAATCTACCCTCTTTTCTGCACACCGTGGCCTTCGCGATCGCGATTGCCTTGTGCTTTGAAATGCGGACTGCCAGGTGGCTGGCCGCATTGGCCTGGGGCAGTGTCGAAGTCATCGCAGAATTGCTGCAACTGCTACCATCGCCACCGGTTCAATTTGCAGGCTTTCGTTTGCAATGGACTTTTGATCGACTGGACGTGGTTGCCTGCGTCTGCGGCCTGCTCGTCGCTTTGCTTGTGCTAAACAAATTGGAAAGAGAATGAAAAACCGCTTTGCTTTCGTGTTCGTTTCGCTCGTCGGTGTCGTTACGCTTCTCGCCAGCAGCATTACAGAGGAGGATGGCACCATTGATCCTCCAGTTGCGGTAACCGTCAATTACACCGTGACAGCATCCACTGGTGTCAGCCGGGAAATAGACATTCGCACCGACACGCTGCAGACGTTGACGCTGAGTGGCAGCTACAGCGGATTCTCTGGTGATGGACTGACACTCGACCGCGCCTCAGTGACCTTTGCTCCGAGCAGTGAATTCGACCTCAGCTTCACGTCCAAATCTGCTGACGAGACGCTCAGCGGGACGACGGTCATCGATGTAACCGACACTATCGATTTCAGCCTCGACACCAACCCGCTCTCGGGGCAATACGTGAGTGACTTCGATGGCACCACCACGGTGGTCACGATCGCCACCGATGGTGTCGGGATCGCGGTAGGTTCAGCGGCAGCCGTCGATTACACATGGGCCGAGTTCGATGCCCTCGGCAACGACACCAGCGTCGCAGACGACATCCGCGCAGCGGCGCTGGCGCTGGATATGCTGGATGCACTGGTACGTGCGCTGTACTTCGCCGAGCTTGTGATTACGGATGTCGAAGCCAACCGTACCGTGCTCGAAGGATCGAATCTCAACACACCCGTGGCGATTGACTGCGACAATGACGCGACCCAGGGAACCGGGCAGGCATCGTTGTCCTGGACCAGTGATGCCAGCGGCGATGATCAGGGTGTGATTGGGCGCGATGACAGTTTCCGCGGCCGTTATCGCAATTGCTATGTCAGTGAGCGCCTGCGTTTTATCGAGGGCGATATCGACATCTCGGATTACATCCCGGATCGTGGCGACGGCCTGCGCAGACTGGGCGCCACGGTTGATCTGTCTGACCTGTTCGTGGCCGAAGGCGAGATCGATTTCAATACACCGGTCGCGGTCGACTCCCCGCGCCTCGACGGCCGCTTCCAGTTGTCTTACGTCGAAAACGAAGTCAGCGTTGCCGCCGACTGAGATAGTCGTGCCATAACAGGCGCGCAGCTACGCTACGCCAGGGTTTGAATCCAGCCACCAGCGCTGAACGATCCCCATGGCGCGGAATACCCCATCGCTCACTCACGACCTGCTGCAGGGCGATATCACCATCGGGCCAGACATCGGCGCGACACATGGCCAGCAGCAGGTAGCAATTTGCGCTCCATTCCCCAATCCCGCGCATTGCACAGAGTCGCTCACGCACCAGCTCATTGCTGAGCCGACCCAGTGCTGCGGCCTGAAACTCCCCTGTTGTTACGGCTTCGGCCAGGTCGACCAGGTAGGCCGCCTTTTGCCGCGTTACACCGGCACGACGCAATGGTGCCGCGCCGACGTCGACTACTCGCCCGGCATTGAAAGGCTGCACCGCCCGGCGCACGCGCAACCAGGCCTGCCGACCGGAGTGCAGCGAGACCTGTTGTTCGAGAATAATTTGCGCCAGCGTCTGCCAACCCGGCGCCCGGCGCCAAAAGGGCGGGATGCCAAACTCGGATATGATCGACTGTAGCTGGTTATCGCTGGCACAGGCTGCGCGGACGCTGCGGTGCCAGTTTGTCGGTGTCAGCGCCCGGTCTGACGTGGTTGCGTTCACAGCGCCTTGAGTTGTCTCGGGTGCGTTGCTTGCTCAGCGACGACAACACGATTGCGACCGCTGCCCTTCGCCTGGTAAAGCGCACGATCCGCCGCACTTACCAGTTCGAGTGGATCGTAATGCGGTCCGGGAATGACACTGGCGATGCCGATACTCAGTGTCACGGTCTCGGCCACCGGTGAAGCACCGTGCGGGATCGCAAGCTCAGCCACCCGCTTTTGCATTTTCTCCGACAACACCAGCGCCGCGTCAGCATCGGCACCCGCAATGACTACGCCGAATTCCTCACCACCATAGCGGGCGGCGAGCTCCCCGGCCCGCTTGAAACAGCTGTCTATCGCCTGCGCAACCGCGTGCAAGGCCTTGTCACCTGCGGGGTGACCATAGCGATCATTGAATGCCTTGAAAAAATCGATATCGCAAAGAATCAACGCCAGGTTACGGCCATCACGTGCCGACCGGCGCACTTCCTTGCCAAGAACCTCGTCAAAGTGACGGCGATTGGCAATCGCAGTTACTGCGTCAATCCGGGCCAGCTGTTCCAATGTCGCGGTATTCTGACGATCCTGTTCGGCCGCCTCCTCGCGGGCTTTCCATTCGGTCATGTCACGCGTGACTGCAAGATAAAGATTGCGACCCTGAATTTCGATCTGGCTCAGCGACACGTCCATCGGGAATGTCGTGCCATCGCGACGCCGGCCTTCGAACTCGCGACCCGGGAATTGCATTTGCTGGACGCTGCCGCTTTGCAGGTTGTCATCGAGTTCACTGGCAAATGGCTCGGCCACCAGCAACGAAATTCGCTGACCCTCGATCTCACCGGCGTTGTAGCCAAAAACCTGCTCTGCCGCGGCGTTAATCGCACGCACGACTCCGTTGTCGTCAAAGGTCAGGATACCTTCGACCATCGAGTCAATAACCGCCCCAACCTGCGAGCTGCTGAGGTCGTCCTGGAACTGGCGCAGGACTGCGGCGACGGCAGTCGTAAATGGCTGCAGGCTGCGCAACCGTGCTGGCGATGGCGAGGCAGCAAAGCCTGTCAGTGCCATAATTCCGTGGGTGTCTTTATTCAGCTGCAGCAGCAACGCCAGCTCGCTGCCTGAGGAGCCATCACGATAGGTAAGCGTGCCCGCATGCAACGCGTCGTAGGCAAGATCATCGAGGATTTCGAGCACCTGCTCGCGATCACAACTGCCGTCGATATCATCATGCAGACGATACGGTTCATCATCACGGACGAATGCCAGCAGCCCACTGCTGGCACCGAGTAAACGCATGGCTATCGCCAGTACCGATGCGGCGGTTTCACTCTGGGTCGCGGCCGGGTCAAAATGCGCCTGGGTCTCAACAATTGCACGCAGTACGGCCTGCGACCATTGCGGTGGCGTGGTATCGACATGGCCATTTGACGGCTTGGGCTGGTTTAGTGTCATTCCGCTCTACACGCGCTATCGCCATGCGATCCGCGATTTTTGCGACCGCGTAATCAAACCGTAATTGCAAAGTGAAATGCAACGCCGCGGCCGACATTCCTTAACATTGGGAGAATGTTCCCGGCCTAGTCGACGATCGCAAAAGCGCGTACGGGAAACGATCCGGCGCCGCAAACCGGTGCCGGCGCGGCAAAAAACCGCGAGCCACGCCCCGGCAGCTGATCGAGACGTGTCAGGTGCTCGGTTATCGGGATGCCTGCGGCCAGCAGCCGGCTGTGTACCGGCCGGTCCGGATCGCTGGTCGCATCGATATTCATAGAGTCTATGCCGACATGTACGACGCCCGCTTCGACCAGATATCGTGCCGCAGCGGCACTGAGGTGCGGGTGACCGGAAAAGTAGGCCGGGGTACCCCAGTGACGACTCCAGTCGGTGTAAACCAGTACCGCCTTGCCGTGTAGGACATGACCGACGAAATGATCCCGATCTATTAGCGTCACGCCGACAGCCGCGATGCAGACAGCATCGAGATTTACCAGCCGTTCCAGGTCGATAGCGGCGATGTCCGGCATGTTGGCATAGCGATGGAATGGCGCGTCGGTGTAGGTGCCGGTGTTGCCGACTATGTTAACCGCGGCAATATGAAAGCCGACATCCCTGCTATACTCAGAAGTGCTGGAATCATGACTACGATAAGGCCCGACCTGAGGCGCCGGCAGACCGGGATATGTTGCCCTCCCGTGTTCAATACGATGACTCAGATCAATTAATCGGGACATATGTCAAATCCTCGCTGTGTGCGTGACTGTGAACCCCGTCACGTTTCCTGACTATATGTCACATTTGCGACGGTTCATTTTCCAGCCGAGTGTGATGGCTGTCACAGAAATGTAGACATTGGCCAGCTACACTACGTTTGCCCAACTCAGAATCGGGGGAAAAAACATGAGCAATGACTCAAAGAAAGACACTGGCAGTACGACGCCGGAATGGCATCCATACAAGGTATGGCAGCAGCGCATCCGCGATGCTGAAGCTGTAGACGCCGACCAAAAAACCAGTGTGACCGGCAGCTGGCGCACCGACACTGTCTGGCAGAACCTGATTAAAGGATAGCTGCGCTCAGTAGCGAACCAGTGCAGAGCCCCAGGTGAAACCGCCACCGAAGGCTTCCAGCAGCATTACATCACCGCGTTGAATTTTTCCATCACGGACGGCGACGTCGAGTGCCATTGGCACCGATGCTGTCGACGTGTTGCCGTGGTCTTCGATGGTCAGTATTACCCGCTCCATCGGCATATTGAGCTTGCGCGCGATGGCATTGATTATGCGGATGTTGGCCTGGTGCGGTATTAACCAATCCAGATCGCTCTTGGTCATCTTGTTTGCCTCGAGGGTTTCCTCGACGATGCCACCGAGCGTATTGACGGCAACCTTGAAGACTTCGTTGCCACGCATCTGCACGAAATCCTTGCCTTCGCGAAGTCGGTCAAAACCACTACCTACACCTGAGGGGAAGTACAACAGGTCCTTGTACGCGCCATCCGCATGCAGGTGCGTCGACAGGATGCCTGCCTCCTCACTGGCTTCGAGGACGACAGCGCCGGCACCATCGCCAAACAACACACAGGTGCCGCGATCACTCCAGTCGACTATATTCGACAGCGTTTCGCCGCCGACGACGAGAGCATACTTTGCCTTGCCATCACGGACGAACTGGTCTGCCATACTGAGTGCGTAGATAAACCCGGTACAGGCCGCCTCTATGCTGAATGCAGGGCAGCCGTGTATATCGAGACGGGCCTGTAGCAGACAACCCATATTCGGGAACACCTGGTCTGGCGTCGTTGTGCCGACAACGATCAGGCCGACGTCTTCAGGGCCGATACCGGCGGCCTCCATCGCAGCACGAGCCGCACCCTCGCACAGGTCGCCAGTGGTTTCGCCATCGACGATGTGTCGGCGGCGTATACCGGTTCGTGTGCGAATCCACTCATCAGTGGTATCGACACGCTTCTCCAGGTCTGCGTTTGTAACGATGTTATCGGGCAGGCATCGCCCTGTTCCTGCAATACGTGAATACACTCAGACTGCCTCCCGTGTTACAGCGGCTTGCGACACACATTGTGCGATTCGTTGTGGCAGGTCCCCACCTGCCTCGAGGATTGCTTCGTCGATAGCGTAACCGAAAGCGAGCTCGTCGGCACCGCCGTGGCTCTTGACGACACTACCCCGCAGTCCCAGCAAACTGGCGCCATTGTAGCGCCGCGGATCGAAGCGCCGGCTCAGGCCGCTGTGACCGGAGCCCAGCAATCCCGACAATGCGCGCTGTAGAGGTCCGCGCTGCACTTCTTCGCGGACGATCGAAAGTAATTCGCGACAGGCGCCTTCCATGGTCTTGAGCGCCACATTACCGGTAAAGCCGTCAGTAACGACCACATTGGCTGTGCCGGCCATGATGCCATCGCCCTCGATATAACCGAGGTAGTTGAGACCGGTCTGGCGCAGCAGTTGGTCGGCCTCACGAATCTGGCTGGTGCCCTTGATGGACTCCGAACCAATATTGAGCAGCGCAACCGTTGGCTGTTCGACCCCGAACACGCCCTGCGCCAACCCCGATCCCATGATCGCAAACTGCAGCAGGTTCTGCGCACTGCAATCAGAGTTCGCGCCAAGGTCGAGCATGCACGTCTTGCCGCCACGTGCCGGTAATGCCGAGGCGATGGCCGGGCGATCGATGCCATCGACCATCTTCAGCAAGTAGCGCGACTTGGCAACCAGCGCACCGGTATTGCCGGCACTGACGCACGCCTGGGCGCGACCGTCGCGCACCAGCTCCAACGCGTTGCGCATCGACGAGTCACGCTTGCCGCGCAATGCCTGGGCTGGTGGCTCGTCCATTGCGACAACTTCGGTTGCGGCAACGATCTGCATACGCGCGGGCAAATCGTCCAGGTGCTCGTGCAGCACGTCGGGCTGGCCGACGAGAAGAATCTCCAGCTGTGAATGCCGCTCGAGCGCAGTCAACGCCGCAGGCACGGTGACCACCGGTCCATGGTCCCCGCTCATCGCATCAACAGCTATGACCACGGCTGCGGTCATGTTACGGGAGGACTCAGTCCTCGAGATCAGTCTGCGTATCGAGGACTTTCTTGCCGCGGTAATAACCGTCGGCGGTGACCTGGTGACGACGGTGCGTTTCACCTGTCGATGAATCGATCGACAAAGTCGGCTTCTTCACGCAGTCATGCGAGCGACGCATGCCACGCTTAGATTGCGACTTTTTACTTTTCTGGACAGCCATTGTTAAAGGCTCCTCTCTAGTTACGTTTTTTCAGCAGTTCGTCGAGACCGGCAAACGGTGTACTGCTTTCCGGTTGCGACGTACCCATATCCTTTAATTGTCTGGCCAGCGCACCGCACTGATCAGATCGATGTCGTGCGGACAACGGTACGCTTAGCAAGATCTCGTCTTCGACAAGCTCTTGTAAAACCACCCCGTCTGCGCCGGCATACACAGCTTCGTAGTCGTTAGGTACGGACTGTGCTTCGTCAGCCTCGCTCAAGGCAAGGCGAATCGTGTTGTTTATTTCCAGCGCGACCGGTTCGAGGCAACGCTGGCACAATACAAAAACCTGACCGCCAAGCTGGCCATCCACGAGCACCAGGCCATCTTGCCCGGTAAACTCGAGTTTTACGCTGATAACCCCACTACCGGGTACTGTAACGGCCTGCACGCGCGGCAATTCTGCCACCGGCAACTCGCCGGATACAGCACGTAGCTCCAGCAGCTGATCGCGGGAAAGCGCCGTTGACCAGATCGCGGACATAAGCGCGCTATAATAGTGGCGCTCCGAGCTTGTGTCAAAATAAAAAATCCACGCCAACATACTGATCCAGCGAAAGAAATGAGCAGCGACCCTGACTCTTCAACGGCGCGACTGGTGCTGGCCTCCTCTTCACCCTACCGTCGCCAACTACTGCAGCGCCTGCAGACCCCGTTTGTTCATGCTGCGCCGAACATCGACGAATCGCCGCGCACCGGCGAAACGGTGCGTGCCCTGGTGTCGCGGCTGGCCCATGCCAAGGCGCGGGCGATCGCCAAAGATCACCCGAATGCGGTCATCATTGGCTCCGACCAGGTGGCAACGCGTGGCGACACCGTACTCGGTAAGCCCGGCAGTGCCGCCGGGGCACGCGAGCAACTGCTGGCGTGCTCCGATCAGGAAGTGTCATTCCTGACCAGCGCCGTTGTCATCGACCCGGCGCGTGCCTCGGTGGAGGAGCATCTCGACGAAACGCGGGTATCGTTCCGTACGCTCCAGCCAGACGAGATCGACCGCTATATTGCCCGGGAAAAACCGTATGACTGTGCCGGTGGCTTTAAGGTCGAGAAGCTCGGTATCACCCTGTTCTGGCGCGTGCGCAGCGACGATCCGACCGCGCTGACCGGACTGCCGCTGATCTGGGTGGCTTCGGCGCTGCGCCGTTGCGGTTTTGACTTACCCTGATTAGACATAATCAATTGTGATAAATCGTTTCATAACCACCGCAAAGGGATGCAGTTGCGCGCATAATCACCGGAATAACAAAACTGATCGAGTAGATTCCATGCAACTAAACCTACGCCTCCTTTTTCCCGTCGCAATGCTGGCGCTGTCATTACCATCCATAGCAGGTATCGACCGTGGCGGAATTACGCTTGGTGTCATCACCAGCCTCGAACCACTCACGGTTGCAGGTATGGAATTCGATGCGTCTGCTGTTGGGATCGATCCGGCCCTGGCCCTGGGCCAGGTGGTCGAAGTTCGCAGCCTGCCCGGCACCGGGCCGTACCCGGCGGTAAGTGTTTCCGGCGCCGCAGTTGTAACCGGCGACATCACAATTATCGACGACAACATGGCGTCTGTACTCGGGCAGCTGGTTGATATCTCGCAACTCGATCCCGCAGCACTGGCTGCCAAGCGAGTGGCTGTGCATGGTTTTTATCGGGCCAATGATGTCATTGCCGCCACCGGTGTCGCCGCAGCAGGTGGCGACGCAACGCTGGCAGGTGAAGTCGATGAAACCAACGGACTTGTCATACAAGTCAATGGCACAACGGTACTCGGGGGCCGGTATCGCAGCGACGCCGTCGCGGCCGGTGACTACGTCACGGTGCGGGGCACCCAGGTGGGCGCCGGAATACTGCTGTCGGATACGATTACCAGCGGCAACATTGTCGATCGCGCAATTCCCGGAGAAGACATCGTCCTGAGCGGCTACCTGACTGCGGTTCGCAACAGTGGTGATTTCGATATCGGCCACACGCGCGTGATTGTTAGTAACGTCGATCTTGATGACGACGACGCGGAAGACGACGACGATGACGACAATGACGGGCTCGGACAGTTGTTGATCGTTACCGGTGTAGTCAGTGCCGATGGCACCCACATCGTGGCCGAGTCTGTCGACGAAGCCGACTAGCGCAAGCGCTGCATTGCATCGCGCAGCGCTGCGGGCAACGGCGCGTGAAAATGCATGTCCTCACCGTCGTGCGGTCGCTCGAACCTCAGGGCGTGAGCGTGCAGACACAGGCGGCCGGCGCCAAAGTCGTTGCCGCGACCGTAACGATCGTCACCGGCGACCGGATGACCCAGGTGCGCTGCGTGCGCGCGGATCTGGTGGGTACGACCGGTATGCAGGATGACTTCGACCAGGGTAGCGTCACGGAATAGCTGCATACGGCGAAACTCGGACCTGGCTTGTTTACCGTCGGCGTCGACGAACGCATAGCGCTCCCCTCCCCTCCGACCCAGTGCCAGTGGTGCATCACAGATCCACTTATCTTCGCGGAACTGACCTTCGAGCAATGCCAGGTAGCGCTTGTCCACTGCGCCGTCGCGCAATAACGCATGCAGTGCCCGCAGCTCACTGCGACGTTTGGCAACCATAAGGCAACCACTGGTATCACGATCCAGCCGATGCACGAGTTCGAGTGTGCGTCCGGGGCGCATCAGGCGCAGTGCTTCGATCAGGCCCAGGTCGATCCCACTGCCGCCATGCACGGCGATGCCGGCAGGCTTGTCGATGACCAGCAAACGCGGGTCTTCGAACAGGATTGCACGCTCCAGACGTTCGCGGCGCTGCGGTGTCACCCCCGCAGGCTGCTCGCGCGATTCGAGGCGAATGGGCGGGATTCGCACCTGGTCACCGCGCTGCAACCGGTGAGAGGGGCGAATCCGGCCGCTATTGACGCGCACCTCGCCGCGGCGCAGCAATCGATAAATTCGACTGCGCGGCACCCCCTTGAGGACGCGCAACAGGTAATTATCGATACGCATGCCGTCATCTTCGCCATCGACTTCGACGATGCGCGCGCTATGGTGTTGTCCTTGCTCTGATTCGCTCATTGATTCAAACAGTTATTGATTGCCCGCCCCTATACCCTCTGTTATATTACCGCGCGGCTGGCAGTCGCTGAGATGTATCCTGAGATGCGAATCTCGCCGCCAGCAGAATTGAGAACGGCGCAGGCCGGCGCCAGGTGGTCGCTGCCTGCATGACGAGTCCCACGACGGGACCCCATGAGTGCTGTTCTGTACCGGATTCCACCAGGGATTTGCCGCGGTTTAGGCACCAGCACGCAAACCCCTGCATACGAGGACCATCCCTCAATACGTTGTCTTTGGCAACGTTCTTTCTTCTGGATTCCCACGCAGGACAGCCCCGATACAAGTTTAGGCAAGGGGCCAAATGAAAAGAATGCTAGTTAATGCAACTCAGCCAGAAGAGTTGCGTGTTGCCATGGTCGACGGCCAGCGGCTTTATAACCTCGATATCGAAAGCCCGTCCCGCAGTCAGAAAAAAGGCAATATTTACAAGGGCCGGGTTACCCGGGTCGAACCCAGCCTCGAAGCGGCCTTCGTCGATTTCGGGGTCGAACGCCACGGCTTCCTGCCACTGAAGGAAATTGCGCGCAGCTACTTCAGTCACACGCCGGAACCAGGCAACCGGATCAATATCAAGGAAGTTATCAAGGAAGGCCAGGATGTCATCGTTCAGGTCGACAAGGAAGAACGTGGTAACAAGGGTGCCGCACTGACTACCTTCGTCAGCCTTGCGGGCCGCTTCCTGGTACTGATGCCGAATAACCCACGCGCCGGTGGCGTATCGCGCCGCATCGGTGGTGACGATCGCAACGAGATACGCGAGACCCTGGCACAACTCGAGATACCCGAAGACATGGGTATTATCGTGCGCACGGCCGGTGTCAGTCGCAGCGCCGAAGAGCTGCAGTGGGACCTCGATTACCTGCGCAATATCTGGTCGGCCATCGAAAAGACGGCCGATCGCTCCGGACCGTTCCTGATCTACCAGGAAAGCAACGCCATCCTGCGCGCCATCCGTGATCACCTCGACAAAGATATCGGCGAAGTCCTGATTGATGACGAGACCGTTTATAACGAAGCTCGCCAGTTCATGGAAACCGTTATGCCGCACAACGTGCGGCGGCTGAAGTTCTACGAAGACCAGGTGCCATTATTTACCCGCTTCCAGATCGAAAGCCAGATCGAATCGGCATTCGCTCACAGCGTGCGCTTACCGGCTGGTGGCAGTGTGGTCATCGACCCGACCGAGGCACTGGTATCGATCGATATCAACTCGGCCCGCGCTACCAAGGGCGAAGACATCGAACAGACCGCGCTCAACACCAATCTCGAAGCCGCGGACGAAATTGCCCGCCAGCTACGCCTGCGTGACATCGGCGGCCTGGTGGTAATCGATTTTATCGACATGTCGCACAACCGTAACCAGCGCGAAGTCGAGAACCGCCTGCGGGAAGCGGTGCGCAGCGATCGCGCCCGTGTCCAGATCGGTCGTATTTCACGATTCGGACTGCTGGAAATGTCACGCCAGCGGCTGCGTCCGTCGCTCGGTGAATCCAGCGCGATAGTCTGTCCGCGCTGCAACGGACAGGGTACTGTGCGCGACGTCGAATCACTGGCGCTGGCTATCCTGCGCCTGATCGGCGAGGAGGCGCGCAAGGAACGTACAGCACGCGTTGTCGCCCGTCTGCCGGTCGATGTCAGCACATACCTGCTCAACGAGAAACGCGACTGGGTCAATACCATTGAACAGAAATGCAGTGTGCATGTCGTTCTGGTACCGGACCCTGACCTTGAGACCCCGAACTACTCGATTCGTCGCATTCGCGACGATGAGGCGTCATTGCCGGAAAACACAGCGGCAAGTTACCTGATCCCGGACCTGGAAGAAGAACCCGCCGATAACACCCCGACGCGCACGCAGACCGCCGCTGCACCACAAGCGGCCGTCCAGGTCGTCGTACCCGAAGGACCGGCTCCGACACCAGCTCCGGCCCCGGCCGCCGCGACCGTCGTCAAAGCGGTCAAGCCAGGCCTGTTCGTGCGCATGTGGCGCGCACTGTTTGCCAGCGGCGATGCCGAAGATACCAGCGAGAAAAAGCCCCGCAGCAAACAGGACAGCGGCAAACCGCAAGCGCGTAACCGCCGTCGCGGCCAGGCTCAGGGCAACAACCAGGGCAATAACCAGGGCAGGAGCCAGGGCGGCAGGAAACGGACACGCAAGAGTTCACCCCAACGCCGTCGCAAACCAGCCACTGGCGGCAAGAAGCCGGATACGGCCGCCGCCGGGCAGGCCGACAGCGGTAGTGCCGAGAAGAACACCGAAAACACCAATAAGCCTCGCCGCCGTCGTCGTCGCGGTGGCCGTCGTCGCGGCGGGCAACGCAAGAACGTCGCGCAACAGGAAACGCCTAACAACAAGAAAGAAAGCAGCCCCGGTGATAAGCGTGACGGCAGCCGTGGTGACAACAAGAGCGGTCACGATAAGAGCAGCAAACCGGCACAGGCGTCTGATGACAGGCGCAACAAGTCGACTCAGCCCGGTAATGAGCAGCCGCAGCCGGCAAAGGAGTCTGCAGCCAAAGCACCGGAGCAGGCTAAAAAACCTGCGCCGAAGACGGACCATGCTGGCGACAAGCCGAAGCAGGGACAACAGGAATACACGGCGTGGTCAGCGACCACACCACGTTCGGGTACCGACGATCAGTAACGGATACGTTGCCGCTGCAGGTGTTCAAGCAACCCTGTAGCGGCGCGTTCGATCAGGTCGAGCGCGTGTTCGAATGCGGACACGCCACCGTAGTAAGGATCGGGTACATCGTCGTCAGGCTGGTCGGCAAAGTCGAGAAACAGATGTAGCTTCGAGTCGTGGGCCGGTGTTGGTACACGCTGCCGCAGCAAAGACAAATTGTCGCGATCCATCGCTACGATCAGGTCGAAAGTCTCGAAGTCATCGGTGTCTACAGTGCGCGCCTTTAACATGGCGATATCGCATCCACGCCGGGCTGCTGCCGCCACTGCACGTTCGTCGGGTGTCTCACCTGTGTGATAGGAATGAGTACCGGCCGAGTCGACCTCTATTGCAAGATCTCCCTCGGTCACCAGCCGCCGCAGCACTCCCTCAGCCATCGGCGAACGACAGATATTTCCCATGCAAACAAATAATATGCGTGTCATTGCTGCTCTCTCATTATCTTGTCAGCGTGTGCAAGGTCTTCCTCGGTATCGACACCCGGACCCGGGCCACAGGCCGCAATAGCGATATCAATCACCATCCCGGCCGACAGCGCGCGCAGTTGCTCGAGACGTTCGAGTCGCTCCAGAGTCGCCACGGGTAATGCGCACAGCCGGTGCAGCGACGCAGCGCGGTAGGCATACAAGCCGAGATGGCGCAGCGCCGCGTTACCACTTCCGGGAGACTCACGGTCATACGGTATGGCGGCCCGACTAAAATAAAGTGCCCTGCCGCGCTCATCCATAACGACCTTGACCGCATTCGGGTCATTGATATCAGTAGCCGCGGAAAACGGTGTGGCCAACGTCGCAATGTCGCCCGCGCTGCTCAGGGTACTGGCCACCTGGTCGATCAGCTGCGGTGGCAACATAGGCTCATCGCATTGCACGTTTACGATAATCTCGTCCTGCATCCAACCCCGCTGACGTGCCACCTCGGCAATACGATCTGAGCCAGAGGCATGATCGGCTGAGGTCATGACGACACAGGCGCCAAATCCTTCGGCAACTTCACGAATGCGCTTATCGTCAGTGGCGATAATTACTTGCTGCGCCGCGCTGGCAGTGGCAGCGCGCCAGGTATGCTCGAGCATCGGTCGCCCGGCAAGCAAACGCAGGGGCTTACCCGGCAGACGACTGGACGCGTAGCGCGCAGGAATTATGGCGAAATAACGGGTCATGGCGTGGTCACCAGTTTACGCAAAAGACTGTCGATTGCAGCAGCAGCCTTGTCATCGGGCTCAGCCTGCACTTCGACTACCCAGGCATTGACCGGGTTTATCGCGTCGGCCTTGACCGCATCCTTGCTCGTCATTAATACCGGTAATTCGTCGTCGAAATCGAAATCGGTCGCGGCAAGCACGGCATGATCGCCCGGCTGGTGCGCTACAACCTCGATACCATGCCGGGACAGCATTGAGAAAAACCGCTGCGGATGCCCTATACCGGCAATCGCGTGGACCCGGCGCCCGGCCCATGATGCCAGGCTGCTCTGCTGCGACCCGTTTAATGAACGCACCCGGACGGGGACGAGTTGCATCGACGCAAAACCGGAGTCGCGCGGATCGCCATTGACGACAACCAGGTCGACCTCATCGAGTCGGCCAAGTGGCTCGCGCAACGGGCCGGCCGGAATCAGTGCTTCGTTGCCAAACCAGCGTTCACCGTCAACGACGACGATCTCAGCATCGCGGTGTAAACGATAGTGTTGTAAGCCGTCGTCACTGATTACTAGATCGATACCCTGCTGTAACAACAGGCTAACCGCCGCGCAGCGATCGGGATCGGCCACCACCGGCACGCCGCACTGCTGTGCCAGCAACACGGCTTCGTCACCGACTTCCAGCGGGTCGCTGTTGGCTGACACCTGGCGTGGCCAGTCACGGGCGTTACCACGATAACCACGACATACGATACCCGGCTGCAAACCCAACGCCTGCGCGCGCGCAACCAGGCACTGCACAAGGGGCGTCTTGCCAGTTCCGCCAGCGGTAATGTTGCCAACGACGATTACCGGCACTTTGAAGCGACAGCGATCGAGTTTGCCACTGCGGTAGAGCTGGCGTCGCAAACGAATGACACCGGCATAGAGTCCGGCCAGCGGGCGCAGCCAGCGACCACCGGTGCGCCTGTCGTACCAGATCGAATTGAATCGCTGCTCCAGGTTCACGCTGTTGGCTCGTCATGAAACTGCATGCGATAAAGACTGGCATACAGGCCATTTTCCTCGATCAGGGCAGCGTGATTACCCACCTCGACGATTCTGCCATTCTCCAGCACCACGATACGATTCGCATTCTCGACGGTCGACAGCCGGTGAGCGATCACCAGTGTGGTCCGATGCGCCATCAGGTTATCGAGTGCCGTGCGAATGTGACGTTCCGACTCGGTATCGAGTGCCGAGGTGGCCTCATCCAGAATGAGGATCGGTGCGTTTTTCAACAGTGCACGGGCGATTGCGACCCGTTGTCGCTGCCCACCCGACAGCAACACCCCACGATCTCCTACCAGCGTATCCAGCCCGTCTGGCAGTCGATCTGTAAATTCCGTGACATGTGCTGCCTCGGCCGCACTGCGAATGGCAGCGGCTGCCGCTTCGGGTTGTGAACCGTAGGCAATGTTGCGCGCAATCGTGTCGTTAAAGAGCGTAATATCCTGGCTGACGAGACCGATTTGCCGGCGCAAGGATTGCAGTCGGTAATCATTGATATCGTGCCCGTCGATGGTGATGCGACCACTGTCGGGATCATAGAACCGCGGTAGCAGACTCACCAGCGTCGACTTGCCACTACCCGAGCGGCCGACTAACGCAACGGTCTCGCCTGCAGCAACCTTGAGGTCTATGTCGTGCAGGACGCGACCTTTCTCCTCGGTATAGCCGAAACCGACATGATCAAAGTGGATTGCGCCGTCGACGTGCTCGAGTTCGCGTTCACCGCCCCGTGGCTCCTCGTTTTCGTCGAGCACCTCGAAAATACTGGACCCCGCGGCAATACCGCGCTGCAGGTCGGCATTGATGTCTGTCAGGCGTTTCAGCGGCGCCATCAACATCAGCATCGCCGTAAAAAATGAAATAAAGGTGCCGACAGTCAACTCTTCCAGCAGCTGCGGGCGGGTAGCGAGAAAAACGATACCCGCCATCCCGAATGCGGCAATGAGCTGAATTACCGGGATGCTGACCGCCTTGACCAGTACCAGCTTCATGAACAGGCGCCGGTTGTTTTCGTTTACCTTCTCAAAGTGACGGGCCTCGTAGTCCTGCCCGTTGAACACCTTGACGACACGATGCCCGGACAGCACTTCTTCAGCGACCCTCGTTACATCGCCCATCGAGTCCTGGATACGCGAGCTGTACTTACGAAAGCGCACACTGACCACACGCATGAGCCAGCCAATCAGCGGTCCTACAATAAAAATAAACAATGCCAGCCTGGCGTTGAGATAGAACATCCAGCTCACCAGACCGAGGATGGTCAGCGTATCCCGTATCAATACCGTCACGGTCTTGGTGGTGCTTTCGGCGACCTGCTCGACGTTATAGGTCAACTTCGAAATCATGACGCCTTTCGAGCTGCGATCGAAAACGGCGGTAGGCAGGTAAAGAAACTTCTCGAACACCTGCTGCCGCAGCCGCTTGATGACCTGGCGACCAACATGGTTGAGAAAATAGGTGGAAACAAATCCGGCACCACCACGCAACAGGAATAACGCGACCATAATGATCGGCACCAGTCGGATAGTCTCGGGATCTTTCTCGACAAAACTGCCATCGAGTAACGGGCGCATCAATGCGGCGAAGCCGGTATCGGTCGCAGCGTAGATAACCATCGCCGCGATGGCTGCGCTATAGGACGGCCAGTAAGGCCTGGCATAACTCAGCAGGCGACGATAGATACGACCGGCCGCAGAGCTGGAAACGGCTTTCATTGCGATATGCTCAGGGGCCGTCGTTTACTGTGGCGATATTGATGTGCACGAAACCGAGTCGCCCGGCCACATCCATCGCGGTTACCACCGACTGGTGAGTCGCGCGGGCATCGGCGCGAATAGTCACCGGCAGGTCACGTTGTTCGCCATAGAGCCTAATCAGCGCCCGACGTAACGTATCAGGTCGGTTGTTAAGCAACTCCTGACCATTGAGGAAGTAAGCTCCCTCTGCAGTGACGACGATCTCTGCTGGCTCGACCGTAGCCTCCACAGGCTGCGTGTCACTGCTTTGTGGCAGCTCGATCTTGATTTCCGACTCACGGGTAAACGACGTCGATACCATGAAGAACACCAGCAGCAACAGCACCACATCGATCAACGAGGTCAGGTTGATCTCCGGTTCCTCGGCTACTCGTTCGCGCAGGTTCAACTTTCCCTGCTCCGCGCCCGCCGATCGCCACTGTGTATCGCCTCGACCAGCTTGATCGCCTCCTTCTCCATTTGCACAACCAGCGAATCGACACGGCCACGCAGGTAGCGATAGCCGATCAGCGCCGGGATCGCAATCGACAGTCCCGCGGCGGTCGTAATCAGTGCCTCGGAGATGCCCCCCGCCAGCACCCCCGGGTTACCGACACCCTGCGCCTGGATTGCGCTGAACACCTTGACCATGCCGATCACGGTGCCGAGCAGACCGAGCAGCGGTGAGATCGCCGCAATCGTGCCGAGCGGATTCAGAAATCGTTCCAGCTCGTGTACGACGTGCCGCCCTGTATCTTCGATCGATTCCTTCATCAGTTCCCGATCGGCATCGCGATTGGTCAGTCCGGAAGCCAGAATGCGACCCAGGGGCGAGCTCTCGCGCAAAGCGTGTATGTGGCGGTCGTCGAGTTGTTCCTTCTCGACCCAGTACCAAACCTTGGCCGCCAGGTCGTTCGGCAACACCCGTTTACGCTGCAAGGTCCACAGGCGCTCGAGAATAATTGCCCCGGCGGCGATGGAACACAACACCAGCGGCAGCATCAACCAGCCACCCGCTCTGACTATCTCAAACATAGACTCCTCTGATTGACCCCGGCCCCGGCAATGGCCGCGGCCATGATACCTAAGCCTTCAGCGGTATCCTACAGCCGGTTACGACAGCGGCGGGACCACGGCCGCCGCCGCTTACAGCGCTCGGTAACCACTGAGATCGATTTCTGTTGGCGAAAGCGTACGGTCACCGCTCCATCGGCACCGGTATCGAACAGTTGTGCGCCATTACCACGCCAGCGGGCCATGACTTCATGGCGTGGCAATCCCCAGCGATTGGCGAAAGCTGACGAGAAAACCACTACCCGTGGAGATAAGGACTCGACCAGGGCAATGGTCGATGATGTCGCACTGCCATGATGCGGTGCTGCAACGACATCGCAGCGCTTGCGGTAGCGCTCGAGCAAGACCAGTTCGGCAGCCCGTTCAATGTCTCCGGTGAGCAGCACGCAACCATGCTGGCTTTGTATCTCTACGACGCAACTGGCGTTATTGCCACGCCAGCTTGCGCTGACCGGGTGCACCAGGGCGATCGAAACACCGTCCCAGGCCCAGCGTGTACCCTGGCGACAGGCCACAAACGGCAACGCGTCGCCGGCCAGCACGCGCACGTTGGCATACTGGCCCAACAGGTCGCGCATACCGCCATAGTGATCAAGATCACCGTGACTGACGACAATAACATCGGGACGCCAGCGCTGACTTTGCAGGAAGGGCACGATGATTCGTTGCGCAGCCGACGCGCCATTACGCCAGCCGGGCCCGGTGTCGTACAACAGCACGTGGCGGCGCGTGCGCAGGACGATCGCCGTGCCATGACCGACATCGAGAAAGACGACATCGAATTCGCCACGATCCGGTGACGGTGACGACCACACGAACAGCGGTGCCAACATGGCGAAGCCAAGACGGCGCAGTGGCCAGCCGGGTGGTGCCAGCAACCAGGCACTGCCGGCAAAGGCCAGCGCAATTACGGGCAGCGGCGGTAGTGTCATGGACATGGCCGCCACAGGCCAGTCAGCGATTCGTTCAACCACCGGCCAGGCCAGCGACAGCATGTGACCGGCAAGCTGCAACGGCAGCGCAATATCCAGTGTCACCAGAACGACCGTACCGACCAGCACCAACGGCACAACCACCAGCGTTGCCAGTGGCACCGCGACCAGGTTCAGCAACGGCGCCACCAGCGACACTTCGCCGAACAGTAAGGACAACAGCGGCGCGAGTCCCACCGCAATACCCAACTGGGTACGCACGGCCAGTCTCAGCCCGTTCCCGCTGCGGCCCTGCAAGGCATAGAGAATCGCGGATACAGCAGCAAATGACAGCCAGAAACCGCGATCCAGCACGACAGCCGGATCAACGCCGACCACAATAACCAGGGCAACCGCCAGCGTATTGACCGGGTGCACCGAACGCTGCAGCAACCGTGCCAGCAGGACCAGGCAAACAACAATCAGCGCTCGCTGTGTCGATACCGGGAACCCCGCCGCCGCTGCATAGAGCAGTGCGGCACTGCCGCTGCACAGACACGCCGGCCATACAGCGCGGCGTAACAGTGCACCGATGGTGGCACCCACAAGCCAGCCGAAGCAGGCGACCATCCCGACATGCAGACCGCTGATCGCCAGCAGGTGCCCAAGTCCGGTACGCCGCATTGTTTCCCAGTGCGCAGTCGACAACTGCCTGCGGTCCGCCAGGGCCAGGGCCGGTACAAAGGCCAGGGCAACCGGCTCATCCAGCACAGTCTGTAGCCGCGTGGATAACCGATGACGCAGCCAGCTCAGGTGAAATCGTGAGGCCGACTGCAGGCGACGATTGCCTGGATCGTCAACGACATACCCGGTTGCCGTGATGCGGTTACGGTATGCCGCGTCTTCATAACGCGGCAACCCTGGATTGGCGAAACCCGACGGCGGACGCAGTCGAACGCGCAATTGCCAACGTTCGCCCGCTACCGGTTGCGCTTCCGTTTCGTACCAGTTGAGACTAATTCGGCTTTGGCTGCCGTTGAAACGGCTGCTGAGCGACAGGCGCAACGTGTCACCGTTGCGCCTGACCAGTTCCGTGATAACGCCTTCAACCTGGTACTCACGAAAACCATAATGATCGACGCTACGATGCTCGACGTAGGTGCCAATGTGCCAGCCGCTCCAGCACAGACCGAGCAGGCCCCAGGTCAGCCACCGATGACGGTACAGCCGCAGTGCCGGCAACAGGCAAACCATACTGACGACGAGTGGCACCGTGACCGGTGCATGAGGCAAAGCCAGGCTAAGCGCAACACCGCACAATAACGCGATGGCAGCCGCAATCGTTGGAAAATGCACGTCGCCATTGCAACGCGAAGATGTGCATTATTGCGACTGTCGTTATTGCCCGCTTGCGCCGTTTAATCTGCTTGCGTGATGGCGGCGGGCTGCAGGCGACCGTCTTCCAGCATGAGGATGCGGTCCATACGCTGCGCGATACGCATGTCGTGTGTAACGACGACCAGGCTGGTTCCAAACTCCGCATTGAGTTCGAGCATCAGCGCAAAAACACGGTCGCCGGTGCGACCATCGAGATTACCGGTTGGTTCATCGGCCAGCACCAGCGCCGGTCGCGTGATGAGTGCACGTGCAACTGCCGCGCGCTGGCGCTCGCCACCGGATAACTCCGACGGTTTGTGATCGAGACGCTCTCCCAGACCGACTTTGTCGAGCAAGGTCGTGGCGGCCGAACGTGCCGCCGCCGGTGATTCGCGCCGGATCAACAGTGGCAAAGCCACGTTTTCCAGCGCGGTGAACTCCGGCAACAGATGATGAAACTGGTAAACGAAACCAATCAGCTGATTGCGCACCAGGCCACGAGCAGCTTCGTCCAGAGCGGCCAGGTCTTTGCCGTCGACCAGGACCCGACCGGACGTCGGCTGGTCTAGACCACCGAGGATTTGCAGCAATGTCGTCTTGCCACTACCTGAAGCACCAATAATGGCGATGCGTTCGCCGCGCCGGATTTGCAGGTCCACGGCGTTGAGCACGACAAGCTCGCCATGAGCCTGTGGATAGACACGCCGCACCTGCTCGCAGGCCAGCACCATAGGGGATGACGAATCATTCATGTCGTAGGGCCTCGGCCGGCTGCGTTCGCGACGCACGCCATGCGGGGATGACCGTGGAGACCAGCGCCAGCAGGATTGCTGTAACCGCGACCTCGATCACCTCGTCAACCTGCAACTGCGCTGGCAGATCACTAAGAAAATAGACTTCGCCCGAGACCAGGTCGACCCGTAGCAGACGTTCCAGTCCCCGGACTATCGCTTCCACGTTGAGTGCACCGAGGACGCCGAATATAACGCCGGCGAGTGTGCCGATGACGCCAATCGAGACACCCTGCACGAGGAAGATAGTCATGATACTACGCGGTGTTGCACCCATCGTCCGCATGATCGCGATATCGGCGCGCTTGTCCTTGACCACCATTACCAGTGTAGAAACGATATTAAATGCGGCCACACCGACGACCAGCAGCAGGATAATGAACATGACCGTCTTGGTCAGCTGGATCGAGCGAAAGAAATTAGCGTGATTGCGTGTCCAGTCGCTGATTAGTACGCCACCGCCCATATCGCGCGCAATATCGACCACCACGTCCCGGGCGCGGAACATATCGTTGAGCCGCAGCCGCACACCGGTAACGGCGTCACCGAGGCGAAACAACCGCGCAGCATCGCCCAACTCGATAAAAGCCAGGCCGCGGTCAAACTCGTACATGCCGGCCTCGAATACACCGCTAACGGTGAACCGGCGCATCCGCGGTACGATTCCGGCCGGGGTCACGCGTGCCTGCGAAATCAGCAATATCAATTTGTCACCCGGGCCAACACCAAGCTCGTCAGCCAGCGCCGACCCGATCAGGATATTGTAATCCCCATCGATCAGGGTCTCGGTCGTGCCCGCGGTCATCAGGTTGTCGAGCGTAGCCACCTCGCGCTCCTGGCGCGGATCGATCCCGCGTACGAGGACACCACTCAGTCGTTCGCCATTGACCAGCATGCCCTCACCTTCCACGAATGGCGCTCCGGCGGCCACCTCGGGATGTCGTGCCGCATGCTGCGACAATGCGCGCCAGTGTGGAAGTGGTCCATCGAGCCCGGAAATCGTGGCATGCGAGGCCAGTGCCAGGATGCGTTCGCGCAACTCCTTCTCGAATCCATTCATGACTGACAGCACGACTATCAGCACAAAGACAGCGATTGCGATACCCAGCATTGATGTGGCGGAGATAAAGGAGACAAAACCGGTTCGCGTACGTGGACGCAGGTAGCGCAGACCAACTGTCCACTCATAGAGTTGCGTAATCATTCGTACCGCAAAGCCTCTGCCGGGTGCGTTGCTGCCGCCCGCCGCGCCGGATATAAAGTTGCAATGACCGACAATACCAGCGCCGCCCCGACGATCGCAGCGACTTCCCCAATACGTAACTCTGACGGTACTGACGTGATGTAGTAAACATCACGTGGCAGCAGACTGGAACCGGTTAATGTCTCGACCCAGCCCAGCATGCTCTCGATATTGAGCGCCAGCATCACGCCACCGATGAGACCGGCAATCGTGCCGACAATGCCTATAACACTTCCCTGTACGACAAAAATACGCATGACCTCAGCCGGGCGCATGCCGATGGTTCGCAGGATCGCTATGTCGGTGCGACGATCGGCGACGGCCATAACCAGTGAGGCGACAATATTGAATGCGGCCACCGCAACAATCAGCAGCAGGATCACGAACATCATCGCCTTCTCGATACGTGTTGCGCGATAAATGCTGGCCTGTTCGCGGGTCCAGTCACCGACGACATAGTCGTCGCCCAATGTCTGCTGTAACTGCCGGGCGACGCGAGGCGCAGCGAAAATATCGTCGAGTGTCACCCTGATGCCGTTGACCTGCCCGCTTTGCAGCCCCAGTAAGGCCGCAGCATCGTCGATATGCAGCAAGGCGGTACTGGTGTCGTGCTCGGCGATACCCACCTCGAACACCCCGGCGATATCGAAACGGCGTAACAACGGCGACAGCCGGCCCTGTGGCGTGGCCCTGGGAATCATGATGGTCGCCGCATCGCCACGCATTACGAGCAAGCTTCGCGCCAGTTCGGCGCCCATGATCATCCGGTTAGCGCCGGGCTCGAGGGTCGCGAGAACCGTCGGATCCAGCGCCCCGCTCAAGGTGCTGAGCCCGGCAGACGGGTCGAGCCCGCGCAGTCGCACGCCACTGAGGTTCAGCCCGTTGATCAGCAAGCCCTGGCCATCGACATAAGCGACTGCCTCGCTTACGCCTGGCACCTCGCGCAATTGCCCGGCCAGCTGCGCGCTGTCATCGAGGTACCCTTCGCGGCCACTCACGGTGACGTGTGCAGTCAGGCTGAGCAATCTCGCTCGCAGTTCATTGCCAAACCCGTTCATGACCGACAGCACGACTATCAGGGACGTAACGCCCAGCGCAATCCCGATCAGAGAGATCGCCGAGATAAATGAGACGTAAAGGTTGCGTCGCCGTGGCAACAGGTAGCGCAGACCGATAAATGCGGCGAGTGGCTGGTACATCGCGGGATTAAATCACAGGCTGCGAAGCGGGGTAAGCCACTCGCTCAGAACGGGTTTTAGCAGCGAATTTGCGCAACTGGACAATTTTTGACCGTGCGGGTTTTTTTTCACTTGTGCACCGCCGCATGACGTAGCAGCGCGGTTCCTCGCTGGCTATCCAGGCTGTAAATTTCACGTAAACTGCATAATAATCATTAGATTACAGTTTTTTCTTAACAATTCAAGACAAGATGTTGCTTTAGGGTTAAATTCGCAACAATTCGTTGAGAAACCGAAAAAGTGTGCTTTATATTGTCCACTCACCGGAGGCAGAGGGACAAAGGTGTATGGGCAAGCGCATAGGGGCATCGTTCGCGATCGTCATACTGGCAGCCGTCGCCGTTACGGCGATCGGCCAGACCCTGATTGTCGACAACCCTGCTGCGGCTGACAGCGACCTGACTCAGATCCCGTCACGGGGGATGACCATGGAGTCAGTCGAAGCCAACTTTGGCTCCCCGGCCAATCGTCGCGCCCCGGTTGGCGACCCGCCCATTACGCGGTGGGAATATGGCGATTTCATCGTTTATTTCGAATACAAGCGCGTCATACACGCGGTCGCCAAGCGACCCGTCTCCTAAGACCTCCACCGGTCTCGCCCGTAACCCGCTCCGCAGTGTAATCTGTGGGGATGTCTGCGTTTTTCTCAGTTTACGACGCCCGCCTCCCCGATAACGGCATCCAGCGCTGGGGACGTCTGTATGGCAGCGCTATCCCGCTGGCCATTGCCAACGCCCTCGACAGTTCGACCAGGCCGGTCCTGCTGCTGACGGCCGATGTCCGTGCGCAGGAACGTCTCGAAGCGGAGCTGCGGTTTTTTTCCCCCAAACTGCCACTGCTGCAGTTTCCCGATCTGGAAACATTGCCGTACGACATCTTCTCGCCACACCAGGACATCGTTTCGGGTCGACTGGCGACACTGGCTCGCCTGCCACACGACGATAATCCCATCGTTATCGCACCGGCGACGACGCTGCTGCAACGCCTGCCACCACACGCCTATATTGCCGGCAGTACTCTCGTCTGCCGGGTCGGACAGCAATTCGATCTCGATAGCTGGCGTACACGCCTCAGCGCCGCAGGCTACCGACATGTCAGCCAGGTCATGGAACATGGCGAGTTCGCCGTTCGTGGCTCGCTCATCGATATCTTCCCCATGGGGGTCGACGACCCGGTGCGCATCGACCTGTTCGACGACGAGATCGAAACCATACGCAGCTTCGATTCGCTGACTCAGATCTCGGGACCCAAAGTCGACAGCCTGCAGATATTGCCGGCGCGCGAATTCCCGATGACAGAAGAAGGTATCCGCGGGTTTCGGCAACGTTATCGGCGTCGTTTCGAGGGCGATCCGACAAAGGTTCAGCTCTATCGCGAGGTTTCCGACGGACATATCCCGGGTGGACTCGAGTACTACCTGCCATTGTTTTTCGACGAAACAGTCACCTTACTCGACTACCTGCCCGACCACACAGTGGTGTTGACTGATGACGATATCGAGGAGACGTTGACCCAACTCGGCAACGAGATTGCCGATCGCTATGAGCAACGCGCCCACGATCGCGAGCGGCCGTTGCTTTCGCCGACCGAGGCTTTTGCTGACCCGACTGCTGTTGCTGCGCACCTGCAACGCTTCACGCAAGTCCGCATCAGCACCTTTGAGCAGGTCGATGAGGCTGTCAATTTTGCCAGTCACACCCCACCGCGACTCGAGATCCGGCCGCGCCAGCAAAATCCGGCGGCAGCGCTGCAGGACTTTGTCGATAATTTCGACGGTCGCATACTGTTCGCAGCCGAGTCGGCAGGTCATCGCGAGACGCTGGCAGAGTTCCTGCGCGGTCGTGGCATGCGGGTCCCGCGCGTGGACAACTGGCGCAATTTTGCCAGCGGTGAGCAACGACTGGCACTGATCGAGGCTCCGCTCGAACGGGGCTTGCTGCTGCAGCAGCCGGCGCAGGCGCTGATCGTTGAAGAGCAATTATTTGGCGAACGCGTACGCACCCGGCGACGGCGGCGCCCATCGCGTGACCCCGCTGCTATCGTCCGCGACCTGACTGACCTGCATGCCGGCGCGCCGGTGGTGCACGAAGAGTATGGTGTCGGTCGCTTTATTGGCCTGCAGACGCTGGAAGTCGCTGGCGAGACCAATGAGTTCCTGACACTGGAATATGCCGATGGTGACAAGCTCTATGTCCCGGTACATGCTCTCGACCGTATCAGTCGCTATACCGGTGCTGCAGCAGATGGCGCTCCGTTGCATCGCCTCGGCAGTGACCAGTGGGACAAGGCCAGGCGCAAAGCCGCCGAGAAAATACGCGATGCCGCGGCCGAGCTGCTCGATGTCTATGCCCGCCGCGAGGCGCGCCCGGGTCGCACCTTCGCCCCCGCCGCAGACGAGTACAGTGCCTTCGTACAGGCATTTCCCTTCGATGAGACAGACGACCAGGCCAGCGCGATCGACGCGGTCGTCGACGACCTGCACTCGAGTCGACCAATGGACCGGGTCATCTGCGGCGATGTCGGCTTTGGCAAGACAGAGGTCGCCATGCGAGCGGCATTTGTCGCCGTTGCAGGTGGAGCCCAGGTCGCCATGCTGGTGCCTACAACTTTGCTGGCGCAACAACACCTGCAGAGCTTTCGCGACCGCTTTGCCGACTGGCCAGTGCGCATCGAGTCACTGTCCCGCTTCCGTAGCGGCAAAGAAACAACGCAAATATTGCAGGGTATGGCCGATGGCAAAGTCGATATCGTCATCGGTACCCACAAGCTGTTGCAACGACAGGTTGAATTCAGGGATCTCGGCCTGGTCATTATCGACGAAGAACATCGCTTCGGTGTGCGGCACAAGGAAAAGCTCAAGGAATTACGCACCGAGGTCGATGTACTGACACTCACAGCTACGCCAATTCCACGCACGCTGAACATGGCAATGGGCGGTGTGCGCGACCTGTCACTGATCACGACACCACCGTCAGAGCGGCACGCGGTCAAGACTTTCGTCACCGAATGGAACGATACGTTGTTACGCGAAGCTGTGTTACGCGAAATCCGTCGCGGAGGCCAGGTATTCGTGGTGCATAACCGGGTTCAGAGTATCGGCAAACTTGCTGATAAGCTGGAAAAGCTGGTACCCGAAGCAGACATGCGTATCGCCCATGGCCAGATGCGGGAGCGCGAACTCGAGCAGGTCATGCTGGATTTCTACCATCGCCGCTTCAATGTGCTGATCTGCACTACCATTGTCGAAAGCGGCCTCGATGTGCCTACCGCCAATACCATTATTATCGATCGTGCGGAACAGCTGGGACTGGCACAGCTACACCAGTTACGCGGTCGCGTTGGGCGCTCGCATCACCGCGCCTATGCTTACCTGATTACACCACCGCGCCGCGGCCTGACAGCCGATGCCGTCAAGCGCCTCGAAGCGGTCGAATCGACGGAGGAACTGGGTGCTGGCTTCATGCTGGCGACACATGACCTCGAGATTCGTGGCGCCGGGGAATTGCTCGGCGAAGACCAGAGCGGGCAGATTCATGAGATCGGATTTTCGATGTACATCGAGTTACTGGAACGCGCGGTCCGGGCTATTCGTGAGGGCACCGAGCCCGACTTGCTGCAGCCACTGAGCCGTGGGGCCGACATCGACCTGCAGGAACCGGCTTTGTTGCCGGACGACTATTTGCCCGATGTACATATGCGACTGGTTCTCTACAAGCGCATTGCCAGTGCGCCTGACGAAGATGCCTTACGCGAGCTGCAGGTAGAGATGATCGATCGATTTGGCTTGTTGCCCGACCCGGCCAAACGGCTGTTTGCGATTGCCAGGCTGCGTATTGCTGCAGCACCGCTGGGAATCAGTCGCATCGTGGCTGGTTCGGCGGGAGGCAACATCGAGTTTGACGAGGACACCGAGGTGGACCCCTACTCGCTGATCGTACTGGTGCAGAAGGATCCCCAACGTTACCGTCTCGACGGGCCGACGCGTCTGCGGTTTTCCGACGCACCGGACAGCTTCGACGACCGGGTCGACTATCTTGCCGGACTACTTTCCGGTTTCAGCCTGCGCTCAAGCGAGGAAATCGTTTAGACTCCGTCCCATGAACAGATTCATGCTGTCCCTGCTGCTCACGATACTGCTCATGCCGGTGCCGGCCCTGGCGCAGGAGCCACCGGTATTCGATGTCGAAGTGATCGTATTTCGTCACGTCGAGGCCGACAATACCGAGCTACCCTCTTACGACCGGGACGCCGAAGACAATGAAGCGACACCCGTCCGCCGTCGTCGCTATCCTGCGCTGTCGGCAGATGAGCTTCGGCTGGGCGGTGCGGCACAGCGTTTACTGAGTTCGTCAGAGTGGTCACCGATCCTGCACGCGGGATGGCGCCAACCCACTGACAGTCGCGAAGAGGCAGCCGCGATGTCGGTTGCGGGCACCCGCCGCGGTGCATCGGTGCGCGGCACGGTCCGCGTGTCGGTCGATCGCTTCCTGCGCATGGAAGTCGATCTGCAACTCGATGGCGGCACGGGTGACACATTCAGTCTTACCCAGGCGCGTCGGGTACGCAGTGGCGAAGTGCACTATTTTGACCACCCGCAGTTCGGTGTCATCGCAACGGTCAACCCGGCACCCGCACCGTAGATACCCGCGACCCGGCTAGCCGTCGAGATCCAGTTCCGGGCCGTCGAAGCACGAGTCGATCAGCGACCGGGCGTTACGCCAGGCGCGGCTCGATTGCAGTGAGCGCCATCCGGGTGCGCGACGACCATGTAAGGTTGCACGACGAGCCTGGCTGACCGGCTGGTCGCTGTCGATGCGTCGGGCGACCGAGGCGGCGGCATCGCGGTCGTTGCAAACCAGGATCATGTCGCAGCCAGACTCGACGGCCGTGCGATAGCGACGCCACATCGACCCGACCACAGCTGCACCTGCCATACTCAGATCGTCCGAAAACACGACCCCGTTAAATCCCAGCCGTGCGCGCAGGATTTCACCGATCCAGCGGGTCGAAAACACAGCCGGCTGCTCGTCCACAGCCGGAAAACTGACAAAGGCCATCATGATGCTGTCCAGGCCAGCTGCGATTGTTGCCCGGTACGGCGCGACATCTGCAATCAATTCCTCCAGCGGGCGCTCATCCACCGGCAGGGTCAGGTGCGAATCGTCGGCCACGGCACCATGTCCGGGAAAATGCTTGGCCGTGGCTTTCATGCCGGCCTCGTGCATGCCGTCGATGTAGCTCTGTGCAATTTTCGCCACAGCCTGTGCATCGCGATGACAGGCACGATCGCCAATCACACTGTCTTCGTGATAATCGAGGTCCACGACCGGCGCAAACGACAGGTCTACACCGCAGGCACGCAACTCGGCCGCCATCAGCCAGCCACAGGTTCGCGCCAGCAACAGGCCCTGCTCGGCGTTAGCGTCGTAGTAGGTGCCGAGCGTACGCGCCGCTGGCAGTGGCGTAAACGGATCGCGAAACCGCTGTACCCGCCCACCTTCCTGGTCAACGGCAATTAACAGCGACGGGCGTCGCAACTCGCGAATTTCGGTCGTCAGCTGTTGCAGCTGGTCGATGCTGTCAAAGTTGCGCGTGAACAGGATTACGCCGCCGACCCCCGGCAGACGCAGCAACTCCCGATCCTCTGCCGTCAATGAAGTACCGGCAATATCGATCATTAGTGGTCCGAGCGTCATGCGCCATCCACGATATCGACACGGGTACCAACTGCGACCCGATCGAACAGCTCAATGACATCCTGGTTGTGCATGCGCACACAGCCGTGCGACCCCGGCTGTCCCATCGGCACCTCGTCAGGCGCACCATGTATATAGATATAGCGCTGACGCGTATCGACCTCGCCGCAACGATTGCGGTTTGTCTCCAGCCCGGACAACCACAGGATCCGGGTCAGGATCCAGTCGCGGCCTGGATCGTCGTCGCGCAATGCAGGGGTGTAGATTTCCCCTGTTGGCTTGCGCCCGACGAAAACCGTGTTGACCGGAAGTCCGGCCCCGATACGCGCGCAAATGACATGCCCACCGAGCGGTGTGCACAGGCTGTCCATTTTCTGCCCCGGACCATTGGCGGCGGTTGAGACTGGATACCGGGCAACCAGCCTGCCATTGTCGGCACAACTGAGTTGTTGACGAGCAATATCTACCTGCACACGCAAAGTCATTTTGCCCGACTCAGCACGGCCATCGACTCGACATGCGCAGTGTGTGGGAACATGTCCATAACCCCGGCCGATTCCAGCTGGTAGCCGGCAGCGACCAGCGTGGCGATATCACGGGCCAGTGTCGCGGGGTGGCACGAAACATAAACGATACGGCCGGGATTGATACGGTCGATGTTTTCACAGACGGCCGCTGCACCGCTGCGCGGTGGATCCAGCACCAGCCGGTCCCAGTGCTTTTGCATAAACGGCATCGAAACAATATCGGTACTCAGGTCTGCCACCGCAAAGTCGGTATTACCAAGGCCGTTGGCAGCGGCATTGGCGCGCGCCCGCTCGACCTGCGGTGCGGCCCCTTCAATGCCCGTGACCCGACCCGCGTAACGCGCCAGTGGCAGCGTGATATTGCCGATCCCGCAAAACAGATCCAGCACCTGGTCATCGGCCGCCGGATCCAGCTGCGTGACGATGGCATCAATCATTTCGCTGTTGATAGCCGCATTGATCTGGACGAAGTCGGTGGGTCCGAAGTCGAAGCGAATGTCATGCTTGTCCAGACGGTAATGCAGTTCCGGCTGACTACCATCGAGACAGATTGCGTCTTCAGGGCGCCCACGCTGCAGGGCGATGGTAATCTCGTGTGCAGCTGCAAATGATTGCAATCGGCTGATGTCGGCGGCATCCGGTTCGTCCAGCACCCGCATGACCAGCACGACATCATCGTCGCCGACCGCCACCTCTATCTGCGGCAGGCGCCGCGCCACACTCAACTCAGCGATCATGGTCTGCAGCGGCGCTATGAGTTTTGCCACTGCCGGCACCAGCACTTCGCATCCTGCCATATCCGTTATGTACGGTTTATGGCGTTCGCGGAACCCCACCAACACCCGTTCCTTGCGCTCCACGTATTTGACACCCAGCCGGGCGCGACGCCGATAACCCCAGGCGGGTCCGGACAACGGCGCCAGCCACCGTTGCGGCGTGACGTGACCGATGCGCTCCAGCGTGTCGACCAGCCATTGTTGTTTCAGGGCCAGCTGAGCGGCGCTGTCGAGGTGCTGCAACGAGCACCCACCACAGGTGCCGAACCAGGCGCAACGGGGTTCTACACGATCGGCCGATGACTGGTGGACCTGGTCCAGTCGCGCCTCATCGTGACCGCGACGGCGTCGGACTACGGTGGCATCGACAATCTCTCCAGGCAGCGCATCGGCGACGAACAACACCTTGCCACCGACGCGCGTCACGCCACGCCCCTCGTGCGTCAGGTCTTCGATGGCCACGGTCGCCTGTTCACCCCGTCGCAGCGGCCGGTCCAGTTCGGTTATTTCTTGCGGATCGCTCATAGCGCGGCATTCTACCGTGTCGCTTTTGACGTTGTCGCTGCTAACCCCCAACATGGCAGGCATGAAAGCCGAATGGTGGCGTGTTATTCCACTGCTGCTGCTGGCGCTGACGGCGGCAGCAATCGCCTGGCTCATGCTTCCCTCAGCAGCGGCCACCGTGATTACCATCGCCAGCATGGTCCTGGTCGGCCTCGGCTGGCCAAGCCCGGCGACCCGCCAGCCGGACAGCAATGCGTCGGCGCCGCAGCAGCCACTATCCGGCGAAGCGATACTGCTGGGAGATCTATCACACGAACTGCGCACACCGATGAGCGCTATGCTCGGCTATGTCGATCTTCTGGCCGAGACCCCGCTGGGACCACGCCAGCGCAGTTACGTCGATGCACTTGAGGCGGCCGGCAACAGTCTCGTCGATATTATCGACGACATACTGGATGTGTCTGAATTGGAGGCCGGGGCAACCTCCGTGCATGAACAGCCGTTTGCCATTCGCGATTGCCTCGATGGTGTAACCCAGATGCTGGCGCCATCAGCCTACGAAAAACGACTCGACTTCTACTGCATCGTCGAACCCGACGTTCCCGAGCAACTCATTGGGGACCCGTTGCGTGTGCGCCAGGTTCTCGTGAACCTGGTCAGCAACGCGATAAAGTACACCGAGCACGGACACGTACGAGTCACACTTGAGGTCACCGACAAAGGTGACCAGCGGGTGTGCCTGCAAATCTCGGTCGACGACACTGGTATTGGCATCGACGAGGAGTTGCAGTCTCGACTGTTTACGCCATTTACACGAGCAAGCCGCGACAGCGAGGGTACCGGGCTGGGTCTCTCTATCACCCGCCGCCTGTGCGAGTCGATGGATGGCAGTGTCGGGTGCGTCAGCGAACCCGGCACAGGAAGTACCTTTAGCGCGACCATCTGGCTACGGCAAATCGCCACTGCTCTGCCGTCGCCCGCTGGCAGTGACATGTTGCACCAGGTTGCGGTGTTGCTCGCCTGTCGTGATAAACCCTTTTCGGACTCATTACGCCATTGCCTGGAATGCGACGGTGCCACGGTTGTTCAGCAAAGCCCCGAAGCGCTGTTGCACGCCCGCCATGTCGAAAACGTCGATGCAATCGTCGTACATCTCGACCAGGGCTTGTTGCAAACCCCCGACGACCTCAGGAGCCTGCGCACCCTCGCCGATCTCCGGGTGGTCGCACTGGTCAGCAGCAGCAACGGTTACGACCTGCAGCGTATAGAGCAATTAACGGGCGGCGTCGCCCTGTCTGCCCATGTCCCGGCCGGGCAACTTTGTCGACGCCTGGTCGAATTGACAGGACGCTCCTGCGGTGATGAATCCGGACAGCACCGCCAGTCGTTTGCACTTCCGGGACTGCGCGTGTTGGTGGCTGAAGATGACCTGCCATCGCGGCAGTTCCTGCAACGCCTGCTGGGCGACCAGGGTGCCGAGGTGGATTTATGTCGCGACGGTGACGAAGCGCTGGCTTTACTGGACGTAGCTCGCTACGACGTCGCCATATTTGATGTCCGGATGCCCGGACGCGATGGGGTCGAAACGACTCGTGAACTGCGCCAGCGCGGTATTACACTGCCGATAATCGGACTGACTGCGGCACCAGCGGAACGTGATCGTGCACTGATTGCTGGCATGACCCACTGCCTGCTCAAGCCAGCCCGCAGTCGCGAACTCATTACCACGCTCAGACAATGGCTACCGCGGAGCGCAACGGATGCTGCCGTCGAGGTCAGGGACACGCACCGATTGCACCTTGATGACGAAATGCTCGCCACGCTGCAGCGCGAATTGCCACTGCAGGCGGAACAGCTGCAGCTTGCACAGCGCGATAACGATCAGTCGCGCCTGCTCGATCTGGCACATCGGCTGAACGGCACCGCATCGATTTGTGGGTTTGAACTGCTGCGTCACCACGCCGCCAGGGTCGAGGGCCTGCTCCGCAATGGTGACACCAGCGACCTGTCACAACAGGCCACTGCGCTTGTCGATGCTATCGAAATCACCCTCGATGAACTGCAGCGCTAGGCCCGTTCCATGACGGCAAACGCAACCACCATGCCACCCTCGTCAGTCAGCGACACATAACTGCGACCGATACCGAGTTCATGACACCGCGCCTGGCCGCGCGCGGAAAAAATCGGCTCTGGCTTGCCGCGGTGGTCGTGGCGCACACCAACATCGCGCACCCACATGCCATGCCTGAATCCGGTACCCATCGCCTTAACCAGCGCTTCCTTGGCTGCGAAGCGCATGGCGAGGAAGCGCACTGGTCGCTTGTACGAGCTGTAATCCTCGTATTCCTGCGGCATCAGGATACGGCGTGCAAAGCGATCGCCAAAACGCTCGTAGGCTTGCTCTACCCGGTCCACACGCAGGATGTCAGTGCCGATGCCGTAAATCATGTGCCGTGCCGGTACATCGCTTCCGTCACCTCGCGCACTTTGAGTGGTCGCGGGCCAAGATAAAAATCCAGCACCCCACGCAACAGGCTACGCGCGGCTGCGAGGTCCGCGTCATCGAGTCTCTCTGCAGCCAGCGCCAGCAATGTGCGGCCGGCTATCGTCTGCTGTGGGTCGGTTGCGGCCGCCGACAGCACAACGCCGACTTCGGTTCGGTAGGTAT
This sequence comes from Gammaproteobacteria bacterium, assembly GCA_013002045.1. Classification (GTDB taxonomy): domain Bacteria; phylum Pseudomonadota; class Gammaproteobacteria; order Steroidobacterales; family JABDKV01; genus JABDKV01. Next base: position 42,403 of record JABDKV010000325.1, read on the forward strand.
AGGTACGATCGGCCTCGACCGGCTGCCCCTGTTCCGTCACTGTCAGTTGCAGGCCATAGCCTAGTGCGTCAAGTAGACGTTTTTCGAACAGGCGTAAAACGACGGCCTCGGCCGATTCCTGCTCCAGCCTGTTAAGTGCGGCGGCATAGTTCTCATATATCGCCTCGTTGGTGTCGTGCCGCTGCAGCAGTCGTAACAACAGTTCGTTCATATACCAGCCACTGTTCAGACGCGCTGCCGGGACTGTGACTGTCTGGGATTGGCGTTCGGCTGCCGTCAGTGTGCCCAGCTCACCACGCCCGGCCCAGGAAACCAGCAATGGCGTAAACGGTCGCAGGATGCCACGCAGTTTGCTGCGCGGTGATCGCGCACCCCGGGCGACCAGTCCCACCCGCCCATAATCCCGTGTCAGCAGCTCAAGCAGGCGGCTGGTCTCGCGATACGGGTAGTGATGCAACAGGAATGCCGGTTGCAGCTCAACTTTGTGGCGGCTCATGTGTCGTGGCCGAAACGGGCGAGGTCATCAATATTGTCGGACCAGCGATTGCGTACCTTGGCCCACAGTTCGAGGTGTACCTTGCGGCCGAAGTGGCGTTCCAGGTCACGCCGGGCCGCGCTACCGATACCCTTCAGCATCTGCCCGCCCTTGCCTATCACGATCGCTTTCTGGGGTTCCCGCTCGACCCAGACTATGGCGCTGATGCGAACCAACTCATCGCCGACATCGAGTGCTTCCACGCTGACAGCGACGCCATAAGGCAATTCCTGTTGCAGGCGCAGAGTCAGTTGTTCCCGAATCAGTTCAGCCACGTGAAAACGATCATCCCGGTCACTGTCCATGTCGGCCGGGTACAACGGTGGCCCCTCCGGCAAATGACTTACTATCACATCGGAGAGACGCTCAAGGTTGTGACCGCGAGTGGCGGACAGTGGGACGACTTCTGCAAATTCACCTCGCTCTGCTAACTGCTGCAGCAGCGGCAACAGTTTTTCGCGCGGTTTCACCTGGTCGACCTTGTTGGCCACCAGGATGACCGGTGTCTGCTGCGCCTGCAGGTGTCCAAGCATATCCTGGTCTTCTTCGGTCCAGCGGAACGCCTCGACGACAAACAGGACCAGGTCGCCTTCGCTAATCGTCTGCAGCGCCGTACGATTCATCATCTGGTTGAGCGCCTTGCCGGAGCTGCGGTGCAGACCGGGTGCGTCAATGAACACAATCTGTGCGTCTGCGCTGTTGCGAATACCACTGACACGATAGCGCGTCGTCTGCGGCTTGTGCGTCACAATGCTGAGCTTCTTGCCGACCATCGCATTCAGCAGCGTCGACTTGCCTACATTGCTGCGACCGGCGAGGCTAACCAGTCCCGAACGAAAACTCATGCGTCCATCTCCAGTAATTTCTCCAGCGCTGCCTTGGCCGCGCGTTGCTCGGCGCGACGGCGGCTACCGCCCTCACCGCGGGTCAGGATCGCCGGTTCAGTGACCTGGCAACTGACCTCGAAGCGTTGGGCATGATCCTCGCCGCTGCGTTTTTCGAGCGTGTATTGGGGTAATCCACGGCCTCGCGCCTGTAACTGTTCCTGTAAACGAGTCTTTGGATCACGCAGGGACTCGGCATCGGGCAGCGACTGCAGACGGTCGGCAAAAAGGCCGCCGATCAGCGCACTGGCAGCGCCGAAGCCCGCATCGATGTAGACGGCCCCGATGACGGCCTCGAGCACATCAGCCATGGTCGACTGGCGCCGGTGACCGCCGCTGCGTTGCTCACCTGGTCCCAATCGAATGTAATCTCCGAGCTGGAGTTCAGTCGCGATAGCTGCCAGCGACTCACGACGTACAAGGCTGGCGCGTAAACGGCTGAGATCGCCTTCATTGGCGTCGGGTCGGAGTTCGTACAGTCGTTCTGAAATAACCAGGTCGAGAACGGCGTCGCCGAGAAACTCGAGCCGCTCATTGTGCTGCC
>JABDKV010000326.1 GCA_013002045.1 Gammaproteobacteria bacterium
GGACAATCCCACCGCGTCTTTCATCGTGCCTTTTGGCGCGACGATCAATATGGACGGCACCGCGATCATGCAGGGTGTGGCGACCGTTTTTATCGCCAATGTCTACGGTATCGACCTGGGTCTGGGCGGGTTCCTGACCGTGATCGGCATGGCGGTGCTGGCCTCAATCGGTACGGCGGGCGTGCCCGGCGTGGGTTTGATCATGCTGGCGATGGTGTTCAACCAGGTTGGTTTACCGGTGGAGGGCATCGGGCTGATCATGGGCGTCGACCGACTGCTCGACATGATGCGCACGGCTGTCAACGTGACCGGCGATGCGGCGATCACGAGCATCGTCGCCCAGAGTGAAGGCAGCCTGGACGAGGGTATTTTCTACGATCCCGAGGCCGGCAATGTCGAGGAAGTACATCTGCCGCACCGCGAGGCGGATTCCGCGTCGAAGACCTAGTTGTCTCTGGCTGAAACGCGCCCGCAGTGGCAGACAATGCTCAACAATCGGCGATAGACGGTATCCCCGTTGCGGCTTCAGGCCGCGGTGGCGTTGTCAGTATCGAGCGGGCTTACTGAAACAGGTCTTGCGCTGCCAGGGCATCCTCATTGATGACCACGTCAGCATTGGCGCGCAGTGCCTGCACGAATGCGACGAAATCACCGATACCGGATTGATCAGCCCGCTGCAGCTTGCCTGCATCGCGCTCCGCAAGCGGTATTGCCTCGGGCCGGCCCGGAATGACGGCGTCGATCTTGAACACCGTGAATCCTCCCTGGCTGTTGCGGATGCTGCCGGTCGTCGGCTCGCCCTCGGCTGGTTTGCGCGCAGTGAACACCGCCACCGCCACGGCCTGGTCCAGGTCCTCTGCGTCACGCGACATGGCGACGGGCGCCGCGACTGTCGCACCAACAGCCTCTGCCGCCGCTGCAAAATCCTCTCCGGCCGCCACGGCCGCCAGCATCTGCTCGGCCTTTTCGTCCATCAGCGCTTCTGCCTGCTGGGCACGAAGTGCTGCGGCAATCGTGTCGCGCACCGCATCGAGTGGCTGACGCGACGCCTCCGTGTGTTTCGTGACGGTGAACACCGCGGATCGATTGGCATCAAGCTCAACGATCGGCGACAACAGCCCGCCACCGACGACCGACTCGTCGAAGACCGCGTCGATGACAGCCTGGTTAGACCCGAAAGGCTGGCCGCCAAGTCGCGTAAATCCTGCGACAGCTTTGACCTCGGCACCGACAGCCTCGGCCAGGGACCGAATATCAGTCGCGTCAAACAACGCGTCGGACAATTTTCGCTCGAGATCGCGGAACAGGCTCTCAGCCTGTTGATCCTGCAACTCTGCCGTCAGTTCGCCCCGCACCTGCTCCAGGGGCAGTGGTCCGCGTTCAAGAATTCGGTCGACTCGAATCACGTGAAACCCGAAATCGGTCTGCACGGGACCCTGAACCTCTCCCTCACTCATTGAAAATATTGCGCTACCGAGCTCACCGGGCAGCTGGGTACGCGTCAGCACACCGAGGTCACCCCCCTGCTCTGCCGTGCCGCCGTCGTCCGAGTGCTCGCGCGCGAGCGCTTCGAAGGACTCGCCAGCCTGCACGCGAGCCAGCAACTCGCGGGCACGCGACTCTGCCGCTGCTTCGTCGTCACCATTAAGAATCAGGATGTGGCGCGCCTGGCGTTGCTCATCCTGCAAATAGCGGTCTTCGTTCAAGTCGTAATAGTCCTGCAACGCCTGTTCGCTGATATTGACGTTCGCGGCCACGTCGCTACGCGCAATCTCCACATACTCGATGTCAGCCGACTCCGGCAGTTGGTACAGCGTCGGGTTGTCTTCGTAGTAGCTGGCAATCATTTCGTCGTTGACATCGACCTCAGCATCGACCGACGCCGCGTCAATCGTTGCCAGCGTGACCAGCCGTTGTTCCGCAACGAGGTTGAGGTAGCGACGGTACTGCCCCGGGGTAACGAGCGCAGATCCGCGAATGGCGCGCTGCAGTTGGTCACGCCGCAAGGACTGGCGCTGCGCCGCCTCGAAACGCGCGGGATCGTAACCCGCCTGCGCCAACAGCATGCGGTACGTTTCAATATCAAAACGGCCATCGACCTGGAAGTCGGGTGTGCGCTGGATCATCGCCGTTACCTGCTCATCGCTGATCCGGTAGCCGGCCTCGTCGAGGTAATTGTCGATGACGCGCTGCTGCACGAGCTGCTCGAGAATATTACGACGCAGTTGCTGCCTGAATTCCGCCGGCAACTGCGCAATCTGCGGATTGTTTTGCAGCTGGTCGCGGTAGGAATTTTCGAATTGCGCCACGCTGATATCCACGCCATCGACCTTGGCCGCGTAACTCTGGCCGATGAAGCTGTAGTTCAGCCCTACGAACACGAACGAGAGGCCGATAAGAGCGAGGATGGAGATCGCAATCCAGCCGGTGAATTTTTCGCGGATATTCTGCAGCATGATTTAGGTATCTTGGTTACTCAGGGTAACGGGCAGGCAATGAGGCGAGGCATTCTAGCGGACGCGGGTCGGCAGGCCAATAGATAGACCGGAAGAGTTGGGCGCACTGCATGCGTCCAAGTCGGCCTGTCGCCCGAATTGTCAACCCCGCTGTCGCGGCTTCGAGCCGGTCACTCAGCCAAAAAAAATCCGCGGACCCAGACGGGCCCGCGGATTTTTCATCATTGGCGGAGCGGACGGGACTGATGAGCCGCTTTCAGCGGCTCACCCCAAGGGGCGCACTGCGTGCGTCCAAATCGGCCTGCGGCGCGATTTGTCAAACCCGCACGCGGGTTCTCGTCCCGTCCGCTCTGGCAAAAAAAAGCCCCGGAGCCATAACAGGCCCGGGGCTTTCTTATCATTGGCGGAGCGGACGGGATTGACTCGTCGCTACGCTCCTCGCCCCAAAGGGGCGCACTGCGTGCGTCTGTCGCGCGAAGAATCGCGCTCCGTTGACTCGTCGCTACGCTCCTCGCCCCAAAGGGGCGCACTGCGTGCGTCTGTCGCGCGAAGAATCGCGCTCCG
>JABDKV010000332.1 GCA_013002045.1 Gammaproteobacteria bacterium
TGCCGTCATGATCAACGGCAATGGCTGTTGCGCGCGGACCGCTGAATGATTCCGGGTCATTCGGGTCATGCTCAAATCGTTCGAACTTACCGGTGGCACGATCATACCGGCTGAGGCCACCGCCAAACGTCCCTGCCCAGATACTGCCGAAGCCGTCATCAACCAGCGCCATGATGCCATCTGCGCTGATGCTTGTCGGGTCATTCGGGTCGTGCCGAAACACCTCAATGGTGCCCTCTTCCAGGTCAACGCGGTTCAGGCCGCCGGTCATCGTACCGACCCACAGTGTGCCCGTGTCTTCGAGCAACAAGGACATGGGACGGCTGTCACTCAGCGCAACACCGTCGGGCAGTAATTCGCTCAGGGGCCGGTACTCGCCGGTTACCCGATCGTAATGCGCGAGCTCGGTACCAAGCGCACCGACCCATACGCCATTCGCCGGGTCCGTCGCGAACGAGATGGTCATCGCACCTTCCAACTGTTCGTTGCGGTAATGCCCGAATGCCCAGCTGCGCGGATTCCATATACTGACGCCGCCGCCGCGCGTGCCTACCCAAAGCAGGCCGCTGGCGTCCTGCTGCAGGCTCATGATGTAGCTGCTGCGCAGGCTCCAGGCTTCCGACTTGGACTTGCCATACCGGGAAAATTGCCCCGACTGGTACTCGTACAAGTTAAGTCCGTCCTGCGTGCCGATCCAGAGCCGGCCGAGCTCGTCCTGCTCTACAGCCCAGACGTAGTCGTGGCTAAGTGAGCGCTCATCATCCGGGTCGTGTCGGAAATGCACGAAATGGCCGTCCACCGAGTCAAAGCGGTTTAGCCCTCCTTCGAAAGTGCCTACCCAGATTGCGCCCAGTCGATCCTGAAATACGTGCATCACGACGTTGTCACTGAGACTCGTCGGGTCCCCGGGGTCGTGCTGATAGCGCCGGATATAGTTGCGATCGGGACTTACGACATTCAGGCCTCCATGAGTTCCCACCCAGAGATTGCCATTGCGGTCTTCGATGATGTCGTAGACACGATTGTCACTTAGCGAGGCGTCATTGGTCGGGTCGTACGAAAAATGCAGCCATTGGCCCGTCGCAGGGTCAAGCCTACTCAAGCCGGCACCGCGCGTGCCGGCCCAGATCATGCCCTGCTTGTCCACGTGAACTGCACGGACGGTATTCGCGCCGATACTACTCCCGGCTTCCGGGTCATGCAGATAATTAACAAACCTGTCTTCGGAACGGATCCACCGACTTAAACCGCCACCTTTCGTCGCCAGCCAAAGATCGCCACCCTCATCCTCGGCAATGCTCCAAACGAAATCGCTGTATAGCGCGCCGGGTCGCGATCGATCCTGGCTGTAACGACGCACTTCGTAGCCGTTATAGCGATTCAGGCCGGTCTCGGTTGCCACCCAGATGAATCCCTGTTGGTCCTGGTGGATATCCAGCACAGTGTTTTGCGACAAACCGTCTTCGACGGTCAGGCTGTCAAATACCATCGGCCTGCTCTCACCCGAAACGGCGTTGGGGCTGCACAGGATCAGCCCGGCAATGGTGGCGACGAACAGTAGTCTGGTCATGTAGTACTCAATTCGTGCTAGATCCGGCGATTGACGGACGTCGCATCAGGTTTGCCGGGCAGGCTCGCTGCAACGTCCCGGGACAAGTCACGGCCCGAGGCGCAGCGCCGGCCCCATACAACACCCTCATTATCGACAGGCTCGGCCTATTTGCCGTGACCCACGTCCGTAATGCGTAAATTGCTGCTGCCGCGGAGATTCGCCGGCGCTTCGATGACCCTGAAAGGAGCGATCGGGAGCGGGAGTTGGCGCCGGACATGGGCCAACAATAGTGCGACCCTGGCGCTGCGGAACCCATCACGCTGGCTGGTCGGACGACGATTCGAGCAGTTCTGGAGACTGTCGCCGTCAGGACTCGCCAGACCTCGGCGCCGAAGACAGCGCCGAGTCAGCAGATCTGGGCGAGGAGCGCGGAAACCGGGTTTTAAAATGAAAACCGGACGGGCAGTAGCAGGAACAATCTCCCTGTACTAACCCGTCCAGCGTACCGGGACAGAAGCCCTGCGTTATTCGTGATTGACCCAGCGATTCACTGACGCTGTGTCGGTTTTGCCTGGTGCATCGACTGCTCCACTCCAGGGCAGACTCTGGCTCCACACGTAGCCCTGGCTCCAGACGAAACCATCGCTGATTACTTCACTCTGGCTCCAGACGAAACCCTGCGACCAGACAAAGCCCTGGCTCCAGACGAAACCCTGGCTCCAAACAAAACCCTGTGACCAGACAAAACCCTGGCTCCAGACGAAACCGTCGCTGTCAACGGCCTGGGCCATGCTGCCCTGCTCGAGATCCATGATGTAGTAATTGCCATTGTCGTCGATATTCGCCGGGCCACCGAAGTGCTTGTCACCAGCTATGTCAGCCTTGATATCGAGCCCGTGGTTGGCACAGTCGCTGGCGGCGCTGCTAACCGCATCCAGCGCGTTGACCAGCCCGGCGCCTTGCTGAAACACGCTATAAGCAAGTTTGCCTTCGGCATTGATTGCGGGGCGCGAACTCGCCATCAGGCGGCACTTGACGTCATCCGGTGTCAGGCCTGGATCGGCATCGATCATCAGTGCTGCAATGCCGCTGACAATCGCCGCGGCCTGCGACGTACCTGACATCTCGAAGTGGTAATCATTGGGATGCATTGACTCGGGATGATCCTCAGCAATCTGTGCGTAATAAGCCATGCGCCCAGGCACGTGGCCGCCCGGGGCGACAACTTCCGGCTTCACAAATCCCTCGTGGGTCGGGCCGCTTGCGGAAAAGGACGCGAGGCGGTCGTCGGTGCTGTCGAAGGGCGTGTAGTTATCGGTCATTGCGCCAACGGTGATGATGTATGGCAAGTTGCCTGGCACACCGATGGTCATGGGTTCCGGTCCGCCATTACCGGCCGACGCGACGACTACGATCCCGGCATCCCAGGCCCGCATGACAGCCTGGTTAATCGGGTCATCCCAGTAGTTTGAGCGTGGCGGCGCGCTAAAAGAAAGATTCAGGACCCGTATATCGTAACGGGCCGCGTTTTGGACGACCCAGTCAAGCGCACGGATCACGCTGAGGTAGCTGCCGGAACCATCCGCGCCAAATGCCTTCAGGGCGATCATATTCGCCTGCGGCGCGATACCCTCATAAAGGCCATTCTCTTGTTTTTCGTGACTCAGCATGACGGTGCTGACGTGCGTGCCGTGGCCGTTATCGTCCTCGCGGTAGCGGTTCGTGACGACCCGGTCTCCGGTTGTATCCACATCAATGATCATGCGATGCATGATGCCGTTCATCGCGAAATGGGCCCACAGCCCCGAATCAATGACAGCGACAGTCACGCCGGCGCCGTCGATTCCCGCAGCGTGCAGATCGCTTGCACCGAGCAGCTGCACGTTGTGATTCACCGGCGACTGGTTGGCTTGAGTATTACCTTTGCCATTCCCCGGCACACTTTTGGTCGACGCAGCAGGTTCGCGCGTCTCGGTATTCTTCGCACTCAGCTTGACGCTTGCGTCTTGAAAGACGCGGGCATCGGTCAAGGCCGCGCGCTGCGTTGCCGTCATCGATGCAGCAACGGCATCAATGATCTGCAGAGGCTCCAACACCGTGGCACCGGTTGCCTCGACTTGCGCCGTGGCGTGAGCCACGCTGTCTGCCTGGACAATGTAAACCGCCGCGTCAGCAGGATCCGTGCCCGCTACCGTTGGCGTGCCCGGGGCATGCTGCCAGGCAGCAACGACCAGGGCAGCAACGAAGAATCCGATACATTTGTTTATTGACATTATGCGGCCTGCTCTCAATGAATTTTTGCCTGCTGTCGAGGCGTTTTTGGCCTCATCCAGCGCGTTCGTCTTTATAGGTTCAGCGTTTGGATATCGCTAAACTTTCGATGTTCGAGTTGTTGGCGAGGCCCTGTTACTCCGGCTCAACCCAGGTATTGATGGACATTGGCTCTGTCAGTGAGTCCGCCCAGA
>JABDKV010000334.1 GCA_013002045.1 Gammaproteobacteria bacterium
CGATGTCTTCGTTCAGAATACGCAGCATCACGCGACGGTTACGGGCACGGCTTTCGCGCGTGTCGTTGCTCGCGATCGGCTGCGACTCGCCGTAGCCTTTCGCCGTCAGGCGACTGGCATCGATGCCCTTGGCAACCAGGTAGTCGCGTACCGACTCGGCACGACGCTGTGACAGGCTCTGGTTGTAGCTCGCTGCACCGATCGAATCGGTATGACCGGCGACTTCGATCTTCAGGTCGCCATTCATGCGTAGCGTCTGGACGGCCTCATCGAGACGTGTTTCAGCACCGTCACGCAGTTGAGCCGAATCGAACTCGAAGAATACGCCTTCAAGACGGAATTCCTGCTGCAGCGGGCAGCCACGCGAATTAACACGGGTACCAGCCGGCGTGTCAGGGCAACGATCGAGTCGATCGACTACGCCGTCACCGTCGCTATCGAACTGGCAACCGTTGGCGTCAACCTTGGCACCACGCGGTGTCTTCGGGCAACGATCGCGGTTGTCGGCGACACCGTCACCGTCGCTATCGCGAACGATTTCACAACCCTTGCTGTCGACACTGGCACCGCGACGGGTGTCGGGACACTTGTCCATGCGATCGGCAACACCGTCACCGTCGCTATCCAGTTCGCAGCCGACACTGTTGACCGCCACACCCATCGGTGTGTTCGGGCAACGATCCAGGTCGTCGTTGACGCCATCTCCATCACTGTCACCGACCGGCGGTGCAGCAGGTTCGCCGAGCGCCATGCGGAAACCGGCATTGACGATTACATCGTCGAGATTCATTGACGCCGGTGAGAAGTCGCGGCGGACGCGTGCGTCAGTCCGGAAAGCCACCTTCTCCGTCAGGCGCCAGTCCATGCCGGCACCCAGCGACAGAATCATGTCGGACGAATCCGGTGCACGCTGCTTGAGTGAGTTCATGAAACCGGTGCCCATGATGATGTACGGCGAAAATTTCGCGCTGCGATCCGGATTAAAAAGCAGGTGCGCATCGAGGTTCAGGCCATGCTGGTCAGTTTCATCGAACCCATCCCAGTTGGCAGTGAACAGGCTGATCTCGAAATCCCAGTACGGAGCTACAGCCTGGCCAAAGCCCAGCTGCAATCCGCCGACCTGGTCATCGACTTGCCGTTGTGGGTCGTCATCAATGAATTGGATCATCGGTGAGAAGTAACGGTGTTGTTGATGCCCGTCCGCGCTTGCCACCCACGGTGCAAGCGTCATGCACGCTGCGATCAAACAAAGGAATCGATTGGTCATTGCAAAATAGCTCCTAAGAGAACAAAAAAATAATCCGCGGGAATTATGCAGAAAATGTGCCAGATACATAACCCTCTGGCGTCTAATAATATTATGCCTTCGCGGGGCGCGGCGAGCGGTAAAAAAGGTGCCCCGAAGGCAATGTTTTCCGGCACTTATCCCCTACAATAGCGCCCTTGCCCGGTTTTGCGGGCCCAGGAGCATCCATGACCGAGCCCACCACCACCACCGATTTCATCAGGCAAATCATTGCTGAAGACCTCGCCAGCGGTAAACATGACCGTATCGTGACCCGGTTTCCGCCAGAACCGAACGGCTACCTCCACATCGGTCATGCCAAGTCGATCTGCCTCAATTTCGAGGTGGCCCGCGAACACCCCGGACACACATTTCTACGATTTGACGACACCAACCCGGGCAAAGAGCGTCGCGAGTATGCCGAGGCCATCAAGGACGATGTGCGCTGGCTCGGCTTCGACTGGGGGGAGCGTCTGACCCACGCCTCGGACTACTTTGAGCGCCTGTACGAAGCTGCCGTCACGTTAATCCGGAATGGCGATGCCTATGTCGACAGTCTCAGTGCGGACGAGATACGCAGCCTGCGCGGCACCCTGACCGAGGCAGGACAGGACAGTCCGCACCGCGATCGCCGTGTCGAAGAGAACCTCGACCTGTTCGCGCGCATGCGCGCTGGCGAGTTCGAAGACGGCGCCCACGTGCTGCGCGCGAAAATCGATATGGCCTCGCCCAATATCAACCTGCGCGATCCCGCACTGTACCGTATCCGCAAGCAAACCCATCCGCGTACTGGCGACAGCTGGTCGATTTACCCGATGTACGACTTCGCCCATACGCTGAGTGATGCCTTCGAAGGCATCACCCACTCGCTGTGCACACTCGAGTTTGAGGATCACCGACCACTGTACGAATGGTTCCTCGACAAACTGCAGCCTGATCACCGGCCACGCCAGATCGAGTTCGCGCGCCTGTCGCTCGCTTACACCATCACCAGCAAGCGCAAACTGACCGAGCTGATCGAACAGGACATCGTCACGGGTTGGGACGACCCGCGCCTGCTGACCATCGCCGGCATGCGTCGGCGTGGCTATCCGGCGGCGGCTATACGCGAGTTGTGTAGCCGGGTCGGTATCACCAAGAAGAACGCATTAATCGAACTCGGTGTTCTCGAGAACTGCGTACGCGAAGTGCTCGGCCCGGTGGCGCCGCGCGTCATGGGCGTACTCAAACCACTCAAAGTTGTACTAACCAACTACCCTGAAGACCAGGTCGAGATGATGACGGCGCAGAATCATCCGGCGGATCCGTCAATGGGGACCCGTGAGCTGCCCTTCAGCCGCGAGATCTACATCGAGCAGACCGATTTCCTCGAGGACGCGCCACGCAAGTTTTTCCGCCTCAAGCCCGGTGGCGAAGTGCGCCTGCGCTATGCCTACATCATCCGCTGCGAGGACGTGATCAAGGACGACCAGGGCAATGTCGTCGAACTGCATTGCACCTACGACCCCGAGACCCGCAGCGGCGGTCCGCAGAGCGATCGTAAGGTCAAGGGCACCATCCACTGGGTCTCTGCGGCGCATGCCATGCCAGCGACGGTGCAGCTTTACGACCGATTGTTTCGCAACGCCCGGCCCGGTGCCGGGGGCGACTACCATGACGATCTCAATCCGGAGTCGCTCGAGGTCATCGACAACGCGATGGTCGAGCCTGGGCTTGCCGACCTGGGTGCCGATGACCGTGTGCAGTTCGAGCGTATCGGCTATTTCGCGCTCGACCAGGGCCAGCCGGGTGTGTTCAACCGGATCGTGACACTGCGCGATAGCTGGAAGAAAATAGAACAGCAGCAACTGGCCGATTCCTGACCGACCAGTTTGGCCGATCAATTGAAAGAGAGAACTATGGCGAGCACCATCAAGAGCATCCTGGCCCACGAGATCGAGCCTGGTGAACAGGTCACCATCGAGGGTTGGGTACGCTCACGACGCACCTCCAAGGGTGGCATTTCTTTTATCCATGTCGACGACGGCTCGTGTTTCGACAACCTGCAGGCGGTGGTCAACGAGGATCTCGGCAACTACGACGAAGTCGTCGAAATCCAGACCGGTTGCTCGGTGCGGATCACCGGCGAACTGGTCAAATCCGAGGGCCGTGGCCAGGATCGCGAAATACACGCGACCGAAGTCGAGGTGGTTGGCTGGGTCGAAGACCCTGCGACCTACCCCGTAGCCAAGAAGCGCCACACCTTTGAATTCCTGCGCGGTGTCGCCCACCTGCGACCACGCACAAATACTTTTGGTGCGATGGCCCGGGTCCGGCACGCCACCGCGCAAGCCGTGCATCGCTATTTCGATCGCAATGGCTTCCTGTGGATCAATACGCCGATAGTTACGGCCAGCGACTGCGAAGGTGCAGGTGAGTTGTTCCGCGTGAGCAAGCTCGACCAGTTGCGTCAGCAGGATTACAGCGAGGACTTTTTCGGCCAGGAGACCTTCCTGACCGTGTCCGGACAGCTCAACGTCGAGGCCTTTTGTTGTTCGCTGAGCAAGGTCTACACCTTCGGCCCGACTTTCCGTGCCGAGAATTCCAACACCAGCCGTCACCTGGCCGAGTTCTGGATGATTGAGCCGGAAATCGCGTTCGCCGATCTCGGTGACCTGGTCGACCTGAGCGAGGACTTCGTCAAAGCCGTCCTGCGTGACGTACTCGATCAACGTGAAGATGACCTGGCGTTTTTTAACCAGTTCGTCGACAAGACATTGCTCGAGCGTCTACAGGCTGTGATTGACAAGCCGTTCGAACGTATCGACTACGGCAAGGCCATCGAGATATTGAAAAAATCCGGTCAGAAGTTCGAGTTCCCGGTCGACTGGGGCCTGGACCTGCAGTCGGAACACGAGCGCTACCTGACCGAGCACCACGTCAAGGGCCCCGCGGTCATCGTCAATTACCCGAAAGAGATCAAGGCCTTCTACATGCGCCACAATGACGACGACAAGACTGTCGCGGCGATGGACGTGCTCGTACCGGGCGTCGGCGAAATCATCGGTGGCAGCCAGCGCGAGGAACGTCTCGACGTCCTCGACGAAAAACTCAATGAGAAAGGCATCGCCGACGAACTGTGGTGGTACCGCGACCTGCGCCGCTACGGCACCGTCCCGCACGCCGGCTTTGGTCTCGGCTACGAGCGCCTGGTGTTGTACATGACCGGCATGGAAAACATCCGCGACGCCAGCCCCTTCCCCCGCACCCCGGGCAACGCCACCTTCTAAAAGCTGCGGTAAGGAGCGGCTTCAACCTAGATTGGCCAGTGACGAGTTTATTAGTTAAGAAAAAAGGGTGTGTCCACTGACACACCCTTTTGGATGTCAAGACAAAGTCTTTCCGTGCGATTAGCTAATACGACGGCGCACCAATGCCAGGCCAAGCAAACCCACGCCCAGCAGCATGAGGACACCAGGCTCGGGAGCGCCCAGC
>JABDKV010000337.1 GCA_013002045.1 Gammaproteobacteria bacterium
GCATCTGGCTCGATTACATCGATCGTGGCCTGCTCGACGAGGGCGGACTGCAACGCCTGATAGATGAAGATGGCCTGGCGGGAGTGACTTCCAACCCCAGTATTTTCAAAAAGGCCATAACCACCACGGGGCTGTATGACGACGAGATTTCGTCCCAGGCCGATCACGGCGCTGACGCCGAGGATATTTATCTCGAACTGGCCGTAGACGATATCCGCCGTGCCGCCGATGTGCTGCGACCGGTCTACGACGCCACCGACGGTGCCGACGGCTTTGTCAGCCTCGAAGTCTCACCGCACCTCGCCCACGACACTGAAACCAGTGTCGACCAGGCTCGGGTGCTGTGGAAAAGGGTTGACCGACCCAACCTGATGATCAAGATCCCGGGCACACTTGCCGGTCTGCCCGCCATTGAGCAACTGATCGCTGATGGAATTAACGTCAACGTGACTCTGCTGTTTAGCGTCGACCGCTACCGCGAAGTGGCCGATGCTTATATGAACGGTCTGGAAGCTCGCGCCCGGCGCTCATTGCCGGTCGATGGTATTGCCTCGGTCGCCAGCTTTTTCCTCAGTCGCATCGATTCCAAAGTCGACGATCGGCTTAGCGATCACCCCGAACTGCAAGGTAAGACGGCCGTCGCCTGCGCCCGCACCGCGTACAGCCTGTTTGGTGAATTATCGGCCAGTCCACGCTGGCAGAAACTGGCAGAGTTTGGCGCCAGCCCCCAGCGATTGCTGTGGGCCAGTACCAGCACCAAGAACCCGGAGTACAGCGACGTGCTATACGTCGATTCGCTCATCGGGCCACAGACGGTCAATACATTGCCGCCGAAGACCCTGGAAGCCTATCGCGATCATGGCGAGCCGGCACAGACCATCGATAACGATCTCGACGCCGTTGCCGAGCAACTGCGGGGCGTTGCCAGCGCCGGAATCGACCTGGGCAAGATCGCCGATGAACTCGAAGCCGAGGGTGTGCAGAGCTTTATCGAAGCCTACGACCAGTTGCTCGATGCACTCGACAGTGAGCGCTCGCGCCTGCGCACGGCATGATCAGCCCCGATATCATCGATATCCTCGCCTGCCCGGCGACGCATCGGAAGTTGCGGCCATTGCCTGCCGAGAAACTCGAACTGCTCAATGTGCGAATCAGGGCCGGCCGGGCGATCTACGTCAATGGTGACAAGATCGAAGAACCCATCGATGCGGCACTGATCACTGACAAGGACACGCTGATCTACCCCATCGACGACGGCATCCCGACGCTGCTGGTCGAACGCGGTATCGCCGCGCGCCAACTCCTCGACCCCTGAATGACTGACAGCGCTGCTCGTGTCATCGGCGAACTTGGCGACGCCGGATTCGACCTGTCGGCGCGGCTGCAGGCTGGCTGGTACAACAGCGAAGTGGCCACACCGCACCAGGTCGAGGATTTCGGTCGCGACAACTCTGAAGTTGTGCTGATTGGCAATAGCCGCGCGATATGGCCGCCATTCATCGCAGCCTTACGCGACGATCCAGAGCTGGCAGCAGCGGCAGATCCCATGGACCGCTACACCGAACGAGCTGTAGCTCTGGCTACCCGCCACATCGATTGCGCATACAAAGTCCGCTGGGTGCACCGCGCCGAGCCTGCGCACCTGTCATTTCAGACACTGGCACAGGTGGCCGGGCTGGCATGGCGCTCGCCGGCTTCTTTAAGTGTGCATTCGGAATTCGGACCGTGGATCGCGTTGCGCGCGGCAATCGTGCTGGATCGACCCTTTGACGGTGAGCGACCGTCAGCGCTACGCACCTGTCACAACTGTGCGCAGGGCTGCGAAGCCGTTCTACGTAAAACGCTCGCGCTTACGCATCCGGATTGGCAGGACTGGCTAGCCGTTCGCGATGCCTGCCCCACCGGGGCGCAACATCGCTATTCGGAACACCAGTTGCAGTATCACTACACGCGATCGCGCGCGTGCTTATCTGCAGCAATCTCCAGTGTCTCGTCCTGACGCACGGGTGCGTCCTTGTTTTCGGTATCAAGCCGATCCGTCTCGGGTGATTGAGTGTCCCGGCGTTTGGCCAGGTCGCGGCTATACTGCTGCAGGTGATTCATGTTCAGCTCCCAGTTACATAGTTAAGACGCCGGCAACCGTAAAAAAGTTGCAAGCGAAAAATAAAAAGTCGAAATACCGTTTTCGCTAACTCAGGTGGCGGTCCTGATCAGGCCAAACCTAATCGGACTCACCTGTCGGTCGCGCACGGTGACAGTCACAAATCTGTCATATCTAATTCGGGTCGGATTATCAGAACTGCTGATAAAAGCGACGCGGGAGCTTACACGATTTGCCTGTCAAAATGGTGTGAACAAAGCCACAAATCAACCGCCAATCGTCACACTAGGTATACTTGCCGCCTGTCTTACATAAGGAACGCACTGCCATGCGTAAATCGATCCTGATTCCTGTTGCCCTGCTGCTGTGCCAGCCGGGCTTTGCCGACAACCACGACTGGGTAGAACGTAGCGATGCCAACGCCCAGCTGGTCATGGATGTCATCGC
>JABDKV010000016.1 GCA_013002045.1 Gammaproteobacteria bacterium
CCGACACAATTCGGCCAGGTTGACGCGACTGGCGAAACCCTGCGCGTCACCCTGCTGTAACTGCTCTAACAAACGGCTCATGCGACGTACCGAGTTATCGACAGTGCCAATGGCGTCTTCGATAAACGCCGGATTGTTTTTATGCCGGGCGGCATTCTTGACCACCATGCTTTGTTGCGCAATCAGGTTCTTCAGGTCATGCATGATGAAGGCCGTGAAGCGATTGAAAGCCTGGAACTGGCTTGCCTCGGCCAGTAACTGTGCCGCATCTTCGAGCGCGAGATAGCCGGCAACGTGACGACCGACTGTCTTTAGCAGGTCTAGATCCTCCCAGGTCAGCGCCTGTGGTGCCCGTGATTGCGCCAGCACCACGAATCCGTGCAGATCATTCTCCTTAACCAGCGGTACAACCAGCCAGGCCGATTGCAGGGCGACCAGCCATTGCGGCAGTTCCATGGCGCCATAAATAGTATGGTCGCTGCGCCATTCCTTGATATCGATCACCCAGGAACGTTCCTCGAGGAACGTAATGATCGACTCGTTGGCACCGACCGTGGTCGCATCGTCGATACGGAAGTTCCAGCGTGCACCAACGTGAAAATCGCGGTCATCGCCCCGCAACCACAACGCCCCACCGGGGCTTTCCACCGGCTTTGCCAGACTGATAATGGCCCGATCGCGCAGCGGAACGCCGTCCTGTGACGATGACAACAGCTGGGTTAGCCGCAACCACTCTTCCCGATAATCGTACTTGTAGCGAAAGAAATGTTTATTCAGGAAAACCTTGACCCGTGCCCGCACCTGGCCGGAGAAAAACATGATCAGCAATAGCAGCACACCGCCGAATATGAAGCTGGCCTGCGCGACCGTACCCCACTCGCCACCCCAGATACGGACGTAGTAACCACCCGCCGCCATCGCCAGCAGGTAAAGGCCAGCACCAAACACACTGGTGGTATAGAAGGCCATTTGCCGCGACAGGAACAGGTCAGGTGACCAACGCGGACTACGCGCGGCTGTCAGCGCTATCAACGGGGCTATTAACAGGTGGATGAATCCCCTGGCGTTCCACAGGTCCTCGTCCACGCCGCGAAACATCAGCGCCTTGGCATACAGGACCAGGTCGAATACAAACAGCCCGGCCAGGGCCAGGCAAAGAAACTTGATGGACCAGCGCGGATCTTCGAGTGTATTTCGATAGACCTGCTCGGTAATAACCAGGCCGACTACCGCCAGCACGAAGGCGCTGAACACGAAAACCGTGTTGAGTGATTGCCCGGATACGAATACGGCCACCAGTCCGGCCAGTACCACGGCAATCCACAGTCCATGCACAAGGCCACGCAACTGCCGCGGCAGGCGTCGTGTTTGCCCACCGGAGATCAGGCTGACCAGGAAGACCAGCCAGAGGGCGTCGCGTCCAATCTCGGCCACAAATACGATGTAGGTCGGGATGCCGATGTCGCGAGCATGCAGCGCCAGTAAAAAGCACCAACCGGCCGTAACCAGCACAGCGGCGGCAAACAGCGGCCCCAGTCGTCCACGCCACACCGTCAGCAACGCGGCTCCGAGCGCGACGA
This sequence comes from Gammaproteobacteria bacterium, assembly GCA_013002045.1. Taxonomy (GTDB): domain Bacteria; phylum Pseudomonadota; class Gammaproteobacteria; order Steroidobacterales; family JABDKV01; genus JABDKV01. The sequence goes on from JABDKV010000016.1 coordinate 1,581, forward strand.
AAGCCGCCGCACCGGCGAAGTAACTGATTTGTCCTACCAGGCTCAAATCGAACTCACCTGGCACCCGAACGCCACAATATAACTTCTGCGGTCTGCAACAGAATCATCATGTCGAGCAATAAGGTTCGATTCTTGACGTAGTAGAGGTCGTACTGCAATTTTTCCAGTGCATCAGCATGCGAAGCGCCGTATTCATAACGCAACTGTGCCCAGCCGGTAATGCCCGGCTTGACGCAGTGTCGCTCGCGGTAATACGGGATTCGCTGGCTCAGCTCATCGACAAAATCCGGACGTTCCGGTCGCGGGCCGACAAAACGCATGTCGCCCCGCAGTACATTAAAAATCTGGGGTAATTCATCGAATCTGAACTTGCGAATGACGCGGCCGACCCGGGTGATACGATTATCATCGGCGGAGGCCCAGCGGGCGACGCCATCTTTTTCGGCATCCGTATGCATACTGCGAAATTTGAGCACCTGGAATGGTTCGCCCCTGAAACCGACACGCGCCTGCCGATACAGGATCGGCAAGCCATCGTCGATGACAATGGCAATAGCGACGAGGACCATGATCGGCCAGGTCACCAATAACAGGGCCAGGCTGGCCAGGATGTCAAACGCGCGCCCGAGCACCGATTGCAGTCGATTACCGGCAAAACCTTCGGAGAAAATCATCCAGCTCGGATACAACAGGTCGAGCTTGACCTTGCCCGTTTCGCGTTCGAAAAAAGTCAACGCATCGCTGACCTTGACGCCATTGAGCTTGCACTCGAGCAGCTCCTGCACTGGTAACCCTTTGCGTCGGTCATCGATTGCGACAACAATCTCATCAACATCGTTGGTCACCGCGAAGACTGACAAGCGGTCGTGACAATCGATAACCTTGTCAGCACTGACCCGGGTGGCAATATCGCCATCCGAGCGCACAAATCCGACCAGGTTGGAATTCCTCCTGGGTTCGTTACCAACAGTGGTCGCCAGCAGGTTGGCCGCTTTCTCACCCGCCCCGTATATCAGTACGCGCGGCTTGAAGAAGGTGTCACCGACGGCCGTATAAAAAACAAACCGGGCGGTGAATAACGATGCAAAGGCCGCCATGAAAGTGATCGACAACGAACCACGGCCGAGGTAGAGGCCCGGTGCGAGGTAGAAGATCGCCGCCAGTCCAACGACTGACAGCACGAAGCTGGCGCCAAGACGGATGGCGATACCGATGAGCCCGAGTCTGTGCCGCCCTTCGCGCGTCTGGTAGAGCCCCATCGCGACCATGCAAACGATAACCACGCTGGCGAAAACCAGCGGCCGGAACCAGGGCGGTCCGACCACGGTCAGGGTATCCCCTGCGAAACGAACCCACGCACCGAAGTACAGCGAACCGATCAATAGCAGGATTTCGATCGCCCCGAGGATGACGATCGGTAACTGCACGTAGTGACTGAAAATTCTTACCGGCACAGCTGACTCCGCGAGGGCGCGGGCATATTACTCCACATTTCGCAATCCGCAATTGTAAGTGATTCGACAGGTGGTTATGTGAAACGGGTCACATCGCTGTCGTTGATCTACCGGCCCAATCGCAACAGTGGCGCGTTGCGACCTTCGGGTATGGTCAGCCAGCCGCCATCCTGCCAGGTAATCGACTCATATTGCGATAATTCGACTGCTGACACCTGCGGGATCCGGCTGGTTAGCGTTTCTACCCAGTCGCGCTCGTCTGCGCGCGTGTAGACATAAAGGTTCTGATAGGTCATCAATGCCAACTCGCCACGTTCCTCATTCAGAGTCAGCGCGGTTGGCTGGTGCCGCCAGGGCCCGAGCGGGGCCTCCAGCAATTCCCTTGTACTTATCGTACGCAGTCCGTTTACCGTGCCCCGCCGCACTGCGGTAAGGATTTTGCCAGGCATCGGTTCCAGGGACAGTGGCAAGGTGTAGATGGGTGCCGGAACTGAGCGCTTGGCAAGCAGGATGATCTGCCTGTCCCGGGTGCTTACCGCAACCGCCTCGCAATCACGAGGCCCGTCTTCGAAAACAAACGGTATAACGAGGACCGGTTTTACCACACCTGCGTAGAGGCCGCGCTCATCGGGTTCAGGCTCGGCGACTATGATTAATCGGCTGTAACGTCGCTGGCTGGCGTTGTCGCCCGTGTCGGCGATCAACAGATAAGGCTGCCCTTCGATGCTGAACGAATCGAGATCTTCCCAATCGACGTTGGCCGTACCGACCACCCGCACCACACCGCGTCTTGCGCCGTTATGCCCAACGGCATACAACTCCGGACCATGACCGCTGTCGTTAATTGCCCAGGTGATCTGTGGATTGTGTTGTGAGGCAGCAATCCCACTGGTTTCATCGAGCCTCGGATCGGCCAGGCTGGCCGCAAGCGTGGGCAGACCAGCCAGCATGCCAATCAGCATAGCCAGCGCAACACGGGACGTTGGGAAAAGCCGGAGGACAATCACACCGCTATGATATCCCGACATGGCTGGTTTTAGTCACAAAAAAGGCCCCGCCAGAGGCGGGGCCTTTTGTTTATCTTGCCTGGACGACTCAGATCAGGTGCGACGCCGCAATCCGAGGCCTACCAGGCCAAGCAGCATCAGGGCCAGGGTCGCTGGTTCCGCGACAATTACGCTCGGTGACGGATTGTTATATGACGGTGGCGTCATTGCCTGCGTAACGAGGACCGTTTTGACCTGGGTGTTGCCCGGTGCCAGCGGTAAAGCGTAATCGCCACTGTCGGCGAAGTCCGGTAGCAGGCTACCGAAAATAGAGCCGTCAAATAAAAGGTTACCTTTGCCATCAGCGATCTTTAGCTGGGTCGAATCCATCGAATTCGATTCAAGATCCTTGGCGCCTGCTTCGATCGTGTGCAGGTAGACACCCTTATCGGAAGCACCAACCAGTTTCTGCGTATATGTATTGAGAGGAGTCGCCTGCGCGCTGGCAAACAGACACAACCCGATAACAGCAATGAATTGATTTAGCTTTTTCATAATTGTTAGCTCGCCCAAAGATTAGAATTTCGTTGCTGAGGTAGAAAGCAATTTGCGTACCAAGTCTGAAATCGCCCGCAATTCCGTGGGTCTTAGTGTCTCAGTTATGTGACAGAATGTTGCGACCGTAAAGAAAGCCGACATTCCGAGCATCACAAATTATGTAGTAATTACAGAATCTTATATTTGCCCGTCCAATACCCGGCACAAGGACTCACCAAGCCAGTCAAGTTGCCCGTCCGTCAGCGTCGGGTGCACCGGCAGCACCAGGCAGGCCGTGGCAATTTTTTCCGTAGCCGGCAATGGACGACTGGGTGCAAATCCGGCGAAAACTTTCTCCCGATAGAGTGCCGGACAACTGCCAACGCTGATCGGTGCACCCTCACGTCGCATTTTGCCGATGATTTCGTCGCGCCTCTGGGCCAGATTGCCGTTCAGAGTCACACCTAGCCGGTAATAGGCATGTGTAAATCCGGGACCGGGCCTGGCAACTGTTACATTGGCCTCCGCCAGCCATTGTCGCAATCGTGCCGCATTGCGATTGCGGGTCGTCAGCCAGTTCCCGAGCCGCCGTAACTGTAGCCGACCGATCGCAGCCTGCGTTTCCAGCATACGCAGGTTGGATCCGGGCCCGTCGTGAACATAACGGTAGCCAGCGACCGGATCGGCACTGGCACGCGAGCGATCCTTGCCATGATCGCGATACGACCATGCTCGTTCCCAGGCACCCTGCTCACGGCATAATAATAAGCCGCCCTCGCCACCGG
>JABDKV010000032.1 GCA_013002045.1 Gammaproteobacteria bacterium
GTCTTTAGTCAAGTTGCCCGCGACAGCGCCGGGCACACGCGTTAGACTCCCCGGCCCGGCATATCTGCCGGGTCTTTATTTGTATACAAACCGGATTTTTCACGACCATGCCTGACCTGATTGCGCCGCACGGTGGCCGCCTCAACGATCTCTACCTGCAGGGAACCGAACTCGAAGACGAACGCACACGCGCCCGCGATTACCCTTCATGGGATATGAGCCCGCGCCAGCTGTGCGATAGCGAGTTGTTACTCAATGGCGCTTTCAGCCCGCTGTCAGGCTTTCTCGGCAAGGACGACTACGAGCGAGTCTGTACCGACATGCGCCTCGGCGACGGGACCCTGTGGCCGATGCCGATCACGCTTGATGTCAGCGAGGCCTTTGCCGACGGGCTCGAACCGGGTCAAAGCATCGCCCTGCGCGATCTGGAGGGTGTGCTGCGCGCGACACTCGAGATTAGTGACATCTGGACACCGGATCGCGAACTCGAAGGCGAACGTGTTTATGGCACCCGTGATCTGAAGCACCCGGCAGTCGATTACCTGGTCAATCGCTCCAACCCGGTCTACATCGGGGGCAAGCTAAAAGGTATCGACGCGCCTGTGCATTACGACTTCAAGCACTTGCGCGACACTCCAGCGGAGATGCGTGCCCGTTTCAAGAAGCTTGGCTGGCGCAAGATCGTCGCTTTCCAGACGCGTAACCCGATGCACCGTGCTCACCAGGAGCTGACCTTCCGCGCCGCGCGCGAGGTCGAGGCCAATCTGCTGATTCACCCGGTGGTCGGTTTGACCAAGCCCGGTGACATTGATCACTTCACGCGTGTGCGTTGCTATGAGCAGCTGCTCGATCATTACCCGGAACAGACGACCGCCTTGAGCCTGCTACCGCTGGCGATGCGCATGGGTGGCCCGCGCGAAGCGCTGTGGCACGCGTTGATTCGGAAAAATTACGGTTGCACCCACTTCATAGTCGGGCGCGATCACGCCGGCCCTGGCAACGACAGCAACGATGAGCCGTTTTATGGTCATTACGATGCACAGGACCTGCTGGTCGAACACCAGGACGAGATCGGTATCGAAATGGTGCCGTTCAAGATGATGGTCTATGTCCAGGATCGCGCGCAGTTTGTCCCTGCAGACGAAGTTCGCGAAGGCGAAGTCGTCATGAATATATCCGGGACCGAATTTCGCCGCCGCCTGCAGGAAGGCCTCGAGATTCCACCGTGGTTTTCATACCCCGAAGTCATAAAAGAACTGCGTCGGACGCATCCGCCACGGCATAAGCAGGGCTTTACGCTGTTCTTCACCGGTTTGTCAGGTTCGGGTAAATCCACCATCGCCAATGCCGTCATGGTCAAGCTCATGGAAATGGGTGACCGCCAGGTGACGTTGCTCGACGGCGATGTCGTGCGTAAGAACCTGTCCAGCGAACTTGGCTTTTCCAAGGAGCATCGCGACCTCAATATTCTGCGTATCGGTTTCGTTGCCAGTGAAATCACCAAGAACGGCGGTGTTGCCATCTGCGCCCCGATTGCACCCTATGCGCGTACCCGCGCCCAGGTGCGCGAGCTGATTACCGCAGGTGGTGGCTTTGTCGAGGTGCATGTCGCCACCCCACTCGAGGTGTGCGAGGAACGCGACCGCAAGGGTCTGTACGCCAAGGCGCGCGCCGGCATCATCAAGGAGTTCACTGGAATCAGCGACCCTTACGAAGTGCCGGAATCACCAGAACTGCGCGTCGACACCGTTGGTGTCACACCAGACCAGGCCGCACACCGCGTCATCGTCAAGCTCGAATCACTGGGCTACATCCGCTAGCCCGGTAGTTCGCGAGGCTGGCGGCTGCGCAATCGCAGCAGCATCAACAGCACCAGCGACAACAACACGGGCACGGGATAGGTGATCGTGGTGACGAGGGGTGTCAGCGAGACCCGGGTCAGCGTGCGTAGCGCGGGCTTGTCCGCGATAAATCGCGCTAATGGCGGCGACACGGAATAGTAAACCTCCACCAGCACCTGACCGGGTAGGTTAGTCAGCAAGAACCGATCACGAAACTCCCGCAAGCGTACAACTTGTGGCTCCCACGGAGACCCGTAGGTTGCCGTGGCAATGAAACACGATGGCGATATCGGAATACCAACATCGTCCGGTACCAGGCCGGCGCAGTCGCTAAATGCGCCAAAGCCGGTTTGCTGGGCAACCTCGTTGTTGTCATTCAGGAAATCGACGTCGGTGGTCGTGCTCGATATCGACAGCGTAAATGACGTCGACTGCGGATTGGTGAACAGGTCAGACGTTAGCCACAGGAAAACCGGATCCGGTCCGACCTGCGCCAGCAAACACGATGCTGCGGTGCTGCCATCGATGCAAAGGGTGCTGCTGGCGAAGCGCAGGTTCGGTGCCACAGCCGGCGACTGGTCGAAGTCGATGCGTACATTGCGTGCCACATCCGGGGCGATGTTGCGGATTCTCAGCACAATCGAAGCGCGGCGGGTGCTGCCGCAAATCAGAGGATCGGTAGCGGTCGTCCATAGTTCCACGCCAACATCGACACAGCGCCCGGTGTCGTCGCGGCGGACTGCGGCCACCGATCGATCATTGTCGGTTTCATTGTCATCGTCGAGATTCACGCTAGCTTCGAGGGTGAGGCACGGCGGTGGTGTCGACGTGGTAACAACAGTAGGAATGACCAGCGTCGGTTCGGCCGTGGTGTCCAGGTCGCCTACCGACCAGATTCCACTATCAGGATCGTAGTTCCCGGTGGATGGCGCAGCCGCACTGCCGTCAGGAATTGCAAGACCGGGACTCAGGACGATCAGCGCTTCGACAGCAGTGGCGGTGTCGGGACCGCTATTGCTCAGCGCGACAGTAAACTCGACCGGTTCGTCCGCTGCCGGTGTCGGGTTATTGACCGTCACGGTCACCGCCACATCGACGAGTGCGTGACTTACCTGGCAGGTCAGTAACACCAGGCCAATGACTAGTGTGCGCAATACCGTCTCCGTGCGGTAATGGTAGTAGTTTAGACCGCGTACTCCCGGGTTTGGTGCGGCGTTGCGACAGTGAAAACGCCAAATCCCGTTTGGGAAATAACGAGCAGTCAAATCAGGATGGCAAAATGGACGCAAATACAGTACTTTCTGCGCCCTTATGAGCGGCAAAGTCCACATCAAGACCTTCGGGTGCCAGATGAACGAGTACGACTCGGCCAAGATGGTCGACGTGCTGCGCGAAGCCCATGGCCTCGAACCGACCGACGACCCGGCGGAAGCCGAAGTGTTGTTACTGAACACGTGCTCTGTGCGCGAGAAAGCACAGGAGAAAGTGTTCTCGTTACTCGGTCGGTGGAAACACCTGAAGGAAAGTAATCCCGACCTCGTCATCGGGGTCGGCGGTTGTGTTGCCAGCCAGGAGGGCGAGGCGATCACCCGGCGAGCGCCCGTGGTTGATGTTGTATTCGGCCCGCAGACTTTGCATCGCTTGCCAAAGATGGTGGAGCAGGCACGTGCACGACGGGCACCGGTGGTGGACATCAGTTTCCCGGAGATCGAGAAATTCGATCATCTGCCAAAGCCGCGCGCCGAAGGGCCAACCGCGTTCGTCTCAATCATGGAAGGCTGCAGCAAGTACTGCAGTTTCTGTGTCGTACCGTACACCCGAGGCGAAGAATTCAGCCGGCCGTTTGACGATGTTATTGCCGAAACCGTTCGCCTGGCCGAACAGGGCATACGCGAAGTCACTTTGCTGGGGCAAAACGTTAACGCCTATCGTGGCCCCATGCATGATGGTGCGACTTGCGATCTCGGCACGCTGATTCACTATGTCGCGGCGATTGATGGCATTGAGCGTATCCGATTTACCACCTCGCACCCGGTCGAGTTCACCGACAGCCTGATCGAGGCTTATGCCTCGGTTCCCAAACTGGCCAGCTACCTGCACCTGCCGGTACAAAGCGGGTCGGATCGTGTCCTGTCACTGATGAAGCGTGGCCACACCACACTCGAATACAAGCAGAAAATTCGCCGCTTGCGCGAGGCACGACCGGGTATCAGCCTGTCATCGGATTTCATCGTCGGCTTTCCCGGTGAAACCGATCGGGATTTCGAGCAGACCATGAACCTGATCGCCGAGGTCGGATTCGACCAGAGTTACAGCTTTATTTACAGCCGTCGACCCGGCACGCCGGCGGCGTCGTTACCCGACGATGTTCCGGCAGAGGTCAAGTCGCAACGGCTGCAAATCCTGCAGGCGCGCATCAACCAGCAGGCGGCGGAAATCAGTCGCGCTATGGTCGGTACCACGCAACGCGTTTTGGTCGAGCGGCATTCCAAAAAAGATCCGCAGCAACTGGCAGGCAAGACCGAAAACAATCGCTGGGTTAACTTCGATGGGCCCGGTAACCTGATGGGTAACTTCGCTGATGTTGTCATTACCGAAGCCTTGCCTAATTCGCTGCGTGGTCGCCTCATCGACGACACGCTGCGCGCCAGCGCCTGATGTCCGACAACGTCGTCCAGGAATTCGATCTCGAACCCGCCGACAATGAGCGGCTGGCCAATCTATGTGGGCAACTCGACGAACACCTGCACCAGATCGAAAACAGGCTCGACGTCGACATCGCCAATCGCGGTAATACCTTTCGCGTCACCGGGGAGTCAAAAGCAGCCGGTGTGGCACGCGATGTGATCCAGACCCTGTTCTCGATTACCGCCGACGAAGTACTGACGCCCGAGGACGTGCACCTGTCGTTGCAGCAGGTGGCGATGGACGGCGACGACGAAAACCTGCTTATCAAGACCCGCAACAAGCTGATCCGGGTGCGCGGTGGTCACCAGGCTGAGTACGTTCGCAATATTCGCGAATACGACCTCAGTTTTGGTGTCGGACCTGCCGGTACCGGCAAGACCTATCTTGCGGTCGGCTGTGCGGTCGATTCACTCGAACGACAACTGGTACGTCGAATCATTCTGGTGCGGCCGGCGGTTGAAGCGGGCGAGCGACTGGGCTTTTTGCCTGGGGACCTGGCGCAAAAGGTCGATCCGTACCTGCGACCGATCTACGACGCGCTGTACGAAATGCTCGGCTTCGATCGGGTGGCGCGGTTCATTGATCGCAATGTCATTGAAGTGGCACCGCTGGCTTACATGCGTGGTCGCACCCTTAATGAGTCGTTCGTTATTCTGGACGAAGCGCAGAACACGACCACCGAGCAAATGAAAATGTTCCTGACCCGAATCGGGTTCGGCTCAAAGGCCGTTGTGACCGGCGACATCACACAGGTGGATTTGCCGGGTCATCGCACCTCGGGCCTGCGTCATGCCATGCAGGTGCTCGACGGCGTCAGGGGCATCGGGCTGACTCATTTCAATGCCCGCGATGTCGTTCGTCACCCGCTGGTCCAGCGCATTGTCACTGCCTACGAGAAGCACGACAAAGAACAATGAGTCTCGAAGTCGCCGTACAGCGGGCGAGTGCGCAGGAAAAACTCCCCGCCGAGCAAGCTTTTCATCGTTGGGCCAGTGCCTCGATCCAGGCGGCTGACAACTATGAAATGACCATCCGTATCGTCGACGAAGACGAGTCGGCGCGGCTCAACACCGACTATCGCGACAAGGACGGACCCACCAACGTGCTGGCTTTTCCCGGCGGCCTGGCCGTCGCCGAGGATCGTAAACTGTTGGGTGATCTGGTGATTTGTGCCCCGCTTGTGACCGCGGAAGCGCGGGCACAGGGCAAAGAATCCGACGCGCACTGGGCCCACCTGGTGGTACACGGAACCCTGCATTTACAGGGGTTTAACCACGAAAACGACGCTGATGCCCAGGTCATGGAAGCGGCCGAGGTGGACATCCTCGCCCGGCTGGGCTATTCCAATCCATATGAAGCCGAAAATCCGGCTGCCACAGAGTGAGGCCACAACCCGCCGTCATGAGTGACGACCAACCTCCGAGTAGTAACGGAACCACGACAAACTGGTTTCGGCGCCTGTTTACAGGCTTCGCCACAGAACCCCGCAATCGCGACGAGCTGGCTGCCGTGCTGCGCGATGCACAGGAACGGGGATTATTCGATAAAGATGCACACCGGATGCTCGAAGGCGTATTACACGTCTCCGAGGAGCAGGTGCGTGACATCATGATCCCGCGTGCCCACATGGTCGTCGTCGAACGCGACGATGCACCGGAAGACCTGCTCAGTGTCATCGTCGAGTCGGGTCATTCACGCTTCCCCGTCGTTGGCGAGAATCGCGACGAAGTGGTCGGGATCCTGCTGGCCAAAGACCTGTTGAGATTCTTTGCGGAGAACGGAAAAAGCCGTTTCGACATACGCGAGTGCCTGCGACCAGCGGTGTTCATTCCGGAAAGCAAGCGCCTCAATATCCTGCTGAAGGAGTTTCGTGCCAATCGTAACCACATGGCGATCGTCGTCGATGAGTACGGTGGCGTATCGGGGCTGATTACCATCGAAGATGTCATCGAGCAAATCGTCGGCGAAATTGATGACGAGCACGACATCATCGACGACATCCCGATTCAGCGCGAGGGTGAGTCGCGCTACCGGGTGCAGGCGCTGACCCGCATCGATGACTTCAACGAGTATTTCGAGATCGAGTTCGATGACGAGGAATACGACACTATTGGCGGGTTAATCATGCATGAGCTCGGGCGTTTGCCACGCCGCGGGGAACTGCTCGAGTTCGGTGGCTTTGAATTCAAGGTCCTGCGCGCTGATCGTCGTCGCATCGAAACCGTCCAGGTTCGACCGGCCAGGAATCTCGAAGAGGACCAGCGACAGCACGCCTGATGTTGCATACCACGTTCGTCCGACACGGTAACTGGCTGTCGTTCGTTGCCGGCCTCGCCTTGCCGTTTGCCTTTGCGCCCTTCGGCCAGTTCTGGCTGGTTCCGTTGCTGCTGGCCTTGCTGGTGGCAACGTGGGACGAGGCTACCCCCAGGCAAGCCGCCTGGCGTGGTTTCCTGTTTGGATTCGGCGCCTTCCTGTTTGGCACGCATTGGCTTTACGTGAGCCTGCATGTCTTCGGCAAGGCACCCTTGTTGCTGGCGATCCCGTTAATGGCAGCACTGATGGCCCTGATGGCGGCGTACACGGCAGCGGTCGGCTACCTGGTTACTCGATTCGTTCCTCGTGGCGGCTGGCGCTGGCTGATTGCGATCCCCGCGACCTGGGTATTGGCGGAGTGGCTGCGTAGTTGGGTACTGACCGGTTTTCCGTGGTTATCGCTGGGCTACACCACAACCGATTCGCCATTGGCGGGCTGGATCCCGCTCGGTGGTGTGTTCGCCGCAAGCCTGGCAATGGCGGTCAGCGCCGGTGCCATACGCGCGCTGTTCGAACCTCGCCTGCGTTTGCTCGCGGCCGCCGTGCTGTTGAGCATGTGGGCGGGTGGCTTCGCGTTGCAGCAGGTGGCGTGGACTAATGCCACCGAACGCGAATTGCAGGTTAGCCTGATCCAGGGCGCGATACCGCAGGATCGCAAGTGGTTGCCCGAAGAACTGATTCCGACTATGCGGCTTTATCGTGATCGAACCGTAGAAAACTGGGACAGTGACCTTATCGTCTGGCCCGAAGCCGCAATTCCCGCGTGGCGTTCATCGCTGAGCGAGTTTTTCGATTCGATGCGGGAACAGGGTCAACAGACCGACACCGGTATCGTGGTCGGTGTCATTGAGTACGATCTTGACGACAACGCCGCCTATAACGGTGTTGTTGGGCTCGATGAAACAGTCACCACCTACTACAAGCGACACCTGGTGCCTTTCGGTGAGTACTTTCCCGTACCGTCGTTCATCCGCGAATGGATGCGGCTGCAAAGCCTGCCGCATAGCGATTACACCCCGGGCGGTGACGACCAAAGCCCACTGCTGGTCGCCGGAGAGCCGATTGCCGCCTCTATCTGTTACGAAGACGTGTTTGGTAACGAACTGCGCATGATGCTGCCGGCGGCGACGCTGCTGGTCAATGTCAGCAACGATGCCTGGTTTGGTGAATCGATCGCACCGCACCAGCACCTGCAGATCGCGCGGGTGCGGGCAATCGAGGCTGGGCGCTACCTGTTGCGCTCGACCAACACCGGGTTGACTGCCGTCATCGGGCCCCGCGGTCATATCGAGTCACAGATCCCGCAATTCGAAACGACCGTGCTGACCACCCGTGTACGACCCTTTACCGGCGCGACCCCCTACGTCCGTTTCGGCGACTGGCCGGTGGTCGTCCTGGTGCTTGCGGGCATGGTCGTCGCCGGGCTGGGCGCACGCCGCAGGCGCGCCTGATGCCCGCAGGTGGGGCGATGCGGTATCCTTCGCAGTTTCACAGGCAGGTGACATCGCCATGAGCGAGCAATACGACCCGCAGAAGGTCGAAGAACAAGCGCAGGAATACTGGAACAGCCATAAGTCGTTCGAGGTCGACGAAGACCCGACGAAAGAGAAGTTCTACTGTCTCTCGATGTTCCCTTATCCCAGTGGCGCGCTGCATGTCGGCCACGTGCGTAATTACACTATCGGCGACGTGATCGCGCGCTATCAACGCATGCTGGGCAAAAACGTGTTGCAACCAATCGGCTGGGATGCATTCGGTCTGCCGGCAGAGAATGCGGCAATCCAGAACAAGGTGCCACCGGCACGCTGGACCCGTAGCAACATCGAGAACATGCGTTCGCAACTTAAGCGCCTGGGCTTCGCGTACGACTGGCGACGTGAGCTGGCAACCTGTGATCCGTCCTATTACCGCTGGGAACAATGGTTGTTCACGCAGGCGATGAAAAATGGCTCGGCCTACAAGAAAAATGCCGTAGTCAATTGGGATCCGGTCGACCAGACCGTACTGGCTAATGAGCAGGTTGTGGACGGCAAGGGCTGGCGCTCGGGCGCCACAGTCGAGCGCCGCGAGATCCCGCAATGGTTCATGCGCATCACCGAATTTGCAGACGACTTGCTGGAAAACCTCGACAAGCTCGATGGCTGGCCCGAACCGGTGCGGACGATGCAACGCAACTGGATCGGCAAGTCGGAAGGTTTGGAGATCGATTTTGGTATCGCCGGACGCGGAGAAACACTGCGTGTCTTTACCACCCGGCCCGACACCATCATGGGTGTTACTTATATGGCTGTCGCCGCCGAGCACCCGCTCGCCACTGAGGCAGCCGAGGACAGCGACGATATCGCCGCGTTCATCGAGACCTGCAAGCGGGTCAAGGTGTCCGAGGCCGAATTCGAAACCATGGAGAAAAAGGGTCACCAGCTGCCATTCCAGGCGGTGCACCCGATCAGTGGCGACGCTATCCCGATCCTGGTGGCTAATTTCGTACTGATGGAATACGGCACCGGTGCCGTTATGGGTGTGCCGGGTCACGATCAGCGTGACTGGGAGTTTGCACGCTCGAAGAACCTGCCCATCGTTCAGGTAATCGAGCCCGACGATGACAAGTCGGAGCCGGCCAACCTGGAGGAGGCGGCTTACACCCCGTATGGCAAGACCATAAACTCCGGCCAGTTCGACGGACTCGATTATGAATCGGCCTTTGACGAGATCGCCAACCACCTACAGGGGCTGAAAGTCGGTAAGCGGCGGGTGAACTTTCGCTTGCGTGACTGGCTCGTTTCGCGGCAACGCTACTGGGGCGCCCCGATACCGGCGATTGATACGGTGCGCGGGCCAGTGCCGGTGCCTGGCGACGACCTGCCGGTGGTGTTACCCGAAGACATCGTGCCGCAGGGTGAAGGCTCGCCGCTGGCAACGTCGGAGGAATTTCTCGCTACCACTGACCCCGAAACGGGTAAGCCGGCGAAACGCGAAACCGATACCTTCGATACCTTCGTCGAGTCATCGTGGTACTACGCCCGTTACTGTTCCTGGGATTGTGACGATGCCATGCTCGACGAGCGAGCGCGGTACTGGTTGCCGGTAGACCAGTACATCGGTGGTATCGAACACGCCATTCTGCACCTGCTCTACATACGCTATTTCCACCGACTGATGCGGCGTGAGGGCCTGGTCGACGGTGACGAACCGGTGACCAACCTGCTGACCCAGGGCATGGTGAATGCACAGACCTACTACCGCGATGACGACGAGGGTCGACGGCACTGGTACAACGAGACCGAGGTGGACGCAAAGCGTGACGACCGCGGTGCCGTTATCGCGGTAACACTTAAAAGCGACGGCCGACCAGTCGAGATCGGCGGTGTCGAGAAGATGTCGAAATCCAAGCGCAATGGCGTCGACCCGCAGATACTGATCGAACGTTACGGTGCGGACACATTGCGGTTGTTTTCGGTATCCGATGTGCCACCCGACCAGGGGCTGGAATGGTCGGATCGCGGCGTCGAGGGGGCCTGGCGTTTCCTGCGTCGACTGTGGCGCATGGTGCACGAGTTTGCCGCTGGCGGAGAGGCGGTAGCACCAGACAAGGACAAGCTCAATGACGATCAGCGCGCACTACGCATGCAACTGCACAAGGCGATCTCCAAGGTCGCCGACGATGTCGGTCGCCGTTACACCTTCAACACCGCCATAGCCGCGGTACGCGAACTGGTCAACGCATTGGCGCAATACGAAGACGATTCAAAGCAAGGCCGCGCCGTCCAGGCAGAAGCGTGGGATGCCATCATCGCCATGCTGGCACCGATTGCACCGCATATCTGTCATGAGCTGTGGCAGGTGCTGGGGCACAGCGAACCCGTTATCGATGCATCGTGGCCACAACCCGATTCGGATGCGTTGATGACTGATTCGGTCGAGCTTGTCGTCCAGGTTAACGGCAAGCTGCGCTCACGCATAACCGTTCCGGCCGGGCTCGACAAGGAAGGTATTGAGAAACTCGCGCTCGACGATGACAACGTGCAGCGCTTCATAGAAGGCGCGAAGGTCAAGCGTGTCATCGTCGTGCCTGGCAGGCTGGTGAACCTGGTGGTCGCAGCCTGACATGCGCACGCTACCCATGCTGGCCATCATAGTCCTGCTGGGCGCCTGCGGTTTCCAGCTGCGAGGTGCCGCATTACTGCCGCAATCGATGGAACGCGTTTACCTGCAAGCGGCCGATCTCAATAGTCCGCTGGTGCAGAAGCTGGAACAGTCGCTGCGCCAATCCGGTGCCGAGGTCGTGCCGAGTCCGTTCGAAGCAACGGCGACACTGCGTATCATCGAAGATACGGCCGACGAACGCGTACTGTCGGTCTCCTCCAGTGGGCAGCCACAGGAGTATGAGCTTTATCACACGGTGGTATTCGACATGGCGAACGACAATGGTGTCATCCTGCAGCCGACCTCACTGACACTGACACGTGACTATTTTTTTGACGAGCAGGACATACTTGGCAAGGCAGAGGATGCAGCCTTCCTGCAGGATGCGCTGGTCGAGGATGTTGCGCGATCGATCGTCAGACGGGCCGCACTGGCGGCGCGGGCCGGGAGTAGCTGATGACTGAGGTAAGCCCAACAGCCGAACAACTGGCGCTGCGCCGACGCCTGGCACGGCTGGCGCGCTTCATGGACAGCGCCTTTCGCATCCCGATTATTGGTAAACGCATCGGCTGGGATGCCATCCTTGGACTGGTGCCGGGTGTCGGTGACCTGGCCGCAGCCGGGATCTCGTTATACATCCTTGCTGCGGCGTGGCAACTCGGCGTACCAAAAAGCGCGCTGGCGCGGATGCTGGCCAACATCGGATTCGAAACGGTTATCGGCAGCGTCCCCGTGCTCGGCGACGTCTTTGACATGGCTTTCAAGGCCAACGAGCGCAACGTTGCGCTGATCGAAAAACACGTCGGCAGTGGTGACGATCTGCTAGCATCTGAAGAATGAGCGATAAAGACCTCACCCGACTACTACAGGCCGCCCATGACGAGCTCGAGGATCACGAGAGCGTCAGTCCCGAGCAAAAGAGACTGATGCGCGATCTCATGCACGATATCCAGCGCACTCTCGGGGACGACGATGACGAAGATCTGGGTGTCGGCGACCGCCTCAATGAGGCCGTGGACGATTTCCAGCAATCGCACCCGACGGTGGCGTTTGCCTTGCGCCGTGTGATGGATGCGCTTGCCCGCATGGGTATCTAGGCTCTCGCACCAGCTAAAAAAACTCCCGGGAATTGGCCCGCTGCGTGTCGGCGAGTATGATGGATTTTGTATGAGGCAACTCGGACACGCATGAAAGTCGGGCCCGATCAGCTGCAGGCACATCTTGCCAGCCAGCTTGCCCCCCTTTACCTGATCGCCGGAGATGCGCCTCTGCTGGTTGCGGAGGCCACCGATGCGCTGCGTCGTGTCGCCGCTGAACGCGGATTTACTGACCGCTCCGTGCACACCGTCGAACGTGGCTTTGACTGGCATGCTCTCAATGCCGATGCGCGCAACCTGTCATTGTTTGCCGAGCAACGCATGATCGAATTGCGCCTGCCGACCGGCAAGCCAGGCACCGATGGCGCGAAAGCCCTGACCGCGCTGGCCGAGGATCCCGGTGACGGTGTCTTGTGGCTCATTGTCTGCGGCGAGATGGATAACAAGACAACCAAGGCGAAGTGGGTCAGGACACTGGAGCAAGCCGGCGTGTTCGTCCACGTACGCAACGTCCCGACCGGACGCCTGCCGCAATGGGTACAGCAGCGCATGCGCAGTCGTGGCTTGCAGCCGTCCGGTAATGCGGCGCGAATTATCGCAGAGCGTTGCGAGGGCAATCTGCTTGCGGCCGACCAGGAAATAGAAAAACTGTTGCTTGCCAACGGGCCCGGCACGGTCGATGAAACGACGGTTATGCAATCGGTTACCGACAGTGCCCGTTACGACGTGTTCCAGCTATCCGATGCCGCCATGGTCGGCGATGTGCCACGAGCCATCCACATGCTCGACGGGTTGCTGGCCGAAGGCGTGGCGGCACCGTTGATCTTGTGGGCGCTCGATCGCGAGCTTCGCATGCTGGCCAGGCTGTCCTGGCTGATGCAACACGGTGCGCGCGCCGAAGATGCGATGACCCGGGCGCGAGTGTGGAGTAGCCGCCGCCCGCTGGTACGACGTGCTCTCGAACGTCACCGCGATCCGTCCGCCTTTGCCGCGATGCTGGAGCAGGCAGCACGCACCGACCAGGTGGCCAAGGGCGTGCAATTCGGTGATGCCCACGCCGAGTTGACCCGGCTCGTCGGTATGCTGGCAGGCGCGGCCTTGCCGGCGCCGATCGAAGACGTGGCCTGATGAACCCGATAGGCGTTTTTGGCGGCACCTTCGATCCGATTCATTACGGCCACCTGCGCACAGCCTTCGAATTACTGCAGGCTTTACGATTATCCGAGGTGCGATTTCTGCCTGCCGGGATTCCCCCGCATCGTGAGATGCCGGAAGCCGATGGCCAGACACGGCTGCAGATGGTTCGTGCGGCGACTTCAGGTCAGCCGGGATTCATTGTCGATGACCGGGAATTGCACCGTGAAGGGCCATCTTACTCGGTCGACACCTTGCTCGATCTGCGGGCGGCCTTTCCCCATCGCTCGTTATGCCTGATGGTGGGCATGGATGCGTTCCTTGGCCTGCCAAAATGGTACCAGTGGAGGCAAATACTGCAGCTGGCTCATGTCGTCGTGGCACATCGGCCTGGCTGGCGCGCCCCTGACATGGGACCACTGGGCGAATTACTGGTCGATCGCGGTACCGGCACCCACGAGGACTTGCATGAGGCCCGTGCCGGCCGCATATACATTCATGCGGTAACCCAGCTCGAAATATCGTCGTCGGCCATTCGCCAGACGGTACGTCACGGTGGTGACCCGCGTTTTTTAATGCCGGAGGCAGTTCGCGACCTGATTGTTGATGGTCGCGTTTACAAGGCTGCTCCGCAGGAGGAGGAATGACAAAGGAGAACTACTTGGAGTCTTTGGTAACCGGTGCGTTGGAGGACATGAAGGCCGTCGATGTCAAAGTCATCGATGTGACTGAGCTGACCACGATCACCGATAAGATGATTATTGCCAGTGGTACCTCGGGGCGTCATGTGCGCGCCCTGGCGGAGAAAGTCGTCGAGGCAGTCAAGTCCGGTGACAATCCGCCAATTGGTGTCGAAGGCGAAAACGAAGGCGAATGGGTGCTGGTCGACATCGGCGATGTCATCGTGCATGTCATGCTCCCACGCATTCGCGATTTCTATAACCTGGAGAAGCTGTGGGACAACAGCGGATTTGACGGCCACCGCGACGCATCGATGTCCGACTGACGATGCAGTTGCGGCTGGTCGCGGTCGGTACAAAGATGCCGGCCTGGGTGCAACAGGGTTACACCGGGTTTGCTACCCGAATGCCACGCGAGTGTCAGCTTTCGCTGACGGAAATCCCGATTGCGCGTAAAGGACGCGGCGCCACCGAGGAGGGCGAACGCATACTGGCAGCGGTTCCGCAAAAAGACCTGGTAGTCGCTCTTGAGGTAACGGGGCGACCCTGGTCGACCGAACAACTGGCGCAGCAGCTGGAGAACTGGCGTGGCAGTGGTCGCAACGTCAGCCTGCTAATCGGAGGGCCTGACGGTTTATCCGACGCCTGCCGCGACCGTGCCGACCAGAAATGGTCACTGTCCCCGCTGACTTTCCCGCACGCCCTGGTGCGCATCATCGTCGCCGAGCAGCTCTACCGCGCCTGGACAATCCTGCAAAACCACCCCTACCACCGCCCCTGACCCACCCGCTCCCTCCCCCCGTAGGAGCGGCTTCAGCCGCGATCCCAAACCCAACCAACCCCAACCCCGCGACATGGCGGCGCAGCTGCCGTAGGAGGGACTTCAGTCCCGACCCCCCGCAGCCAACCAACTTACAGCTTCGGCCCAACCCTCCAACCGCTCTCCCCGTAGGAGCGGCTTCAGCCGCGATCCCGAAGCCAACCCAACCCCACCTCGGAACAATCTCTCCGGCTGCACCCAACCCCGAAGCCACCAATCCCCACCCCTTGCGAAGCAGTCCTGGCCAGTACACCCCTTCCGCGGCGTCGTGCGCGGCGAGTGAAGCAGGACGCCCGAACAAAGACGCGCCCGATTCCGTCAGGCCATGGATGGCCTGACGGATTTAGC
>JABDKV010000035.1 GCA_013002045.1 Gammaproteobacteria bacterium
GGTAGCCAGCGATATCAGTCCGAGAGCCAGACAAATCAGTATTCTCATATCACGATGTTAGACCCGATCAACCTCAAACGTTCGCCAACCCGTAGGATGGCGGCGCAGCATTCTTTCCCCGTAGGAGCGGCTTTAGCCGCGATTCTTCAGGCGGCGCGGCCGCCGTAGGAGGGGCTTTAGCCCCGATTCTTTATCACGACGGTGCTGGTTCGAAGTGATAAAGAAAGAGGTCGGGACTGAAGTCCCTCCTACGGATCGCTGCGCGATCCATCGCGGCTGAAGCCGCTCCTACGGGGGAAAGAGAAGAATCGCGGCTGCTACAGTTTTTGTAGCAGGGTGGCGACTGGCGCAGGGACGCCGGGCGGCGACGCCGGGTCATACCATTGCAGGTCGTTGTCGCCGGCGGCGGCTGGCACATCAATGTCGATCAGGACGGGATGGATGTCGAGGTCGAAATGGGTAAAGCCATGCTGCAACCTGTCCCAGTTTTCCTGCTGATTCACCCCAGCACCAAGTGTCTCCCGGCACCAGCTCGTTGCCGACTGCGTATCGGGCAGTTCCGGTAGACACCACAGCCCACCCCAGATGCCAGTCGGTGGCCGTCGTAGCAGCAGGACCCTGGCGTCGTGACGTACCAGCAGCATCGTTGTCTCGCGCTGCCGTCGCGCCGTCTTCGGCTTTCTGCCCGGGTAGAGCTGCGGCTGCCCCTGCACGAATGCCTTGCAATCCGATTGCACCGGGCACATCGCACATGCCGGCTTGCTACGCGTGCATAGCGTGGCGCCGAGATCCATGATCGCCTGTGTGTAGGCTGCGACATCGTTTGTCGGTGTCAGAGACTCGGCATGTGACCAAAGCTTGTCGGCGACGGCTTTCTGACCCGGCCAGCCAGGTACAGCAAAGTACCGCGCCAGCACCCGCTTGACGTTGCCATCGAGTATTGCGTGCCGTTGGTCATGCGCCAGTGCCAGGATGGCGCCTGCCGTTGAGCGACCGATCCCAGGAAGCGCGAGAACTTCGTCGAAGCTGTCGGGGAAAACACCGTTGTAGTCATCTCGTACGACGCGCGCTGCCTTGTGCAGATTGCGTGCGCGGGCGTAGTAGCCAAGCCCGGCCCAGTATTCGAGCACCGCATCGAGATGCGCATCGGCCAGGGCTGTGACATCGGGAAAACGCTGCATGAAGCGTTGGTAATACGGAATTACCGTCGCGACTTGCGTCTGCTGCAGCATGATTTCCGAGATCCATACACGGTAAGCGTTGCGATCTTGCTGCCACGGCAGGTCGTGGCGACCATGATCGCCAAACCATTGCAATAGTCGCGCTGCGAAGTCCGTGCTACCGGACATTTGCCGATGATGCGGCGCGCGCCTCCTGCAACGCCAGCACCTCGATACGCTCGGCTGCCTCTTCACCTTTACGCCGGAGCTTGGATCTCAGCACGAGCGGACCCAGTACCGGTGGCACCCAGAAGTCAGGCTTGAAATCGACCCGGTACATCATGCGGGTACCGTCGCCCTCCGCTTCGAAGGTCCAGTCAGCCACGCTGTATTCGACATCGCTTTGTTCAGGCAAGGCAGTTGCAACGATACGTTTCCCCGGTTCGATCTCTAGTCGTTCGACCCGCTCAATAGTCTTGCAGAAAAACAACACACAACCACTGGCGCGCGAATAAACCAAGCCGCTGCCATCGGCTTTGCGCTCCAGGTAGCGGGTTTCGTCAAACACCTTGGAAATACGATGAAAGCCTTCGTAGTCGGCCAGTATCTCGAACACCTCTGCCGGTGGTGCATCTATATAGGTCTCGGATACGACTTTTATATGGCCCTTGTCGCGCCTGACCTCGACCGAGCGCATATCGGCAGCGCCGGCGGAGCCAATCGGCAACATCGCCAACACTGCAGCCCAGCAGCACAACGTTTTCGTAAACGACTGCACCTGCTCAGCCACCACCGCCGAACAAGTCCTTCAGCTTGTCCTTGAGCTTGTCCTCAATCTCATCCTTGAGCTCTTCCTTCTTCTGGTCGATGGCATCCTCGGCATCCTGGCCAGGCTCACCGTCACCCAGACCAAGCTTGTCACCGAGCTTGCGTTTTGCCACCTCGGCCAGCACCGCACCCATATCGATATTGACATCCGGCTGACTGACAGCGCCCGTGACTTTCAAAGGAATGGTCACACCGACAAGGTCATTGACATCGGCCGTCAGCTCGGGCCGATCGACAATGTCCCCGCGAAATTTGAAATCGAGTTCCTGCGACAACAGCTTGAGGTTTCCGCTGCCGCGCACTTTCATGAACGGCAGCACCATCGAGAGGTCGTCGGTATAAAGCACGCCATCGGCAATGTTGGCCGTGCCCGTCAGATCGGCAAAACGGGTGCGTTTTTCGGCTGGCGCCGCCGGTGCTTCCCCGCCCTTGATAACGGCGCGCGCTCGCCGCACCCGGTGCCAGATATCGACACCTTCGTAAGCGCCGTCCTTGAAGGCGAATTCGGCATTGCCACTTGTACTGGCGGTAATGGCATCAGCCGTAGCACCGCTACCGGTTGTGGTAATCCGACCGCTGAGCGTGCCGGATAAGCGACTAGCATCGAGCAGGTCGCGACTGAACGGACCGAACTGGACATTCTGCAGGCGCTCATTGAGTTTCAGCACCGGCTGCGCACCGGTTACATCAAGCGAGATGTCTCCCTGGTAGGTGCCGCCATAAAGCGATGCGCGCGACGGATTGACTCGCAGCTTGCCGCCAGCCGCCTTGATGCCGACGGTGACATCGGTCGACTGCAAGCCAACCAGCTGCATCT
>JABDKV010000214.1 GCA_013002045.1 Gammaproteobacteria bacterium
GTACCGGCGGGGTTCGGCGGACTGTGCGCGGCATGGACGCCGCGCCCAAGCCTACAGGGATGTATTCACGGCGTGTCCGCCGAACCCCGGCGGTGCCGAACGGCATGCGTCACCCCTGCCACTCCCAACCAGGTAATTCTTCGGAAGGTCCGTCGTTAGAAAGAATCGCGGCTGAAGCCGCTCCTACAGGGACGTATTCACGGCGTGTCCGGCGAACCCCTCCGGTGCCGAACGGCATGCGTCACCCGTGCAAAAACCCCCCACGCTGTTGCCGCTGGAAAAATACAGGACTAAAATGGTCCTGATTAGGAGGATTCACATGCTGAGAATGAGTCGGCTAACCGATTACGGCACCGTCGTCCTGGCCCACCTGGCCCGGTTTCGCGACGGCAGCCTGCACACGACTGCGGCCGTCGCAACAGCCACACATCTTACTCCAACTACCGTCAGCAAAGTTTTGAAAATCCTAACAAAAGCTAACCTGATTGACTCTTTCCGTGGCAGCCAGGGCGGCTACCGACTGGCCCGCCCCGCCGAGGAAATAACGGCAGCAGAAATCATCGATGCACTCGAAGGACCGGTCTCGATTACCGAGTGCAGTGTCGATGCCCAGCAATGCGACCTGGTCACCGTTTGCGGTGTTGGCGCAGCCTGGCAACGCATCAACGTCGCAATCCGCGACGGCCTCGAACACATCACGCTGGCCCAGCTGGCCGATCCACGACACCCGATCGCGCCTTTCGATCTCGATCTCGAACACAACCACACAGGTGGACTTACCCGATCATGAGTAACGAGCAACTCAAACGCATCGTCGGCGAACGCTATCGCCACGGCTTCACCACCGATATCGATTCCGACACCGTGCCACCGGGTCTCGACGAATCAGTGATCCGGCATATCTCGCACAAGAAAGGCGAGCCTTCGTTCATGCTCGACTGGCGCCTGCGCGCCTACGAACACTGGCTCACCATGACCGAGCCCGACTGGGCTCACCTGCAGCATAAGCCCATCGATTACCAGTCGATCAGTTATTACTCGGCCCCCAAGTCAGACAAGGACCGACCCAAGAGTCTCGACGAAGTCGACCCGAAGTTGCTGGAGACCTACGACAAGCTCGGTATTCCACTCCACGAACGGGCCGCGCTGGCCGGAGTAGCCGTCGATGCTGTCTTCGACAGCGTCTCCGTTGCTACCACCTTTCGCGACAAGCTGGCCGAGGCCGGTGTAATCTTCTGCTCGTTCTCCGAGGCGGTCAAAGATCATCCCGAGCTGATCGAGCAGTACATCGGTAGCGTCGTGCCTTACACCGACAACTACTTCGCTACGCTTAATTCGGCGGTGTTCACCGACGGTTCGTTCGTCTACGTTCCCGAGGGTGTGCGCTGCCCGATGGAGCTGTCGACCTATTTCAGGATCAATGCCGCGAATACCGGCCAGTTCGAACGCACATTGATCATCGCCGCACCGGGCAGCTATGTCAGCTACCTCGAAGGCTGCACAGCACCGATGCGTGACGAGAACCAGCTGCACGCCGCGGTTGTGGAGCTGATCGCCGAAGACGATGCGCAGATCAAATACTCGACCGTCCAGAACTGGTATCCGGGAGATGAAGACGGGGTTGGCGGTATCTACAACTTCGTCACCAAGCGCGGCGATTGCCGCGGTCGCAACTCGCACATTTCGTGGACCCAGGTAGAAACGGGTTCGGCCATCACCTGGAAGTATCCCAGCTGCATACTGCGCGGTGACAACTCGGTCGGCGAATTTTATTCAGTCGCGGTTACCAACAACCTGCAACAGGCCGATACCGGCACGAAAATGATTCATATCGGCAAGAACACGCGCAGCACCATCGTATCGAAGGGTATCTCCGCCGGTCGTGCGCAAAACAGCTACCGCGGCCTGGTCAAGGTAACCAAAGGCGCCGACGGAGCACGTAATTACGCCCAGTGCGATTCACTGTTGCTTGGCGACAGGTGCGGTGCCCATACGTTCCCCTACATCGAAGTCAGCAATCCGTCCGCCGTGGTCGAACACGAAGCGACGACATCAAAAATCGGCGATGACCAGCTTTTCTATTGTCGTCAGCGCGGTATTGCTGAAGAAGACGCGGTCAATATGATCGTCAATGGTTTCTGCAAGGACGTGTTTCGCGAGCTGCCTATGGAGTTCGCAGTCGAGGCACAGGCCCTGCTCAATGTCAGCCTGGAAGGAGCGGTCGGCTAATGTCAGACGCAATTATTTCAATCCGCAACCTGCATGCCACTGCCGATGACGGCAAGGAAATTCTTCGGGGTATTGATCTCGATATTCCGGCCGGCGAGGTGCATGCCATCATGGGGCCGAACGGCTCCGGCAAAAGCACACTGGCCCAGATTATTGCCGGTCGTGACGAGTTCGAAGTCACCCAAGGCGAAATCGTCTACCGGGGTAAGGACCTGCTCGGGCTCGAACCCGAAGAGCGGGCCCGAGAAGGCGTATTTCTTGCATTCCAGTACCCGGTCGAGATACCGGGCGTCAACAACATCTACCTGTTAAAGGCCGCGCTGAACGCCAAGCTCAAGCATCACGGTCAGCCGGAACTCGATGCATTCGAATTCCTGCAAATGGTGCGTGAGAAAACCCGCATCATGCAAATGGACGAGTCTTTCCTCAACCGCGGTGTCAACGAAGACTTCTCCGGGGGAGAAAAGAAACGCAACGAGGTGCTTCAGATGCTGGTCCTGGAACCGACATTTGCCGTACTCGACGAAACCGATTCCGGGCTCGACATCGATGCGCTGCGCGTGGTTGCCGACGGCGTCAACAGCCTGCGTAGCGACGACAGGGCAATGCTGCTGGTAACTCACTACCAGCGCCTGCTCGATTACATCGAACCCGACGTTGTGCATGTCCTGGCCGACGGTCGCATCGTGCGCAGCGGTGACAAAACACTGGCACTGGAACTCGAGGAACGCGGTTATGACTGGCTGCGCGACGGAGCCGCTGCATGACTGGCAACACCGCTATCGATTTTCTCGATGCGGCTCCTGCACCCCGCGATGAGCCACGCTGGCGCAGTCAGTTGCGCGACCGGGCCTGGGAGCATTTCAGCCGCCACGGCCTGCCCACCCGCCGCGATGAGAACTGGAAATACACCAACCTGCGGGCCATTGATAAGGGTCAGTTCACGACGGGCAGCTTACCCCCCGGTGAGACCAGTGTGGCCCCGATCGGCGCAGACAAGCTTGCCGTAGTGAGCTTTGTCGATGGCCAGGTGACGCAACGCCAGGATGCACCCGGATTGTCATTGCGGCTATCCGCCGAGCTGGGTGACGAGGACTTTGGACTGGGCGAACTGGTCGATTTCGATACCCACCCGCTGGCGGCACTCAATTCTGCTTATTTTGACGACGCCGTCGTTATCGACGTCGCAGCGGGCCAGGTTTTCGATCAGCCGCTGTTGCTGGAGTACGTATCGACCGCCCGCCCTGCTCCGGTGCTGACTTGCCCGCGAGTCTTTATTCGCATGGGAGCCAACACACAATTAACCGTTGTTGAACGCTTCGTCGGAGTCGACGGTGCCGCCAACCTGACCAATGCTGTTACCGAAGTCGAGCTCGGCACCGGTGCCCGCCTCGATCATTATCGTCTGCAGGAGCTCAGCGACAGTGACAAGGGCATCAGCCTGCTACGCGCGCGACAGCATGCAGACAGCCGGCTGGTAGCCCGCAGTATTGATATTGGTGGTCGCCTGGTACGCAACGACGTGCATGCCACCTTGTCTGAACCCGGTGCCAGTTGCCGACTATCGGGTTTTTATCTGTGCCTGGGACGCCAGCACACCGACAATCACACCCGGATCGACCACGACGCGGCCGACACCAACTCGGACGAGGTCTACCACGGCGTGCTCGGTGGTCGTGCGCGCGGTGTATTTAACGGGAAAGTTATTGTGCGCCAGGATTCACAGCGCGTAAACGCTAACCAGAGTAACCGTAACCTGTTGCTCTCCGGCACCGCAGAGATCGATACCAAGCCTGAGCTGGAAATATACGCCGACGATGTGCGCTGCAGTCATGGCGCTACGGTCGGGCAACTCGATGACGAGGCTTTGTTCTACCTGCGCTCACGTGGCATTGGCGAACGCACCGCACGCGCCCTGCTGACTTTCGCCTTTGCCGAAGAGGTCGTGCGTGATATCGAAGTCGACGCCGTGCGGGATTATCTCGAACACCAGGTCGCGTTGCGGCTACCCGACCATGAGCGGCTGGAGAAACTGGTATGACCCAGGTGGCAACCACCGATCGGGCGCTGCCTTTCGATGTCGAAGCTGTGCGTGCCGATTTCCCGGTACTCGATCAGCAGATTCACGGGAAGCCGCTGGTCTATCTCGACAGTGC
Source organism: Gammaproteobacteria bacterium (assembly GCA_013002045.1). GTDB lineage: Bacteria > Pseudomonadota > Gammaproteobacteria > Steroidobacterales > JABDKV01 > JABDKV01. The sequence continues at coordinate 4,386 of JABDKV010000214.1, forward strand.
CGCCTCGGCACAGCGCCCCGTTGCCGTGCTCGATGCAATGGATCGCTATTACCGGAATAATCACGCCAACGTCCATCGCGGTGTGCACACGCTGAGTCAGCGTGCGACCGACGACTATGAAGGCGCACGGCAACGTATTGCGCAATACATCAATGCCCGCAGCGCCTGCGAGATCATATTCACACGTGGCACTACCGAAGCCATTAACCTGGTCGCCAACAGCTATGCCCGACCGCAGCTGGGTAACACCAGTGAGATCGTGATCACCCAACTCGAGCATCACTCCAACATCGTGCCGTGGCAACTGGTCGCTGCCCAAACCGGGGCCAGCATACGGGTATTGCCGATCAACGATCGCGGCGAACTCGAGATCGATCAATTCGAGGGATTACTCAACGATCGCACCTGCATTGTTGCGGTCAACCACATTTCCAATGCGCTCGGAACGATCAACCCGGTCAACGACATCGTTCGCATCGCTCATCAGCACGGTGTACCGGTGTTACTCGATGGGGCCCAGGCCATGCCGCACACGGCCGTCGATGTTCAGGCCCTCGATTGCGATTTCTTTGCTTTTTCCGGTCACAAGGTCTTCGGCCCCACCGGCATCGGGGTGCTTTACGGCAAGGAAAACCTGCTTGAGCAGATGCCACCGTGGCAGGGTGGTGGCGAGATGATTCTGAGTGTCACTTTTGAAAACTCGACTTATGCCGGATTGCCACACAAGTTCGAGGCTGGCACACCGGCCATTGCGGAAGCAGTCGGTCTGGGTGCAGCAATCGACTATATCGTGGCGCTCGATATCGAACGCATTGCCGCCTACGAGCAACAATTGCTCGACTACGCCACCGAGCGCCTTGCCACCATTGACGGGATAAGGTTTATCGGTACGGCCAGGGAAAAGGCCAGCGTCGTATCTTTCACACTCGAGGGTATACACCCACACGATATCGGCACCATTGTCGACAGCGAAGGGGTCGCAATACGCACCGGTCATCATTGCGCTATGCCGGTCATGGATTTCTTCGGTGTGCCGGCAACCGCCCGCGCATCGCTGGCCTTTTACAACAACCGTGACGACATTGACAGACTGGTCGATGCGCTACACAAGACAAAACAGGTTTTTGGATAATGGACCTGCAGGACCTGTATCGCGAAGTGATACTCGATCACAATCGCAGTCCGCGTAACTTCCGTCGGATTGAGCCCTGCTCCCACAGCGCAGAAGGTTTTAATCCGCTTTGCGGCGACAAGTTGCGGGTCTACGTTGAGAAAGACGGCGACGCGATCACCGACGTCGCTTTTGAAGGTAGTGGCTGTGCCATCTCGGTAGCCTCGTCATCGATGATGACCGAGGCTATCAAAGGCAAGACTGTGCAGCAGGCACGCGCACTATTCGACGAAATCCGTGCGTTATTGTCGGGTGAGGCCGATAATGAAGCAGAATTGGGCAAGCTCGCCGCTCTAGGCGGGGTGCGTCAATTCCCCTCACGTATCAAGTGCGCCAACCTGGCCTGGCATGCATTGCGCGCGGCTCTGGATGGCGACCAACAGGCAAAAACGGAATAACCATGTTTCACGCCGAAAGCGAACCATTCAGTCTGCAACGCGACGTCGAAGCGATCATCATCCCTGCCGGGGAAAAAATCATGCTTCACGAAGGCGTCGATGGCTATATCACGCAGGCCCTGGGAGGCAGTTTTACCGTCTACGTCGATGGCAACCTGTTTCGCATCGCCGGTCATGACGCCGATGCGCTGGGCAAGGAGCCAGTACTGCCACCAGCGGTCCCGGAGAATGCCACCGACGATGACATCGAGCAGCTTGTCTGGAAACAGTTGCGAACCTGTTATGACCCTGAGATACCGATCAACATTGTCGATCTGGGCCTGGTGTACCGGTGCGAACTGAAAAAACGCGAAGACGGCCTGCGTGAAGCCGAAGTGGATATGACGCTGACGGCACCCGGCTGCGGCATGGGTGATGTGCTGGTGCAAGATGTTATCTCCAAGCTCGAAATACTCGATACAATCGACAAGGTCGCTGTAGAACTGGTATTCGACCCACCGTGGAATCACACCATGATGTCGGATGAAGCACGACTGCAGACCGGCATGATGTACTAGGGATGACAAATGACTGAATGGCTCGACGTCTGCCCGGCCGGTGCACTGGCCCCTGGTGATTTCGATGTTGTCGAAACCGACGACAACCCGATAGCCGTTTTCAATGTCGACGGTGACCTGTTGGCGATTGAGGACATCTGCACTCACGACGGCGAAGAACTGACCGGTGGACCGATCGACGGTGACGAGATCATCTGTCCCCGCCACGGTGCCCGCTTTTGCCTGCGCACCGGCGCCGCATTGACGCCGCCTGCCTACGATGACGTGCAAACCTTCGAGGTACGCATCGAGGCCGGTCGTATCCAGGTCCGGGACGACCGCGACGACCCATAAGAGGCGATCGAATGAAAACGCTGGCATTGATGCGGCACGCGAAATCGAGCTGGAAGCATGGCGAGCTGAGCGATTTTGAGCGACCGCTGAATAAACGCGGTCTGCGTGATGCGCCAGACATGGGCCGGCGCCTGGCGCGTCGTCAGTTTGCCCCTGACAGCATTATTACCAGCCCGGCACAAAGGGCCGTCATCACTGCCAGGCTAATTGCCAGTGAAGTTGGCTTCCCGCTGGAGCAGATCCTGCAGGCCCCTGATTTTTATCTCGCATCACCCGACACCCTCGTTGACGGAGTGCGGGAAGCCGATGATCGAAACCAGACCCTGATGTTGTTTGGACATAACCCGGGGTTTACTTTTCTCGCCAATTCCCTCGGCGATCTGACCATCGACAACATGCCTACCTGCAGTATTGCGACATTCGAATTCGACATCGAACGCTGGCGCGATCTCGATTACGGTTGCGGCAAACTCGCCTTCTTCGACTATCCTAAAAATACTGATAAAGCGTGACGCTGGTCACATCACGTTACTGCCGGGGGTGATCAAGCCCGGCGAACTGTGAGTCATGTCACTGCGCAACTGCTGTTTTTCCCGTAACAACGATGCATGGGAGAACGGAATACGGTTTAGCGGAGCAGGCAATGAACTTTCAGGATGAAGACGGAGTCACAAAGTATTACACACTGAGTGCGGAGAGCCGTTTGCAAAAAGGGCAGCGTTTAGTCTCACGTATGGTCGCCACATTAGCCGTTGCGACACTACTCTGCGCCTGCTCCGGAACACCTCTGGTCGAAACCAGCGCCAGCTATCGAAGCTATACGCTTTACACCGACACCAATCCCCAGGTTTGTAACAATCCAGATGATATCGTCCTGCGCTCAATTGTACGGGTCGCGACGGGCGATGGTGGCGACGCCAGTGGTGTCGTTGTTGCCGACGGAAAGGTCCTGACCGCAGCGCATGTCGTCGCCGGGTCGAATCTGGCTCTGGTTCGCATTGACGGTGCCTACCGCCATGCCGAGTTGCTCGGTACCGACGCGACCTCAGACCTGGCGTTGCTCGCCGTCGATACCGGCAGCCTGCAGCCATTGCCATTGGCACAAAAAACGCTGTACAGCTTCGAGCAGGTTTGGGCCATAGGTTACCCTCTCGCGCTGGAGCAGGTTACGACGCATGGCTTTTTCCGCAATAACGCACAAGGCCGATTATTTGCCTCCGCTCCGATTCAGGCAGGCGCGTCTGGAGGTGGCCTGATGCGCTGCGAGAATGGAAAGTTCGAATTGGCTGGCCTTATCCGTGGCTACGGAGCCTACCGGATCGGTAACGAACTGGTGCCTTTAAATGACCTGTCGATACACACGCCGGCCGAACAAATCCAGCGCTTCGTGCTACAAACCGACGGGATTGCGCTTTAGCACTCGATAACGTTGACAGCCAGTCCGCCGCGAGACGTTTCTTTGTAGATCGACGACATGTCTTTACCGGTCTGGCGCATCGTTGCGATAACCTGATCCAGCGAGACCTTGTGACGCCCATCGCCGCGTAGCGCCATTCGCGCGGCATTAATAGCCTTGACTGCACCCATCGCATTGCGCTCGATGCACGGTATCTGCACCAGCCCGCCAACCGGGTCGCAGGTCAGGCCAAGATTGTGCTCCATACCGATTTCCGCCGCATTCTCGACCTGCCCGTTGCTACCGCCGAGTGCTGCCGTCAGGCCACCGGCGGCCATTGAGCAGGCGACACCGACTTCACCCTGGCAACCCATTTCGGCACCCGAGATCGATGCGTTCTTCTTGTACAGGATGGCAATAGCACCGGCAGTCAGCATAAATCGAAAAACGCCGTCTTCGTCGGCCGTATCGACAAAACGCTTGTAGTAATGCAATACAGCGGGCACGATCCCGGCCGCACCATTAGTCGGCGCCGTAACCACTTGCCCGCCAGCAGCGTTCTCTTCATTGACGGCAAATGCATAGGCATTGACGTAGTCGAGCGCACCGAGTTGCATTTCACTGGACGAGTCTTTGATTTCGGCCCACAGCCCAGGCGCACGGCGCGGCACGGCAAGCCGCCCCGGCAAATTGCCGCTGGCATGCAAGCCACGCTGCACACAGGCTTTGAACACATCCCAGATGCGTTGCAAGCCCGCACGAATCTCGTCGTCGCTCCGCCATACGCGCTCATTGGCCCAGACCAGCTCATGAATTGCCAACCCATTTTGCTCGCAATGTGCCAGCAGCTGGTCTGCCGAACTATACGGATAAGGCACATCGTCGGTTTCGGTGTGCTCGACATCGCCGCGCATCTCATCACCACGCAAAACAAAACCGCCGCCGACCGAGAAAAACTCCTGCTCGCTGATAACCTCGCCATCATTATTACGCGCAACAAAAAGCATGCCGTTTGGATGCTGCGGCAACGTGTCGGTGTAATGAAACACCAGGCTCTCGTCGGGATCGAAATCAATCTCGCGGCTTCCCATCAGTTGAATTCGCCGTGTTGCGCCGACGCGCCGCACCGTTTCCTGGATAGCCTCCGGATCCGCGCTGTCGGGCTCGGCACCCTCCAGCCCCGCGAGGACAGCAATGTCTGTGCAATGACCTTTTCCGGTCAGTGCCAGCGAGCCGTACAGGCCGACCTCAACCGTCGCGATCTCATCCAATCGCCCATCGCTTTCAATATCGACAAGAAAGCGACGCGCCGCGCGCATCGGCCCGACCGTGTGTGAACTCGACGGTCCAACCCCGATCTTGAATATCTCGAATATACTGATCATCAGTCTGATTCCAATGACAGCAGCGAGGCATTGCCGCCGACCGCTGCCGTGTTAATAGTGAGTGTGCGCTCGGTCGCGTAGCGATGCAGGTAATGCGGCCCACCGGCCTTGGGCCCGGTACCCGATAGACCACAGCCGCCAAATGGCTGCACCCCAACCACAGCGCCAATCATGTTGCGATTGACGTAGGTATTACCAACATCTATACGCTCGTGCACGTATTCCGCTGTGGAATCGATGCGACTGTGTATACCCAGCGTAAGACCGTATCCCGTGTCGTTGATTGCCGCGAGCACAGCGTCGAGTTCCCGCGCTTTATAGCGGATTACATGTAAGACCGGCCCAAACACTTCGCGTTCGAGTTGCTCAATGGCATCGATCTCGATTGCCACCGGTGCAAAAAAGGTGCCGTGGCGGGTGGACTCCGGTAGCCCGGCCTGGCAAATAATCTTCGCGTCCAGCGCAGCCACGTGACGCTCGAGCACCGCCCTGGCATCGGCATCGATGACCGGACCAATGTCTGTTCGAAGCAGCCCCGGATCACCAAGGCGCAATTCACTGGTGTAACCGGTTAACAATTCGAGCACGCGCGGCGCGATCTCTTCCTGCAGGTACAGCACGCGTAAGGCCGAGCAGCGTTGCCCGGCACTGTTGAACGATGACTGCACCACATCCAGCACTACCTGCTCGGGCAATGCCGAACTATCTACCAGCATGGCGTTCTGGCCACCTGTTTCGGCAATAAAAGCGGCGATCGAACCCTCGCGGGCTGCCAGTGTGCGATTAATGATCTTCGCCGTCTCGGTCGAACCGGTGAATGCAACACCATCGACCCGCGGATCCGCAATCGCACTGGCCCCAACTACTGGTCCGTCGCCAGGCAGAAAGTGCAGCACCTCACCTGGTATGCCCGCCTCCAGCAACAACTCGACCGCACGTGATGCCACCAGGGCCGTTTGTTCCGCTGGCTTCGCCAGCACGCAGTTGCCTGCCGCCAGTGCTGCAGCGACCTGCCCGGTAAATATGGCCAGCGGGAAATTCCACGGGCTGATGCAGACAAAGATGCCACGACCCTGCAACATCAGGTGATTGCTCTCGCCGGTGGGTCCAGGCAACGCCCTGGCTACGCCGAAATCACGTCGACACTGCACGGCGTAGTAACGTAAAAAGTCGACTGCTTCGCGCAACTCGGAAATACAATCCGGGATCGTCTTACCCGCTTCCCGCACACACAGCGCCATCAATTCACCGGCATGGGCCTCAAAGAGTGCAGCCGCTCGCTCCAGCGCATCGGCACGCAAACCGGCATCTGAGCGCACCCATTGCCGCCGTGCCTGGTCGGCAACGTCCAGCGCCTGCATCACGTGCGACTCGTCGGCATTCTCGACCACACCTACGACGCGACGATTGTCACTGGGGTCGATACTGTCGGTGGGCTTTCCGCTGACTTTTTTGCCACCGATCAGGGGTGCAGCATGCCATTGCGAGCTACTGGCATCGCGCATCGCGGCCGCGAGCGGTTGCAACTCGGCGGCGTCGTAGAGGTTGGCACCACGAGAGTTGACCCGGTCGGCATAGAGATTGACCGGTAACGGGATACGCGGATGCGGAATCTGCTCAAGACGGTCGGTGATGTCGACCGGATCGGCAATGATTTCTTCTATCGGCGCCTGTTCGTCAACGATACGGTTAACGAACGACGTATTCGCACCGTTCTCCAGCAGTCGCCTGACCAGGTACGGGAGCAAGTCCTCGTGCGCCCCGACCGGCGCGTAGACCCGGCAGGCCAGCGGCGAGTCCTCACCGATGATTTCCGAGTACAGCTCTTCGCCCATACCGTGCAGACGCTGAAACTCAAATTCGGAATTGTCGCCCGCGTATTCCTGTACCGCAGCTACCGTATGCGCGTTGTGTGTGGCGAACTGCGAATACACTGCATCGCCACTTTCCAGCATGCGACGGGCACAGGCCAGATAGGACAGGTCCGTCGAACTCTTACGCGTAAAAACCGGGTAGCCGGCCAATCCCCGCTCCTGGGCACGCTTGATCTCGGTGTCCCAATACGCTCCCTTAACCAGGCGCGTCGGGATTCGGCGACCCACTTCGCGAGCCAGACCGATTAACCACTCGATCTGGCGCAATCCGCGCTTCTGATAGGCTTGAACGGCAAGGCCAAAGCCCTCCCAGTCGCCCAGTGAAGGCGCACGAAAAACACGTGCAATCATCTCCAGCGACAAGTCCAGTCGCTCCGCCTCCTCCGCATCGACTGTCAGCGCAATATTGCGTTCACGAGCCCGTTCTGCCAACGCCAGCAACATCGGCGTCAACTCCGCAAGCACATCGTCGGCGCGGGCGAACTCGTAGCGCGGATGCAGTGCGGAGAGCTTTACCGAGATACTCGGCGCCGCAAAAATCGACTGCGCCGGATCACGGTTGGCACCTATCGCATCGATCGCCTGCGTGTACGCTTCGAAATAGCGCTGCGCATCGGTACGGGTCAGTGCGGCCTCACCAAGCATGTCGAATGAATAACGATAAAACCTGTTGCTGCCCTTGTGCGATCGTTTCAGGGCTTCTTCGATAGTTCGGCCCATCACAAACTGGTGCCCCATGATTTTCATGGCCTGGCGCAATGCAGTCCGCACGACCGGCTCGCCAGCGCGCGAAACCATGCCGCGCACATAGCGACCAACATCGCGCACGACGTCGTCACCGGGTCCAACCAGTTTGCCGGTCAGCATCAAGCCCCAGGTAGAGGCGTTGACGAACAGCGACTGGCTGCCACCGAGATGACCTTTCCAGTCACCGCTGGCGAGTTTGTCGCGTATCAGCTTGTCCTGTGTTTCAGCATCCGGTACCCGCAGCAGTGCTTCGGCCAGGCACATCAACACGATGCCCTCCTGTGACGACAGGTCGTACTCCTGCAGGAATGCATCCAGACCGCCGGTGTCTGCACGATTGCGGCGCACTGCCGCGACCAGCTCGGCTGCCCGTGCCGTTACCCGTTCCTGCGCGGCCGGTTCGAAACGCACCCGCGGCAACAGCTCGCGCACCACAGTTTCCTCGTCACGCAGGAAATAATCATTGAGGGCCGCTCGCGGCGAAGGCGCCAGCGGATGGTCTTCGAAAATGAAAGGCGTTGTGGTTGTTTCGATTTCGGGTTTCGGATCCACGCTGGGATTCTCCGGGAGCTTCAGTTGCAGCCGCCCAGTATAGCGCCGAGCACCTGCAGCATGTCAGTCGGGTAGCGCTACAATCCCGCGGTCGCGATAACGACAGTAGTCAGCCAGGATACGGTCATGATCGAAAGCCAGGGGCGGTGGGTTCGCCGGGTCGACAATCGTAACGTTTCGAGCATCGTCAGCAGCCACCGGCTCGCCGCTGGCCCGGGCAATGAACACCAGACTCACCGTCTGGCCACGGGGGTCGCGCTGTGGATCGGAATAGACACCCAGCAGGGTCTGCAATTCGACATCAAGCCCGGTTTCTTCGCGGGCCTCGCGCATCGCCGCCGCGCCCACGGTTTCCCCGGTATCTACAAAGCCGCCGGGTAGCGCCCAGCCCGGTGGCGGATTACGCCGCTCGATCAGGACGACAGGATTACCAGGACGCTCATCGAGAACAATGACAATGTCGACCGTAACGGGTGGTGTTTCAGGCCGCATTAGCACCCTTGTGCTGACGCAGGTCGCGCTCACTGGCTGACAGAACGGTGGGGGCCTGCCGCGAAGCCATTAATCACCGCGCGAAAGCTGACGCAGTTTCCTGCGGGCCCGCTTATCGGGTCGCTGGCGCGGCGCGGCTGCGCGCTGCGAGCGGCGACCCTCCGCAGTGAGCTTGCGGCGGGCAACACTGTCCTCGGTTTCGTCGTACATTGTCGCCGCCATCGTCGCAGAACCCCGTTGATTGCGGACGCCGGTAATTATCACTTCCTTGCGCCATTCGTCCCGGTTGATCTCAAGGCGGTCGCCGACTGCGACCGCTCGTGCCGGCTTGACCCGCACCCCATTCAGATGGACCCGACCTCCGCGGACCGCAGCCGAAGCGAGGCTGCGGGTCTTATAGAAACGCGCAGCCCACAGCCAGCGATCAATCCGTACCGTTGAGGGTTCTTCAGTCACTGTCTTGCAGGTACTGGTTGACGCGGTCGGCCAGCGCCGGTCGCGTCATCCCCGCCTGTTGTGCCTGTGCCAGAGCCTGTGGCAACGGCGTGCCATTCTCGACCAGGTAGATCGCGTACCAGGCGGCGGCCCGATTGCCGGACGAACAGTGCAGTGCAATATCCCGACCGGGGTTGGCGTCGACCAGCGCTGTTATCTTCGCGATCGCAGCGCGATCGAAACCTGGCCCGGCCCGTCCAATTCCAACCTGGTGGTACTGCATGCCGAGCCCCTCTACGGCGCTGCGTTCATCCCACGCCATCTCATCGGCGGGTCGCAGGTTAATTACGACATCGACACCGTCGTCGCGCCATTGCGCCAGCGTATCGGCGTCAGGCTGACCATGGAATGCGAGCCGTGGCTCGTCGCTGAGTTGTACTGCCGGCGCACAGGCGGCACCGATCAGGATCAACAGCGACAAGACAACAATCCTGTCTGCTCTCATGGGTCTACTCCGGCTATACTGATCGGCCCATTCTAGCCGGAGCCAGCCCGTGGATCATGCTCTCCTGAAACGACTTGCAGAGGACACCGCCGCCCTCAGGGAACAGGGTCTGTATAAAGACGAACGGGTCATCACTTCACCGCAGCAAGCGCAGATCGAGGTAGAAGGCGGGCAACAGGTCATTAACCTGTGCGCCAACAATTACCTCGGGCTGGCCAACCACCCCGCCCTGCTGGATGCCGCCCACACCGCACTCGACGAACACGGTTACGGCATGGCTTCGGTCCGATTTATCTGTGGCACACAGGATGTGCACAAGGAACTGGAATCGCGTATCAGCTCATTCCTTGGTACCGAAGATACTATTCTCTATGCGGCCGCTTTTGACGCCAATGCGGGTTTGTTCGAGACCATACTTGGACCGGAAGATGCCGTAATCAGTGACGAGCTCAATCACGCCAGCATTATCGACGGCATAAGACTGTGCAAGGCGCAGCGACTACGATTCAGTAACAACGACATGAACGCCCTCGAGGACGCCCTGAAGAAGGCCGCCGACGCACGCACACGGCTGATTGCGACCGACGGCGTCTTCTCCATGGATGGCACCATCGCCAACCTGCCCGCCATCTGCGACCTCGCCGACCGCTATGACGCGCTGGTCATGATCGACGATTGCCACGCCACCGGATTCATGGGTGAAGGTGGACGAGGCACCCACGAGTTCCGTGGTTGCATGGATCGCGTCGATATCATCACTGGCACGCTGGGCAAGGCGCTCGGTGGCGCTTCGGGTGGCTTTACCAGCGGCCGCAAGGAAATCGTTGCCTGGTTACGGCAACGCTCGCGCCCCTACCTGTTCTCCAACACGCTGGCACCGGTCATTGCCGCCACCTCGATACGGGTACTCGACCTGTTGGAATCAGGTGGTGAACTACGCCAGAAGCTGTGGCACAACGCCGCTTATTTCCGCGAGGGCCTGGAAAAGCTCGGCTTTGATATCCCCGCTGGCGAACATCCGATCATCCCGGTCATGTTGGGCGATGCCACACTGGCGAAACAGATGGCCGATCAGTTGCTCGATAACGGTGTCTACGTAATTGGTTTCTCGTTCCCGGTCGTCCCACGTGGCAAGGCGCGTATCCGCACCCAGATGTCGGCCGGGCTTGATACCGAACATCTTGATCGGGCGATCTCGGCATTTGCAAAGGTCGGGCGCGAACTGGGAGTAATAGATTAATGCGCGCGCTGGTCAAAAAAGAAGCGGCACCCGGCATCTGGATGGAAAACGTCGAGCGACCCACGGTCGGTCACAACGATGTGTTGATCGAGGTAAAAAAGGCGGCCATTTGCGGCACCGACATTCACATTTACAACTGGGATGAGTGGTCACAGAAGAACGTTCCTGTGCCAGTAACCATCGGTCACGAGTTCATGGGTACCATCGTCGAAATCGGTGGCGAGGTTCAGGGTCTTAATATCGGCGACCGTGTTGCCGCCGAAGGACATATCACTTGCGGTTACTGTCGCAACTGCCGTGCCGGTCGGCGTCACCTGTGCCGCAATACCGTCGGTGTCGGTGTTAGTCGTGCCGGTGGCTTCGCTGAATACGTCACCATACCCGCATTTAATTGTTTCGTTCTGCCACCGGAGATAGACGACGATGTGGCCGCCATACTCGATCCTCTCGGCAACGCCGTCCACACGGCGCTGTCTTTTGATCTTGTAGGCGAAGACATTCTGATTACCGGCGCCGGACCGATTGGCATCATGGCGGTGGCCATTTGCCGCCATGTCGGTGCCCGCCACGTTGTTATCACGGACGTCAACGACTACCGCCTCGACCTCGCCGCAAAAATGGGTGCCACGCGGACTGTCAATGTCACCAACAACGATGTCGAGTCAGTCATGCGTGAACTGGGAATGCGGGAAGGCTTCGATGTCGGTCTGGAAATGTCAGGCAACCCGAGCGCGTTCCGCACGATGCTGGCCACACTGCATCACGGTGGCCGGATTGCGCTGCTGGGAATTCCACCCGGGGATACCGCGATTGACTGGAACCAGGTGATTTTCAAAGGGCTGCAGATCAAAGGCGTCTACGGTCGCGAAATGTTTGAAACCTGGTACAAGATGGCATCGATGCTGCAAAGTGGCCTCGATGTCAGCCCGGTGATTACGCATCACTTCAGCGCCTCCGACTTCCAGCAGGGCTTCGACATCATGCGCAGCGGTCATTCCGGCAAAGTGATACTGGACTGGCGCGACCACGCCGCCTGACTGTCAGGCAGTGACGTATGCCAGCAGCTGCTGCCACGCCGCCAGCTTGTCTTCAAAACTCATCGCAGCATAAGCCGGACTGGTCGATGGCAAGCGAACCTGGTGTGCTGGCAACAGTGTTGCAGGCACTCGCGGTATTACCAGCCGTTGCCATAGTGATTCGGCTTTCCCGCCGTTGAAAAAAACAGCCTGTATGGATGGGTGATCATGCAGAAATGCCCTGAAGTCGTTGACCTGTGGCTCGCGTATCGCACTGTCAAGGCTGCCGCTACGTTGGCACCGGCTTAGTACATCCCACAAAGCAATGCCACAATCACTAAGACCGGCAATACGCTCGTAATAGGGAACTGAGCGGTCGATTCCCACTAGCTGCGCCATGATGTCCCAGAAGCGATTCCGGGGATGAGCATAGTATTCATTGTCCCGCAGCGAGCGCTCGCCCGGCATCGAGCCCAGGACCAGGACTCGGGCGTCAGCGCGGGCGACCGCGGCGAAGCTTTCAATCGTGTTCATACAAAAAAGTCCAACTACATCGCTGGGCATAACGCAGGCCGTCGACATTATCGTGCCTGCGATTTACCATTCGCTGCTATGAAACTGGTGTTGTCACTTGTGCTTAGTCTGGCTTTGCTCGCAGCGTGTGTTGATAGCAGCACACAGTCGACCTCTCCCGCAGAGCCCGTGCAAACGGAGCCGCCATTGAAACCCGATCACGGTTTTGGTTATACAATAGAACTATCAAAGACTTACGTCGCTCCTGCACAAGCAGACCTGGCCGGCAGGCTCGGGGTTGCGGACGAGCAAATCACGATTTTGCACGCAGTTCCGGTTATCTGGAACAACGGCGCCATGGGCTGCCCCAAACCCGGCATGGCCTACACCCAGGCCGAGGTACCCGGCTACTGGGCGATACTCGAGTACCAGGGCAAGCGCTACAGCTACCACGCCTCGCAACGCGGCAATTTCAGCCTCTGCGAGAATGCCGCGATCGGACCCGCGCGCACTCCCCCCGGCGGGCGCTACGATTCCGCCGTCTGAGACCCGGTTTTAGCCAGCTATTTCAGGCGATTATGTCCAATTCTGGACATTAATTGACCAGACTGCTCCCGCGGGCTATTGTTAACTAGTTAGACGAAGGGCTGACCACCGATAGATAACGGCGGCGACCCGACGTGTAACAACGAAAAACAATACATCCAATTGGCTCTCGGGGGATCAGCAGTGCCAAATACCTTACGTCGTGTACGTGTACACACTCGTATCGCGGTTGCTCTTGCCTGTGGCCTCGCCGTTTC
>JABDKV010000075.1 GCA_013002045.1 Gammaproteobacteria bacterium
ATCCTCGAAGGTGTGGCGCTGCTGGCCAAGCCGGTGTCGCTGTCGCTGCGACTGTTCGGCAACCTTTACGCGGGTGAACTCATTTTCATCCTGATCGCGCTGCTTGGTGTCTGGCAGCTGCCCCTGCATTTTGCCTGGGCGGTATTCCATATTCTGATCATCGTGTTGCAGGCGTTTATTTTCATGATGCTGACTATCGTGTACCTGTCTTTGGCACACGAAGCGCATTGATTTTCCTGGTGAGGAGTAAATAGAGATGGAACAGGTAATTGGCTCGACTGCGATTGCAGTCTCAATCCTGATCGGTTTGGGCGCCCTTGGTGTCGGTGTCGGTATGGGTCTGCTCGGTGGTCGTTTCCTTGAAGGTGCCGCCCGTCAGCCGGAGCTGGCGCCCATGCTGCAGGTGAAGATGTTTATCGTCGTTGCACTGCTCGACGCGGTTGCGATGATCGGTGTTGGTATTGCGCTGTTCTTCACGTTCGCCAATCCGTTTATTGGCCAGTTGCAGAACGCACTCGCGGGCTAATCGTTTTTCGGGTGTGATTACACCCGGCAGGAGAGAGACGTGGATTTTAATCTGACGTTAATCGGCCAGACGATCGCGATGATCGTGTTTGTCTGGTTTTGCATGAAGTTCATCTGGCCGCCGATACTCGAGGCGCTGGAGGAACGACGCAAGACGATAGCCGACGGACTGGCCGCCGGTGAGCGCGCGCAGGCCGACCTTGAGAAAGCGCAGGCTGAGGCGCAGAAAGTCATCGATGAGGCCAAGAACCAGGCCCTGGAAATCGTTGACCAGGCCAATCGTCGCGGTCAGACGCTGGTAGACGAAGCGCGCGAAGAAGGTCATCGCGAGCGCGAACGCCAGATCGAGGCGGCGCGTTCGGAGATCGAGCAGGAACGTAACCAGGTACGTGAGCAATTGCGTAACCAGGTATCGGCGGTTGCCCTGGCAAGCGCTGAGAAAATCCTGCAGCGTGAGGTCGATGCCCAGGCGCACCAGGATATCCTGGGCCGACTGGCTTCGGAGATCTGAGGCCGGTCATGGCTGACGCACGAACCATCGCTCGCCCCTACGCCAAGGCCGTCTTCGACGTGGCCGCGACACAGGATCGCTTCGAGGAGTGGGGCGAATTGCTGGCTGGATTATCACAGGCGGTGGCGACCGAGGCTGTGGACAATGCACTCGAGAATCCGAAATTTGGCAGCGAAAAGGTTGCCGCGGTGATTATCGAGACTCTCGAAGGTCGTATCGACAACGAAGGTCGAAACTTCGTTCGGGTACTGGCCGAGTACGATCGCCTCGATGTGCTGCCGGAGATTTGCGAGCGTTTCGAAACCTTGCGCGCCGAGGCCGAACGCACCATCGATGTCGAAGTGGTTTCAGCAGCACCGATGAGCGATACGCACCAGCACGAGCTGGTCAACTCGCTGCGCCGGCGACTCGGTCGCGAAGTGCGCCTGCAAACCAGTATCGATCCGTCCCTGATCGGTGGCGCCATTATTCGCGCCGGCGATCTCGTTATTGATGGCTCGTTGCGTGGTCGGCTCGACCAGCTGGCAACGGCCGTAAAAGCTTAAACACACAGGAACAGACAGATGTCACTAAAGGCTTCTGAAATCAGTGATCTGATCAAGGAACGCATTCAGCGTTTCGATGCATCGGCCGAGGCCCGCAATGTCGGCACGGTCATCATGCTGACAGACGGTATCGTCCGCATTCACGGTCTCGCCGATGTGCGTTACGGTGAAATGCTCGAGTTCGACAACGACACTTACGGTGTGGCGCTGAACCTCGAGCAGGATTCAGTTGGCGCGGTGGTGCTGGGCGACTACAAACACATTTCCGAAGGCGATTCGGTCAAGACTACCGGTCGCATTCTTGAAGTGCCGGTGGGTGATTCGCTGGTCGGTCGTGTCGTCGATGCGCTGGGTCGCCCAATCGATGGCAAGGGCGAGCTCAACGCTGCCCAGCGTGATCCGATCGAAGTTGTCGCACCTGGTGTGATCGAGCGTAAGTCGGTCGACCAGCCGGTGCAGACCGGTCTGAAATCGGTCGATGCGATGGTGCCAGTCGGTCGCGGTCAGCGTGAGTTGATTATCGGCGACCGCCAGACAGGTAAGACTGCCGTTGCGATTGACGCGATCATCAACCAGAAGGGCAAAGACCTGACCTGTATCTATGTCGCGATCGGTCAGAAGACATCGACAATTGCCCAGGTCGTGCGCAAGCTCGAAGATCACGGCGCCATGGATCACACCATTGTGGTCTCGGCTTCGGCCTCTGATGCGCCGGCGCTGCAGTACATTGCGCCGTACTCGGGTTGCACCATGGGTGAGTTCTTCCGCGATCGCGGTCGTGACGCGCTGATTGTTTACGATGATTTGTCGAAGCATGCTGTTGCATATCGCCAGATCTCGCTGTTGCTGCGCCGCCCGCCGGGTCGTGAAGCATTTCCGGGTGACGTCTTCTACCTGCATTCACGTCTGCTCGAGCGTGCCTCGCGTGTCAATGCTGACTACGTCGAGAAGTTCACCAAGGGTGCGGTAACCGGTCAGACCGGTTCATTGACAGCGCTGCCGATTATTGAAACTCAGGCGGGTGACGTCTCGGCGTTTATCCCGACCAACGTGATCTCGATTACTGACGGCCAGATTTACCTGGAAACGGATCTGTTCAACGCCGGTATTCGACCCGCCATCAACGCCGGCCTGTCGGTCTCGCGTGTGGGTGGTGCTGCCCAGACCAAGATCATCAAGAAGCTTGGTGGTGGTGTGCGCCTGGCGTTGGCGCAGTATCGCGAGTTGGCAGCTTTTGCCCAGTTCGCATCTGATCTCGACGCCGCTACACGCAAACAGCTGGAGCGCGGTCAGCGAGTCACCGAGCTGATGAAGCAGCCGCAGTATTCGCCACTGAGTGTCGCCGAGATGGCCTTGTCGCTGTACGCGGCCAACGAAGGTGCGCTCGATGATGTGCCGGTCGAGAAGGTTGTCGATTTTGAGCATGCACTGCGTGCTTACGCCCATGACAATCATGCCGATACGCTCGAGATGATCAATCAGACGGGTAACTACGACGACGAAGTTGCCGGCAAGCTGACTGCCATCATCGACGGCTTCAAGTCATCAGGTGCTTACTGAGTCGGTTACGGCCACGCATAGCGAGAGTGTAAATGGCAGTCGGTAAAGAAATTCGCGTAAAGATCAAAAGCGTAAAGAATACGCAGAAGATCACCAAGGCCATGGAAATGGTCTCGGCGTCGAAGATGCGCAAGACCCAGGACCGCATGGAGATGTCGCGTCCGTATGCGGAGAAAATCCGTCGCGTCATCGGTCACTTGTCGCAGGCCAACCCCGACTACAAGCACCCGTTCCTGGTCGAGCGCGACATCAAGCGTGTTGGCTACATTGTCATTACCACCGATCGCGGTCTGTGTGGCGGCCTGAACACCGGTCTGTTCCGCAAGATGCTGCCGGAACTGCGCCAGTGGGAAGAGCAGGGTGTCGAGGTCGACATGTGTCTGATCGGCTCCAAGGGCGTATCGTTTTTTCGTCGTCTCGGTATGAATATCGTGGCGTCGAACACGCACCTCGGTGATACCCCGCACGTGGCTGACCTGATTGGTAGCGTCAAGATCATGCTCGACTCGTATACCGAAGGGCAGATCGATCGGCTGTTCCTGGTGTTCAACGATTTCGTCAATACCATGACACAGCGCCCACACCAGGAAACCTTGCTACCGGTCGAACCGATCGATGGTTCTGATTTGCAGGATCACTGGGACTATATCTACGAGCCAGGCGCGCGTGAACTGCTTGAGGGCTTCCTGATGCGTTACATCGAGGCACGTGTCTATCGCGGCGCGCTCGAGAATATCGCTTCGGAACAGGCTGCGCGCATGGTGGCAATGAAAGCCGCTTCGGATAACGCCGGCGACATTATTGAAGACCTGCAGCTTGTTTATAACAAGGCTCGTCAGGCAGCGATTACACAGGAAATTTCGGAAATCGTCAGTGGTGCGGCCGCGGTTTAATCCGGGGCACAGGCTGACTTGTAACAGAGGTTACTGAGATGAGCGACGGTAAAACCGTACAGATTATTGGCGCAGTCGTTGACGCGGAGTTTCCGCGCGAGTCGATCCCCGGCATTTACGACGCATTAGTCATCGATGAGGCGGGTCTGACCCTCGAAGTCCAGCAGCAGCTCGGCGACGGCGTCGTCCGCTGCATTGCCATGGGATCGAGTGAAGGTCTCAAGCGTGGCATGCCCGTGCGCAACACCGGCGCGCCCATCCAAGTGCCGGTTGGTGAAGGCACACTGGGTCGCATCATGGACGTCCTCGGGAATCCAATCGATGAGGCTGGTGCGGTTGATGCCGAGAAGCGCATGCCGATCCATCGTGATCCGCCGACCTACCAGGAACAGTCGACCGAGACCGAAGCACTCGAAACCGGGATTAAGGTTATCGACCTGATCATGCCTATCGCCAAGGGCGGTAAAGTCGGGCTGTTCGGTGGTGCTGGTGTCGGTAAAACGGTCACCCTAATGGAGCTGATTCGTAATATCGCTATCGAGCACTCCGGCTACTCGGTATTCGCCGGTGTCGGTGAGCGTACTCGTGAGGGTAACGACTTCTATCACGAGATGAAGGACGCTGACGTACTCGACAAGGTAGCGCTGGTTTATGGCCAGATGAACGAAGCACCGGGTAACCGCCTGCGTGTAGCGTTGACCGGCCTGACGATTTCCGAGTACTTCCGTGACGAAGGTCGCGACGTCCTGATGTTCGTCGACAACATTTACCGTTACACGCTGGCTGGTACCGAGGTATCGGCGCTGCTTGGTCGCATGCCTTCAGCTGTGGGCTACCAGCCGACACTGGCCGAGGAGATGGGTGTACTGCAGGAACGTATTACCTCGACCAAGACCGGCTCGATTACCTCGTTCCAGGCTGTCTACGTTCCCGCCGATGACCTGACCGATCCGTCACCGGCAACGACCTTTGCTCACCTTGATGCAACGCTCGTACTGTCACGTAATATCGCCGAACTGGGTATTTACCCGGCGGTTGACCCGCTCGATTCGACCTCGCGCCTGCTCGATCCGAACCTGATCGGTCAGGAGCATTACGAAGTCGCCCGCCAGGTGCAGGGTATCCTGCAGCGCTACAAGGAACTGCAGGACATCATTGCCATTCTCGGTATGGACGAGTTGTCTGAAGATGACAAGCAGGCCGTCGCCCGCGCACGTAAGATTCAGCGCTTCCTGTCACAGCCGTTCTTCGTAGCGGAAACCTTCACCGGCGCAACCGGTAAGTACGTTTCGGTCAAAGACACGATTCGCGGCTTCCGTGCCATCGTCGATGGCGAGTACGATCACCTGCCTGAGCAGGCGTTCTACATGGTTGGCGGTATCGAAGAGGCTGTCGAAAAAGCCAAGACGATGCAGTAAGGCCGCAGCACAAGCGCTTCGAGGAAAACAGCTCATGCCACAAATCCATGTCGACATTGTCAGCGCCGAGGGAGAGATTTTCTCCGGTCCGGCGGCGATGGTGTTTGCACCGGCCAAGCTCGGTGACATCGGTATTGCACCCCGTCATGCGCCATTGCTGACCAGCCTGCGTCCCGGCGAAGTGCGCGTACAGCCTGTCGAAGGCGGCGACGAGCAGTTCTTTTTCGTCTCCGGTGGCATGCTGGAAGTGCAGCCGCACATGGTCACGGTCCTTGCCGACACGGCCATCCGCGCCAAAGACCTGGACGAGGCTGCCGCGGTCGAAGCCAAGCGTCGTGCCGAAGAAGCCCTGCGCGACAAGAAAGACGAAGTCGACCTGGCCACAGCCCAGGCCGAACTGATCGAAGCCGCCGCCATCCTGCAGGCCATCCAAAAACTAAAAGACCGCCGCCGCTAACGCGCCTACCTCCCCCGTAGGAGCGGCTTCAGCCGCGATCCCCGGGCGGCGCAGCCGCCGTAGGAGGGACTTCAGTCCCGATTCTTTATCGCGATAGTGTTAGTTCAACGTTGGAAAGAAAGAGGTCGGGACTGAAGTCCCTTCTACGGCGGCTGCGCCGCCCGGGGATCGCGGCTGAAGCCGCTCCTACGGGGAGGGGATCGCGGCTGAAGCCGCTCCTACGGGGGAGGGGTCGCGGCTGAAGGCCGCGCCGAAGCCGGGTTTAGCGGCGGCGGTCTTTTAGTTTTTGGATGGCCTGCAGGATGGCGGCGGCTTCGATCAGTTCGGCCTGGGCTGTGGCCAGGTCGACTTCGTCTTTCTTGTCG
>JABDKV010000216.1 GCA_013002045.1 Gammaproteobacteria bacterium
CCCCAGCCCATTCGTGAGGAGTACCTGCTGACCGGGCCGCTGGAGTCAACCAACGAACCCTACGCAATTGCCAAGATCGCCGGGCTCAAACTGGCGCAGGCTTACAACCGTGAATATGGCCGCAGATACGTCACGATCATGCCGACCAATCTGTATGGGCCTGGTGATAACTTCGATCTGGAAAACGGACATGTGCTGGCGGCACTGCTGGCAAAAATCGACAGCGCCCATCGCGCGGGTCGCGATACAGTAGAGATATGGGGTAGTGGAACACCCCGCCGTGAGTTCCTGTATGTCGATGACCTGGCCGACGCCTGTGTCTTGCTGATGGGCAAGACGACTACCGACGAAATGTTCAATGTCGGCACCGGTCAGGATTTGCCCATACTCGAGTTGGCACAGCGCATTGCCGAAACGGTTGGCTATACCGGCAGTTTCGTTCTGGATCGCAGCCGGCCGGACGGCACGCCGGTCAAGCGTCTGGATGTAAGCCGGCTGGCCAGGCTGGGCTGGCGCGCGACTACGACGCTGGAAGAGGGTTTGGCGCGCACCTACGACTGGTATTGCCAGTGCAGGGCGCGCCCATAACTCACATATTGGCGATCAGCGCATCGCCAAATTCGCTGGTTTTGACTTTGTTGGCGCCGTCCATGAGCCGTGCAAAATCGTATGTCACCGTCTTCGACGCGATGGTGGTGTTCATGGCCGAGATCAGCAGGTCTGCAGCTTCGGTCCAGCCCAGGTGGCGGAACATCATCTCGCCCGACAGTATCAGTGAGCCGGGATTGACCTTGTCCTGGTTTGCATACTTGGGTGCGGTGCCGTGGGTAGCCTCAAACACCGCGTTGCCGGTCAGGTAATTGACATTGCCACCCGGTGCGATGCCGATTCCACCGACCTGCGCAGCCAGCGCGTCGGAAAGATAGTCGCCGTTGAGATTCATTGTGGCGATGACATCGAACTCGCCCGGGCGCGTCAGTACCTGCTGCAGCGTGATATCGGCAATGGCATCCTTGACCAGGATCTTGCCATCGGCCAGCGCAGCCGCCTGCTCGTCATTGGCAGCCGATTCGTCCTGCGTTGCCTTGGTGCGCTCCCATTGTTCCCAGGTGTAGACGTGGTCACCGTATTCGCGTTCCGCCAGCGCATAACCCCAGTTGCGGAACGCCCCCTCGGTGAACTTCATGATGTTGCCCTTGTGGACAAAGGTCAGGCTCTTGCGCTTGTTCGCAATCGCATATTCGATTGCCGCCCGCACCAGGCGTTCGGTGCCTTCCTGCGAGACTGGCTTCAGTCCTATTCCCGAAGTCTCCGGAAAACGGATCTTGTCGTAGGCCTCAGGGAAGTGCTCTTTGAACACGGACAGGAAGCGTTGGGCTTCTTCGGTACCATTCTCAAACTCGATGCCCGCGTAAATGTCTTCGGTATTTTCCCGAAAGATCACCATGTCGACCTCACCGGGCTTGCGTACCGGTGATGGCACCCCTTCGAACCAGCGCACCGGTCGCAGGCAGACATAAAGATCGAGCAGTTGTCGCAAGGCCACGTTCAGCGAGCGGATACCCTTGCCGACCGGTGTCGTCAGCGGGCCCTTGATAGAAACGAGGTAATCGCGACAGGCGTCGACAGTCTCATCCGGCAACCAGCTGCCACAGACACGGTTGGCTTTCTCACCTGCGTAGATTTCCATCCAGTGAATCTGGCGTTCGCCGCCATACGCTTTGGCTACGGCGGCATCGAGTACCCGAACCGTGGCACGCCAGATATCGGGCCCGGTGCCATCACCTTCGATGTAAGGGATGATCGGGTTGTTCGGTACGTTTGGCGTTCCGTTTTCGAGTGTGATTTTGCTCCCGTTTGCGGGAACCTCGATGTGTCCTTCGGCCATTAGGCGTCTCCGTCAGTGTTGTCGGTGTCCTGCAGCTTCTCGATGGCTGCGACTATGTTGGGTGGCAAAGTAGTCTTTGCGCTTTGCCGGTAATTGTACGATACGACCAGGCCGTCGCCAGTTGCGGCCAGGCACTGGCTGGCGGCCACGGCATATTGCATGACAAAACGATCGTCCTCGATCGTGGTCACGCGGGCACCGATGCTGATGCGTGCCGGATGACGCAGTGGTGCGCGGAAACGGCAGCGAGTCTCGGCCAGGATCGGGCCGGCACCCGATTTTTCCATCTCTTCCCAGTAACCGATGCGATCGAAATAGGCGATGCGGGCGGTCTCGAAATAACGGAAATAAATAATATTGTTGACGTGACCAAGCGAATCCATTTCGCCCCAGGCCACTTCGCTGTCGACGATGACCGGGAAGTCGCCCAGGTGGGCCCGGCAGTCGGCCCAGTTGCCTGGCTCGTTCAAGCGCCTGATCGTTGCTCGGGGGCCGGTGGCTTGTCGCGCGAGACCTTTTCGTAGATGTGCGTCGGTGCATCGCCGAGGCGCGAATAATCGTGCTCGCGTTGCAGTTCCACGAAAGCGGCATCGCGTTCGGGTTCCGATGCGTACCAGCGGTGGCCGGCCCAGTCGTCGCCCAGTACCAGCTTGAAGGTATCGTTTTCCGGCAAAGTGATGCGAATTCCGTAGACTCGCTCGCCACCGCTGCGTATGCGGCCGGGGTCGGTGTTCTCGGTCGAGGGCATGGGCAGTCTCCTACAGGGAGCCGACGATTCTAACCACGTCAGGTCACGGATCAACCCTGGCGGTCGCCGGCACCCTCGCGATCGGCCCAGCCCAGCACGCGCCGGGTAAACCACAGGTAGACCCGCTTGCCGCTGGCATGCCACCAGCGCGAGGTCCAGGCCGGGGTGGCCAGGATGCGTCGCTGGCGGGCGGTCAGCGCCTGCGGGGCATAGCTGCGCTTATGTTTGAGCAGGTGACGCAGGTCCTCGCGCCCGAGCAGCCGAAATAGGGGCCCGCGGCGATGCGAAACCAGGGCAACCTGGAAATCGATCAGCGCCGGCCGGCCATCGGGTCGCACCAGCCAGTTAGGTTCTTTGGCGGTATCGTTGTGCACAACGCCGGCTCGATGCAGGCGGCGTACCAGGTGCAGGGCTTCAGCGTAGTAAGCCGTGTCGGTGGGTTTGCCGACCTGCATGGGCTCACCATCGAGCCACTCACGGTCCAGTACATGGCCGTCCCAGTCGATGACCCGGGGAATGCCCTCGATGCCGGCTGCAGCCTGTAAGGCCCGGGCCTCGCGTGCGGCGAGCCAGCGGGCCACGGCACGTGTCCACCAGCGCGCCCGGGTCGTATCGCGACGGCTGACCAGCCCGGTCTCAGCTGATTCGAGGCGCACCTCACCAAACAGGTCCCGCTTCAGTAGTCGGCTGCCTGGCTCTGTAATCGGCGAGCGGGTTTGGGTCATGAGAATCGGATTTTACATAAATGCCAGTAAAGGCTGCGATTAGTGTTAACTGGATCGCGGAATTGTGCCCGCTGTCACCGTAGTCTTCTCTACGTGGAAACGCCAGTTTGCAAGCAGGACGCTCGTGAATCCGTCAGCCTGACGGATCGCCCCGAACTTTTCTCGGAATTGCGTTTGTTCCGCAGTGTCAGTCCCGAGACCATGGCGCTTTATCTCGATGAGTGTTCGGTAACCAAGGTACCGGCCGGTGATGTCCTGCTCAGCCCCGATCGGCGCAACCTGCATTTTTATATCATTCTCGATGGCGTTCTCCAGGTTCATCTCGACAGCGTCGATCAGCAGGCCCTGACGACACTGGGCCGCGGTGATTGCGTCGGCGAAATGTCCATACTCGAAAGCAAGAACCCGTCGGCATTCGTGGTGGCAGTCGAGGAGGCCGAATTGCTGATGATCCCACACGATACCTTGTGGGCTATGATCAACGTCTCCCATGCCATCGCCCGCAACCTGCTGGTCATCCTGTCGCAGCG
>JABDKV010000096.1 GCA_013002045.1 Gammaproteobacteria bacterium
CCGTCGCGCGATCAGAAACCGGTGGTAACGCAATCCAGCCCGGCTCGCGGTATACCGTCGGCCCCGGCGATATGTTGTCAACTATTGCCGCCCGCGTCGCTGGTCGTCCGGACTGGTCAGTCTGGCCTATCGCGCAACAGATCTATGCCTCGAACCCCGGTGCGTTCCTGCTCGGTGACCCCAACATGCTGGCCCAGGGCGCGACGATCTATATCCCGACTCTCAATGAGGTCGATCTCAGCAATACCGGTCCGGCAGCCGTAGCGGCAGCGACAAGCTCACGGTCGGCGCCGCCACAGGCATCCACACAGAACGGTGCAGTGGCACAGACGCCGCCAACGCCAGCAGCAGTCACACAAAACCTTGCCACCGCCCCACCGGCTGCCAGCGCGGCACAGGCGGCGGTGCCTGTCGTGCGCGAGCCCCTACCCTCTATGCAGATCACCGCGACGCTGATGTCGGAGTCGCGCATGAAACTGGAACTGCGGCGTCAGGGATCTCCGGTGCCGTCCGTCGTTGCACTACCGGAGTCGACTCCGACGAGCGTCGATCCCAATGTCACACCTGAACCGGAGCCGATTCCGTCTACCACACCGGAGCAGCCTGCCAACGTCAGCGAACAACCGCGGGTCGCTCTCAGCGAACGCAGCGGATTGGGTTGGAGCTTTATCGGGGCCGGCTGGCTGCTGGCGTTCCTGCTGGGTGTCCTGCTGACGGCGCTGGTGACTCGTCGCCGTCGTAAGGCCGACGACGACGATGAGTTTTATGTGCCTGAGCAAAGTTACCGTCCCGAGCCCGCAACAGCCGCGCCGGTGGTGGCCGCGCCTGTTGCGACGCCAACGCCAATCGATTTTGGCGACGACGACAGGTTTGCCGGGGAAAGCAGTGACGCATCGCCGGCGTTCAATGAAACTACGCCGACAGTCGAAATACCATCGATGATTGACCAGGATCTGGGTGATACAGCCGAGTTTGAGGCCTACAAGGGTCTCGACCTCGAATTGCCACACGACGAACCAGCCCGGGTGGGTGATCCGGAAACACTGGAAATGCCGCAGGTAGCGGAGAGCCTGGATCTCGAATTGCCGACTACCGAACACGGTGAAACCGGGCAGCATGACGTCGACTTTGACCTGCTGGAACAGGCTTATTCGGATGAGTACCACGCCGAGTACATCGCTGCCCGTGACGACGAAACCGCACCAACCGCCGAGTTACCGCAGCCAGGGCAAAACGACGACACCGCCCGTTTCTACCACCTCGAGAACCGCGATCCGGCCGATGAGGCGCCGCTACCGATTGAACTCGGTGAAGACGAGATGACCGGAGACAGCGCGGACGATGACAATGTCGTCAACTTCCCGAAGAGTTCATCTTCCGGCTAGGACGAAGCCTGCATCTGCAGCACATTGCGCCAGCCACGTGGCAACAGGCTGCCACGGCGCCCGCGTGTTCCTTCGTAGCGCTCCATGTCGTCCTGGCTCAATGTCATGGTGCGTTTGCCAGCCCGGATTAGTAACGACTGCCGTTCATCGATAACAGCCGTCGCCACCATGAACTCGTCACCACTTTTGACCCGGGCAGGCGGAATACTGAGTATCTTGTTGCCCTTGCCGCGCGACATCTCCGGCAACTCTTCCAGTGGGAATATCAGCAGGCGCCCCTCGTTGCTGGCGGCTGCCAGCCACAACGCATCGCCGGACGGCAGTGGCACCGGTGCCAGTACTCCGCCGCCGGCCGGAACCGTCAGCACGCGTTTCCCCGCGCGGTTGCGTGAATGCAAATCGGCAATCTTGCCGACGAACCCATAGCCGGCCCGACTGGCCAGCAGTACCTTGTCGTCACCCTCACCGATCACGACACCGGCAAAGGTGGCACCATCGGGTGGATTCAGTCGCCCGGACAACGGTTCACCCTGGCCGCGTGCCGACGGCAGCGTATGCACGCCGACACTGTAAGCTCGCCCGGTGCTATCGAGAAAGACGGCGAGCTGGTTCGATCGGCCACGCGCCGCCGCCAGATAAGCATCGCCCGACTTGTAGGCCAGCGCGCCAGCATCGACCTCGTGCCCCTTGGCGGCACGCACCCAACCCCGTTCTGACAACACCACGGTCATCGCTTCACTCGGTAACAGGCTGGACTCGTCCAGGGCCTGCGCCGCCGCTCGGCTGACCAGCGCCGAACGCCGCTCGTCACCGAACTCCTCGACATCGGCGCGCAGTTCTTTCTTGACCAGTGTTTTCAGTCGCGCGCGGCTACCGAGCAACTTTTCGAGCTGCCGACGCTCTGCTTCGAGCTCTGCCTGCTCGGTGCGTATGCGTATTTCTTCGAGCTTCGCCAGGTTACGCAACCGCAGGTTTAGTATCGCCTCGGCCTGCGTGTCGGATAGTTTGAACTTCTTCATCAACACCGGTTTCGGCTTATCCTCGGTGCGAATGATATGAATGACCTCATCGATGTTGAGATAAGCAATTAGCAGGCCATCGAGTATGTGCAGGCGCTCGGTGACACGATCGAGACGGAAACGCAGCCGCCGTTCAACCACACTGATGCGAAACACCAGCCAGTCCTTAAGCAGCGCACGCAGGTCACGCACGCCAGGCTTACCATCGAGACCGATGACATTGAGGTTAAAGCGCACACTGCGCTCGAGATCGGTGGTCGCGAACAGGTGCGCCATCAACTGCTCAGTATCGACACGGCGTGAGCGCGGGATAATGACCAGTCGGGTCGGGTTCTCGTGATCCGATTCGTCGCGCAGGTCTTCGACCAGCGGCAGTTTCTTTGCATTCATTTGTGCTGCGATCTGTTCCATGATCTTGGCCGCGCTACTTTGATACGGTAACTCGGTGACAATGATGGCATCGTCTTCGAGTTCGTAACGGGCCCGCACCCGGACCGAACCATTGCCCTTCTCATAGGTCTCACGCAGATCCTCGGCCGGCGTGATGATCTCGGCACCAGTCGGAAAATCCGGTCCCTTGATGTGCCTGAGCAAATCCGCGACGGTCGCTTTCGGCTTTTCCAGCAAGTGGATTGCGGCGGCGACCACTTCGCGCAGGTTATGCGGCGGTATGTCAGTCGACATACCAACAGCAATACCACTGGCGCCATTGAGCAACACATTCGGCAAGCGTGCCGGCAACACCCTGGGCTCGTTAAGGGTGCCATCGAAATTAGCCTGCCAGTCGACTGTCCCCTGTCCGAGCTCGGTTAATAACGATGCAGCGTAAGCCGTCAGTCGCGACTCGGTATAGCGCATGGCAGCGAAAGATTTGGGATCGTCTTGTGAGCCCCAGTTGCCCTGCCCATCGACGACCGGGTAGCGGAACGCAAACGGCTGCGCCATGTGCACCATCGCTTCATAGCAGGCCGAGTCGCCATGAGGGTGGAACTTACCAATTACATCGCCGACGGTACGAGCCGATTTCTTATGCTTGGAACCAGCGCTCAGGCCCAGTTCGCTCATTGCATAAACAATGCGTCGCTGTACCGGTTTCAGTCCATCGCCGATATGTGGCAAAGCGCGATCGAGGATGACGTACATCGAGTAATCGAGGTACGCCTTTTCGGCGAACTGCGACAACGGTTGCTGCTCGACACCCTCGAGATTGAGCTTGTTTTGCATAGTGCTAAGTACGACCGAATCAGACTTCGGCCAGGTTGCCCTTCTTTTCCAGCCAGCTACGACGATCAGCCGAGCGCTTGCGCGCCAGCAACATGTCAACGACCTGGTCGGCCCTGTCCTCCGCCGACAACGTCAGCTGAACCAGCCGCCGTGTATCGGGCGCCACCGTCGTTTCCCGCAACTGTTGCGGGCTCATCTCGCCAAGCCCCTTAAATCGGGTCACACTGACCTTACCCTTCAACTTGTCGGCCTTGATTTGGTCGAGTGTGCCATTGAGCTCATCGTCGTCGAGTGCGTAGTAAACACGCTTGCCGACATCGATGCGATACAACGGTGGCATTGCCATGAAGACGTGCCCCGCTTCGACCAGTGGTCGGAAGTGCCGCAGAAACAGGCCGCACAGTAGCGTCGCGATGTGCAAACCGTCGGAATCGGCATCGGCCAGGATGCAAATCTTGTGATAACGGAGTTTGTCGAGGTCGGCTGAGCCGGGATCGACACCGATGGCTACTGCAATATCGTGGACTTCCTGACTCGACAGTACCTGGTTGGCATGCACCTCCCAGGTATTCAGTATCTTGCCCCGCAACGGCATAATTGCCTGAGTCTCACGATCACGCGCCTGCTTGGCGGAACCACCGGCAGAATCACCCTCCACCAGGAACAACTCACAAAACTCGGGTTGGTCACTGGTGCAGTCGGCCAGCTTGCCCGGCAAGGCCGGCCCACTGGTGACTTTCTTGCGCACGACCTTTTTCGCGGTCTTCATCCGCGTCTGCGCGCGGCTGATTGCCAGCTGGGCTATTTGCTCACCGGTCTCTACATGCGAGCCGAGATACAGTGCAAACGCATCTTTGACCACACCGGAAACGAATGCCGCGCACTCGCGCGACGACAAGCGTTCTTTGGTCTGTCCGGAAAACTGTGGATCGCGAATCTTGGCCGACAGTACAAAACAAACACCATCCCAGACATCGTCTGGTAACAGACGCACACCACGCGGCAGCAGGTTGCGAAACTCACAAAACTCACGCAACGCATCGACCAGCCCGGAGCGCAGCCCATTGACGTGTGTGCCACCCTGTGGTGTCGGGATCAGGTTGACGTAGCTTTCGGATACAGACTCGGCCTCCGGAGCCCACACCAGCGCCCAGGCGACTGATTCGCGCTCACCCTCAACCTCGCCGGTAAACGGCTCCGAGGGCACCGACTCGACCTCGCCCATCGCTTCGCTCAGGTACTCGGCCAGCCCGCCGCCGTATTGCCACTGGGTCTTGTCACCATTGGTCTCGGTCAGTTGTACCAGCAGGCCCGGACACAAAACGGCCTTGGCACGCAGCAGGTGCTTGAGCCGGGCGACCGAAAACCTGGGACTGTCGAAGTATTTGGGATCGGGCCAGAATTGTACCGTCGTGCCGGTATTGGCCTTGCCAACCTTGTCTACAACCTCGAGGTCGGAGGCCTTGTCGCCGTTCTGAAAGGCCATGTTGTATTCCTTGCCGCCACGGCGTATCCACACTTCGAGATGTTTTGACAAGGCATTGACGACCGACACACCGACACCGTGCAGACCACCGGCAAACTCGTAGTTCTTGCCGGAAAACTTCCCACCTGCGTGCAGTCGCGTCAGGATTAGTTCTACACCGGGAATTTTTTCTTCAGGATGTTTGTCCACCGGCATACCGCGACCGTCGTCACGCACGGTCATGGAGCCGTCCTTGTGCAGGCGTACGTCGATTTTCTTGCAGTGACCGGCCAACGCCTCGTCAACGGCATTGTCGATCACCTCGCGAGCGAGATGATCAGGTCGGGTTGTGTCGGTGTACATGCCCGGTCGGCGACGGACCGGGTCGAGACCGCTCAGGACCTCGATGTCGGATGCTTTATAGCTGCGGCTCATTGCCGCGGCATTCTACTGGTCGGCTCCGGTGGCGACAATACGATTTTCGGTTTCAGTTAAGATCGTTGAGCAGGGCGTCGTGCAGCACCGGTGGTACCGGTTCCACACGCACATCGTAATGCCTGTGATCGACACCGGCGGCCAGGCTTGCACCATTGCGCAACCCGGCAGCCATCGCGTCACTGAGTTCGAAGCGCAGGAAATGCACCGATGAGGTCTTGTCCTCGGTACTGCGGTCCAGATCTTCATCTGCGATCGCATAGACGCGTTCGTATTCGCCTACCTGCACGTAGACCCGGTCTTCGATCCCGATCAGTTGGCGCAGCGTGCGGCGTCTTTCGTCGACATCAGGAACCTCGATCATCATGGTGGCTTTCCAGTTACTGCCATCGGGGATGAGCGGGTTATAGGCATCGAGCTCGTCGCGTATGCCCTCTGCTTCGAAAATACGCTCGGCCCGCAGCATCTCCTGCACCTGGTACTGCATTGTCAGCCGGTCTTCGAAGTACAGATTGACTGCCTCACCCAGGGCCAGCCGTCGGCGACGCTTGTGTTCAATGACGTCGGCGCGCATTTGCGCGCGACGCCGCGAATATTCTTCCAGAGAGTAGAGATCGGCAGCTTCGAGCTTTTTCATTCAACTAGTCCATAGGCCATCGCGACCAGGCGCATCGGGTGAACCGGCGACTGATCCGATTGCAGGCCATTTTCGATCTGGTGACCGGCCATCGGGCAGTCGCTGGTATACCACTGGGCCCCCGATCGCTCGACCTGCCCGACCACGGGACGGCAAATCTTCTGCGCATGCCCGAAAAACTCTTCCTTTACGGCATAGGTGCCGTCGTGGCCGGAGCAGCGCTCGATCGTCTGGACCTCAGTATCGGGAACCAGTTTAAGAACATCGCGCGTCTTATAGCCAATATTTTGTACTCGCAGGTGGCAGGGCACATGCCACGCTACCTGTCCCAGCGAGCGAGCAAAGTCTGTACGTAATAATCCGTCACGATGACGCAGCATCAGGTACTCGAAGGGATCGTAGAAAGCCGCCGCCACCGCGGCCACATCATCATCGTCGGGAAACAGCAGCGGTAACTCCTGCTTGAACATCAGCACGCACGAAGGAATCGGCGCAGTCAGATCCCAGCCTTCGTCGACCAGCGCCCGTAGCACCGGGATATTGACCTGTCGCAGCTGATCAACCGCATCAAGATCGCCGAGTTCGAGCTTGGGCATACCGCAGCAACGCTCCAGTTGCGCCAGGCGGACCGGGATCTCATTGTGCTCATAGACCGCTACCAGGTCCTCACCCAGCTCGGGTTCATTACGATTGCCGTAACAGGTAGTGAACAGCACGACGCGGCCCTGGCTGCGCTCACCCCGGGTTCCGGGGCGATTCTCCGATTGCCGCTCCCGCAGGCGCTTGCGCAAGGGTTTCGATGTGTAGCTCGGCACCGGTGCCTGGTGATGCACACCCAGGGTCTTCTGCACCAGCTTGCGACCCGCGGCCGAGCCGTTGATCGCATTGACCGCCTGCGCCACGACCGG
>JABDKV010000100.1 GCA_013002045.1 Gammaproteobacteria bacterium
GCCGGTGGGTCTACCAGGACCATGAAGTCCCGGACTATAGTCGGTACGCCCGGGCACTTGACCTGCAGTACCAGCTGGCTCATCGGTTCACGCACGGGCCGATCGCCGATGACCTGCAATACCTGGGTGTTGAGCTGGCGCGTCAGCCGTAGTTTGACGTTGCTGATTCTGGGCAGGTCACCTGACCCACGTAGTGCGGTGAAGCAACGGTCATTGATGAGTTCACCGGCGGCCGGTGCCACGCGAATCTCGGCGAGGAAGGGCTCGCCCAGTTTTGACAGCACGCGGATGTCGTCGATCACCAGCGCATGCAGAGGGGACTGTGACAACAGGAAAACGGTGCTGAACAGACCACCGTAGGCCAGCTCTTTACAGCGATTGGAAATAAAACGCGGCCAGCGCAAATGTGGCTTGGTTGCGGTCGCTTTTGTACAGTCGACGCGATCAGACATGTTTGCCTCCCTCAGGCGTGACGCCGTGTCCGCCGGGGCGGCGCCCGCAATTGGGGAGAATAAACGAGCGTTATGTCGGATGCAATGAAAGATCAATACTTTACGTAACTATCTGTCAAATATTTGAACCACGTCACGTTACAATAACCCCATCGTTTATATTTCAAGAGGTTAACCCCCGTCCATGTTCAAGCGTATTGCACTATTTGCAGTCACCAATATCGCCGTCCTGCTCGTGCTGTCGGTCGTCCTGCGTATCCTTGGCGTCGACCGGGTGCTGGACGAAAGCGGGGCCATCGACTATCGGTCGCTGCTGATTTTTTCGGCCTTATTTGGCATGACCGGGTCGGTGATCTCATTGCTGATGTCGAAGTGGTCAGCCAAACGCATGACCGGGGCGCACGTCATTACCAATCCATCGTCACCAACCGAGCAATGGCTGCTATCGACGGTACGCCGGCAGGCGGAGATGGCTGGTATAGGCATGCCGGAAGTGGCTATTTACCAGGCGCCGGAGATCAACGCGTTCGCGACGGGCGCCCGACGCAACAATGCGCTGGTCGCGGTCAGCACCGGCTTGCTCAAGGCGATGACGCAGGATGAAGCCGAGGCCGTCATCGGTCACGAGGTTTCCCACGTAGCCAATGGTGACATGGTCACGCTGACTTTGCTGCAGGGGGTGCTGAACACCTTTGTCATTTTCGTCTCGCGGATTGCCGGTATCGTCGTCGACAGCATGCTGCGCGGTAATCGCGAAGGGCAGGGTGGCGGCGGCTACGGCGGGCCGGGCTATTTTCTTGTATCCATGCTGATGCAGGTTGTGCTTGGTGTGCTGGCTACCATGGTAGTGAGGTGGTTCTCGCGTTACCGCGAGTTTCGCGCCGACGCCGGTGGCGCCCGTCTTGCCGGACGCGACAAGATGATCGCGGCCCTGAAGCGGCTCGGGCAGGGTCGCGAGGAGAATGTTTTACCGCAGCAACTGTCGGCGTTCGGGATCAAGGGTGGGTTTGCGGCAGGCATGCAACGCTTCTTTGCCACCCATCCACCGCTGCAAGAGCGCATCGCGGCATTGCAGCGGGCACGGGGTTAGGTGACGGCCTGGGCCTCCACTGACTCCAGAACGACTTCTTCGGGGCCCTGGACGTAATAGCCCTGGATGAACTCAACACCCAGTTGCCACAGCACTGCCATGGTGTTGGCATCCTCCACTCGTTCGGCGATGGTTTCGATGTCGCGTGACTTTGCCGTCTTAATATAGAGGCCGACCTTTTCCTGGATATTCTTGTCACCGGCCAGACCCTGCATCAGCGAGCCATCGACCTTGATCAGGTTGGCCGGCACATGTTCGAGAGTCTGTAGCGGCCGATGACCGACACCAAAGTGCTCAATAGCGAACAGGCAGTCGATCGCCTGTAATTGTGTCGCAAGTTGCTTGCATTCTTTCAGGTGCTCCTCGGCATGTTGCTCGGTCACCTGAAACACGATCTGGCCGGCGTTTATACCGGCAGTGTGCATTTGCTTGGAAAACCAGGCGACAAAGGTGTCATCGACGATCGTGTCCTCGGACAATCTGACAAAAAGCTGGGTGTCTTTATGTTCGCGGCAGAAGCGCAAAGCGTTTGCGGAGACCCAGCGATCGATACCCTTCATCAGCCCCGCGCGTCGTGCTACCGGCAGAAAGTCCGCCGGCATAATCTCACTGTCGTCTGGGCCACGCATGCGAATCAACACATCAAACATTTCCCGTGACTTGCCCAGCATGCTGGCGACAGGCTGGAATACCAGCCGGAAACCATTCTGCATCAGCGCCTGTTTGAGTTGTTCGAGGGTGACTGTGGAAGTGCCTCGGTCGATTGAGCCATCTTTCTCTAGTAGTACGACGCGGTCGCCACCGGCGAGACGACCATCACGGTAGGCCTGCTGCGCCTTATGCATCAACGAATTGACATCGTCATGATGCGGATCAAGTTGAGCAATGCCAACGGTGCAGGTCAGCGACATGGATTTGGTTCCGGCTTCGAAGACATGACTGCCGATCGTGCGTCTTAAGTTGTCGGCCCAGGCGCGCGCATCACGCAACGTGCCCCGGGTAATCAGCACCATGAATATGTCGCCGCCGAACTGGCCATAGATGTCGGCGGGCATGGCCGCTTCACTGAGCATGGCGGCGGCATCGAGGGTCAGGCGATCGCTGGCGATAGGATCGAGCATGTTGCGCGCCTCGCCCATTTCGTCGAGCCGCAGGTAAGCCAGCAAGGTAACACCGGGCTGTGCCGGGCCATCCAGCACTCCTTCCAGCTCGTTGACGAAGCGTTCGCGCAGGAATAGTCCTGTGACCGGGTGGCGGCCCGTGCTGACGGTTTCCACGGTAACCTGCTCGGGTTGCATCTCGATGCGCACACACGGCTCTCCTTCGTGGCGAGCATTGGTGACGTCGGCGGTAACACTGAGTGAGCCACCAGCGCTTCCAAGTGCTCTTACCGCGATCTCGTGACCGGACCACTTGCCCTCGTTGCAGGCAACCAGTGCTCCCTTGATGGCGGTGCGACTGTCATCGGCGAAGATATCCAGTACCGGTGTGCCAACCAGGTCGTCGGCGTCGACATAACCGAATAACTCCAGCCAGGCCGGGTTAACGTTGACGATCACGCCTTCGGTTGTGTAAACCACCGGTGCAGCTGATTCGTCGATCAGATCGGATAGCTGGGCCGTCAGTTTCTCGTTATCGTCAGTAAGGCGTCGTACCTCCAGGTATTGTCGGTACGCCCGTAATTCGCGTAATGCGACCGCGCTCAATCGCACCGGCTCCTCCAGCGTGACCAGGTCGTTGGCGCCATCAACCATGGCGCGGGCGATTGTGGTCTCATCCACATCGCGATCGATCGCGAGCAGTGGCAGGTCGGCGGCGTAGCGATCGCGCTGATCGGCAGATTGGGTCAGCCGGTCCCAGTCGCCATTGACGAAGACGCACAGCAGGCGGGCACGACCTGTGCGCAATACCTCCGGCAACGAGCCGGTATCCGGAACCCACTGGCAGTGCGCTGGCTGGCCGGCATTGCGCAATGCACGACTCACGGCCTCGACGTGATCTTCACTTTTTGTAACGACGACAACGGGAATGCCCGATTGTGTGCTCAAGCGATCACTCCTGCTCAGTGGAGGACAAACGGATGCGTATCATACGCTCTCAGCGGCGCAAAAGTTGGACTCCGATCATGGTTTGCAGTTGCCACCGCGATTCCACGCACTCCGCCCGATACATCGACCCGTTGCGGCGTTTCTGTAGACCGGGCGTAGCCGCTGCAGGCACTTCAGTGCCGATCGCGCAGCCCGCGCGATGTCAGTTTCATGCGTCGGGTGACCGCGACGCGCGCGGCAGCGCTGGCAGCCGCTGTTCCAACCGGGACGGCGTTCCGGGACGGCGTTAGCTGCAGCCCGCGAAGGCGGCTGATGCCGCTGCTGCGCGGCGCCGGTGTCGCGGTATTGCGTTCGGCGTTATCATGGCGGCTTTTATCCGGCCCGGCGGGGTGTAAAGTATATAAATGGCGAGTTTTAACACCAATGAGTTCCGTTCGGGTCTCAAGCTGCTGATCGACAACGATCCCTACACCATCATCGAGAACGAATTTGTCAAACCCGGCAAGGGACAGGCATTCAACCGCGTCAAGATGCGCAACCTCAAAACAGGTCGTGTCGTGGACAAGACATTTAAGTCCGGTGAAAGTGTCGAGGCGGCGGATGTGATGGATACCGACATGCAGTACCTGTACTTCGACGGCGAGTTCTACCATTTCATGGTGCCCGATACGTTTGAGCAGTATGCCGCCGAGGCCAATGCAGTCGGTGACGCTGCGCAATGGCTGAAGGAACAGGATATGTGCCTGGTCACGTTGTGGGACAACTCACCGTTGATGGTGGCGCCGCCCAATTTTGTCGAGCTGGCGATCACCGAGACCGATCCTGGTCTGAAGGGCGACACCGCACAGGGTGGCGTCAAGCCGGCGACACTGGAGACGGGGGCTGTCGTCAAGGTGCCGCTGTTTGTCGAGGAAGGCGAGGTAATCAAGGTCGACACCCGAACGGGTGAGTACGTCTCGCGCGCACGCGATTGACTGCGTCGTGGCAGCCCGTGGCAACACGGGAAACGATGGTCGTGCGCGCACGGTTGCGGCAACGGATTCGGGGTTTTTTTGCCGAACGCAAGGTACTCGAAGTCGAGACGCCTTTGTTAGTAAGCGCAGCTGCTGCCGATCCCAATGTCCCGGTGCTGGCGGTCACACCGCACGACCGCAGCAGCAACTGCTTTCTGCACACTTCACCAGAACACGCGATGAAACGATTGCTTAGTGGTGGTTTTGGCGATATCTACCAACTCGTTCCGGTATTCCGTGATGGCGAGCAGGGTCGCCAGCACAACCCTGAGTTCACGTTGCTCGAGTGGTATCGCTGTGGTTTCGATCATCACCGACTGGCTGACGAGACCATTGACCTGTTGCGCTGCCTGCTTGGCGAGCTGCCCAAGGTCACCCGCATCGCCTACTGTGACGCATTCCAGCGGTGGGCGGCACTCAATCCGCTGACCAGCGATAGCGCAGAACTGGCTGCCGCGACAGCCAGCCAGGGGGGCGATCCTGGTTGGCCGCGTGGGGTGCAGCAGGACTACCTGTTTGGTACGGTCGTGGCGCCGCAGCTAACGGGCCTGACCGTGGTCTTTGATTATCCGGCCGAGCAGGCTGCGCTGGCGCGACTGAAGCCGGCTGACCCACGACTGGCCGAACGCTTTGAGGTGTTTATTGACGGTGTCGAGATTGCCAACGGATTCCATGAACTCGCCGATGCTGCCGAGCAACGACAGCGGTTTGAGGCGGAACGGAAGCGTTATGCCGCCAGCGGCAGGGTTGTACCACCCACCGACGAACGCCTGTTGGCAGCGCTCGAAGCCGGTCTGCCCGATTGTGCTGGCGTCGCCGTGGGCTTCGATCGTATCGTTATGCGAGTGACCGGGAGCGACGATATTCGCTCGGTGATGGCATTTCCCCATGGCGAGAACTGAGACCATGTTGAATGACAGTTACGAGGAACTGGTAGCGGCCATAGCCGGGCTGCTCGACGGCGAACAGGATTACATCGCTAATGCGGCCAATCTGAGTGCGCTGGTGTTCGATCGCCTCGACGATGTGAACTGGGTTGGCTTCTACTTTATGCGCGGCGGTGAGCTTGTAGTCGGGCCGTTTTGCGGGCTACCCGCCTGCACTCGCATTGCGGTGGGGCGGGGCGTTTGTGGCACAGCTGTGGCGCGCCGCCAGACGCTGGTCGTCGAGAACGTGCAGGCCTTCGACGGACACATACCCTGCGACCCGATATCGCGTTCGGAAGTCGTTGTGCCACTCGAACTCGATGGCGAAGTTATCGGCGTATTCGATATCGACAGTCCGTCAGCCGCCCGTTTTGGCGATGACGACCGCGTTGGGCTCGAAGCCATCGCCAACGTTTATCTCAGGTCACTACCCGCGCAATTTGTTGTCCCAGCCTGAGCCTGGTCCCCGGCGCCAGACTTTCCGCGGGATCAATGCTTCCCGGTTCGAACAGCAGGATTACGGTTGAACCGAGGTTGAAGCGCGCCAGCTCGTCGCCACGATCGAAGGCAACAGGTTCGCTGTAGTCCCAGCTACGCAGCTTCCGATCCGCCAGCGGCATGACGTCACCTGCATGCACCGTGGTCACGCTGCCGACATTGAGTGCGCCGACCATTACCAGTGTGAAGGCGCCAACCTGCTCGTTGCGAAACTCGAAAATGACCCGCTCGTTCAGTGCGAACAGGCCAGGCAGGATGCGGGTGGTGGCATCGCCTACGCTATACAGCCGGCCGGGAACATAGCGCATGCTGTGCAGCGTCCCCGCCAGTGGCATATGCACGCGGTGATAGTCGTAGGGCGCGAGATAGATAGTGGCAAAATGACCACTGGTGAATCTCGCGCCTGGTGCTGCCAGCAACTCATCGACCGCGTACTCATGACCCTTGGCCTGTAAAAGCTGGCCTGCCGCGATGGCACCGCTTTGCGAAACCGCGCCGTCGACGGGCGAGACCAGCGTAGCGGCATCGCCGGCCAGTGGCCTGGCGCCGGGCGCAAGCAGGCGGGTAAAGAAGTCGTTGAAGCTTGGATAGGCAAACGGGTCGGTGATGGCTGCCTCACTCATATTAATGCGATAAAGCCGCAGGAAGGCGCCAATCAACAGATTCTTGAACGGTTTGAACCTGCGTCGTGCCGCCCAACCGGTAACCCGGGAAATCAGGTGATGCGGCAGCAGTCGTTGTAGCGTGACAAAAAAGCGATCCATCATGGTGCTCGCACCACGGCCGTCACCGTCAGCGGTTCACGTTCGGCAAACAACAGTTCGAATACGACTTCGTCACCATCGGTGATGCTGTGCCGTGGCTGCATCAACATGACGTGCAAGCCGCCGGGCTCGAAAACAACCGTCTCCGAATCGCCCACGCGCAACGGGGTCGCATGACGCATCGTCGTGACACCGTCAGCGGTGGTAGTACGGTGAATCATGACCCGGCCATAGTGCGGGGAGCGCGCGCCGGCCAGGACCACCGTGTCGCCACTGTTATTGGTCAGTTGCAGGTAGCCCGCGGTCGCACTGGTATGCGGAGGTGGCTGGCGTACCCAGGCACCAGTAACCTCGATAGCCGGCCTCGGCGCACAACCGGTCAGCATCAGGATGATTGAAAGCAGGCACGTTCTCAATTAACGATCCTCGCAAGGTCCTGGCTAATCGTCGGCCAGTCATGTGGTGTAGTGAACAGTCCGGCGTAACGCCCCTCGCGATCGAGCAGGAACAAAGCCGCGCTGTGGGACATCGTGTAGCCCTCTTCCTGGGGCACACGCGAGTACGCCACGCCAAGTTGTGTGGCGAGTGACTCGATTTGCGCCTCGGTACCAGTCAGCCCGCGGAACGAGGCGTCGAAAAATGCAAGGTAGTCTCGCAGCACTTCTGACTTGTCATGGGTCGGATCGACACTAACCAGCCAGACCCGTGGCCGTTCGTCCGCTGGCAACTGGCCGATTGCCGTGCGCAACCGCCCGAGCGTCATCGGGCAAATGTCGGGGCAGCGGGTGAAACCAAAAAACAACAGATCCCACTCAGTGGAGAAGCTCGACGCCGAAATCGGGTCGCCAAGCTCGTCCACCAGTGCCGGCCAGTCCAGCAGGCGCGGAGTAGCAAACAGGGTCGCTACCTCAGGGGCTGCGGCTGAGCGTTGCCAGTGCGCCGTCAACACCCCGGCAAGCAGACCCGCGATCAGAAGAACTGCAATGATGAAGATTCGTTTCATGTCAGCCCGCCATTGTAACCCGATGCTGTGTCACGCTGGCTGCTCGTTATATGATGAGCCGATTAAGTGCAGGGGGCGGATGAATTGACTAGCGGGCCTGGCGAGACCTTACAAACCGTGGGCGATCTCATACGCTGGGGTGCCAGCCGGCTGAACGCTGCTGGTCGTCACTTCGGCCATGGTACCGATAATGCCGCTGACGAGGCGCGCGTGCTGGTGTTTTATGCGCTGGCACTGGATTTCGATGCGCCAGACTACTTCTACCAGTGCCGCGTGACCGGGGCCGAGCGCCAGAGCGCCATCGATCTGATCCAGCAACGTGTAGCCAGTGGACAGCCGACGGCCTACCTGACCGGAGAGGCCTGGTTTGCCGGGCTGCGTTTCGAAGTCAACGAAAATGTGCTGGTGCCGCGTTCGCCGCTGGCAGAGTTGATCGCCAATGGTTTTGCCCCCTGGTGCCAGCCGGCGCAACTGCATCGTGCACTGGACCTTGGCACCGGCAGTGGCTGCATCGCGATTGCAATGGCCACCCATATCGGTTGTCGTGTCGATGCGACGGATGTTTCGGAACAGGCACTGGCAGTAGCCGCTCGTAATGTCGCCGCGCATGATCTCGACGACCAGGTGGAATTAATCCAGTCCGATGTTTATGAGCAACTGCAGGGGCGCCGCTACGACCTGATCGTCAGCAACCCACCTTATGTGCCGGCGGATTCGATGGCGACACTGCCGGACGAATACGGGCACGAGCCGGACCTGGCATTGGCAGCCGGCGACGATGGTCTCGACATTGTTCGTCGCATTATTTCGGGGGCGGCTGAGCACCTCAATCCCGGCGGTGTCCTGGTGTGTGAAGTAGGTGAGAGCGCGCAGACGGTAATCGAGTGCTATCCGCAGTTGCCATTCGAGTGGGTTGATTTCCAGCGCGGTGGTGACGGTGTGTTTGTCCTGCGTGCCAATGCGTTGACGGAGGTCGTTGCCGATGTCGGGTAACAGCATAGGCAAGTTGTTCACCGTAACCAGCTTTGGCGAGAGTCACGGACCCGGACTGGGCTGCATCGTCGATGGTTGCCCGCCCGGACTGGCCCTGAGCGCCGACGACCTGCAACAGGAGCTGGAACGACGCCGTACGGGCAAATCGCGTCACACCAGTCAGCGTAAGGAGCCCGACCAGGTGCGCATCCTGTCGGGTTTGTTCGAAGGGCATACTACCGGCGCGCCGATTGGACTGGTCGTCGACAATGTCGATCAGCGGCCGAAGGACTACAGCAAGATCGCGCGCCAGTTCCGGCCGGGGCATGCCGATTACACTTACCAGCAGAAGTACGGCTTCCGGGATTATCGCGGTGGCGGCCGCTCCTCGGCCCGCGAAACGGTGATGCGCGTAGCCGCCGGGGCTATTGCGCGCAAGTACCTGGCTGAGCAGGCTGGTGTCACGATTAACGGATTCCTGGCGCAGATTGGCGACATCGAACTGGATCCGGTCGACCTCGATACGGTCGATGACAACCCGTTCTTCTGCGCTGATCCGTCACGGGTTACCGAACTCGAGGACTTCATGGATGCACTGCGCAAGTCTGGTGATTCGATTGGTGCCCGTGTCAATGTAGTCGCCCGCGGCGTGCCAGTGGGGCTTGGTGAGCCGGTTTTCGACAAACTCGATGCCGATATCGCCCACGCCATGATGGGAATTAACGCAGTAAAGGGGGTGGAGATCGGTGCCGGCTTCGCCTGTGTCAGCCAACGGGGTACCGAGCATCGGGACGAGATTCACACCGACGGTTTCGCCAGCAACCACGCGGGTGGCACACTCGGCGGCATCTCGAGTGGGCAGGATATTCTCGTCAGCATGGCGATCAAACCGACTTCGAGTCTGCGACTCGAGTGTGACAGCGTCGATGTCGACGGCAATCCGGTAAAAGTGGTCACCCACGGGCGTCATGACCCCTGCGTGGGTCTGCGCGCGACCCCGATCGCCGAGGCGATGCTGGCGATCGTGCTGATGGACCATTTCCTGCGAAACCGGGCCCAAAATGCCGATATTGATCGCATTACACCCATCATTCCGGCCGGACACGGGCCATATTAAGTTCAATTTTGTGACGAAAGTGGCAGTTTGAGGCCCTACGTATGAAAGACAATGTGACCGTCGCCGTAGTAGGTGCGACCGGCCTGGTGGGCAAAACGATGCTCGAAATACTGGCCGAACGCGACTTCCCGGTGACAGAGGTGCATGCGTTGGCGAGCGCCAGGTCGGTTGGTAAAACCGTGCCTTATGGCGATCGCCGACTGGATGTGATGGACCTTGCCGGGTTCGACTTCAGCCAGGCTGACCTGGCTTTATTCTCGGCCGGGGCGTCAGTTTCCGGGGTGCATGCGACCCGGGCGGCGGAAGCAGGGTGTGTCGTCATCGATAACACTTCGCGGTTCCGGTACGACGACGATGTGCCGTTAGTCGTGCCGGAGGTTAACGCGGGTGCGATTGCGCAGTACGGATTACGCAACATCATTGCAAATCCGAACTGTTCGACGATCCAGATGCTGGTGGCGCTAAAACCGATTTACGATGCAGTGGGTATAGCAAGAATTAACGTGGCAACTTACCAGGCAGTTTCGGGAGCAGGGGCAGCAGCCGTAGAGCGGCTGGCCAAGGATGCTGCGGCGCGCCTTGGTGGGCAACCGATAGAGGAAGCTGATAGCTCGATTGCGTTCAACGCTGTGCCACAGATCGATGTCATGACCGACAATGGCTATACCCGTGAAGAAATGAAAATGCTGTGGGAAACGCGCAAGATCCTCGACGACGACGATATCGGGGTCAATGCCACCGCAGTGCGCGTTCCGGTGTTTTTCGGTCATTCCGAAGCGATCCACATCGAAACGCGCGAACACCTGCCAGCACCACAGGCGCGGGAACTACTCGAAAGCGCCCCGGGTGTGGAGCTGACAGCGGATGAAAATGGGGCGACAGCTGCTACTGCCGTGGGCCACGCGGCCGGAAACGATCCCGTCTATGTCAGCCGGGTACGCCAGGACATGTCCCATCCAAATGGTCTGGCAATGTGGGTCGTTGCTGACAACGTACGCAAGGGAGCGGCGTTGAATAGTGTGCAAATTGCTGAAATCTTGGTAAAAGATTTCTTATAAGTTATATTTAACAAGGCGTTTGTAAAGATAAATATGTACTTTACTCGCACAATTCGGTTATCGAGGTTGCGCTGGCGTCGGCGCGTCACGCAACTGTCTTCGCTCCGAGGTGTTTCTGTGAGACTTAGTCCTGCGGCCGCTGCATTTGCATTGTTCGGCCTGTTCCCCGGTTTGGCCCTGGCGCTGGCGCTCGGAGACATCGAATTGAATTCGGCGTTGAACGAGCCGCTGGATGCCGAAATTGAGATTCTCGCGGCCGGGCCCGAAGAACTAACCAACCTCAGTGCCAGAGTTGCGCCTCGCGAGACTTTTGAGCGCTACGGACTCGATCGCCCGGACTTTCTGTCCGGTCTCGATTTTGCTGTAGGCGAGTCAAACGGCCGACCTGTACTGCTGGTGCGTTCGCGCCAGCCTATCGCTGAGCCGTTCGTGACATTCCTGGTCGAAGCCCAGTGGCGTCGTGGAAGATTGCTGCGCGAATACACGGTCTTGCTAGATCCTCCCGTCTTTATGCCACAGCCGGAAAGCGCCCCGGCACCGGCACCGGCGGCTGTGGTCGTTCCTCGTAGTGTTACCAGCCAGGTAACAGCAGATACAGGACGAATCGAAAGACCCGCGCCGCGACCGGCTGCCACCGGCAGCTGGCGTCCGACGGCGTCTTCGCCTGCGGGATTCAGTACCGACTACGGACCGGTGCGTCGTGGTGAAACCTTGTGGGGTATTGCGCAACGTTTGCAGAGTGGTTCCGGCCTGACGATGAATCAGATCATGGTTGCGATTTATCGCGCCAACCAGGGTGAGTTCCTCGGCAATATCAACCTGATGAAAGAAGGTTCGGTATTACGTATTCCCGACCAGGCTACCGTCGCCGCACTGGCGCAGCCCGAAGCGCTGGCAACTGCCATTGCACACAACAATGCCTGGCAGGCAGGTGTGCCATCGCAGGTGCCGCAGGTCGCCGTTGCCCAGTCGACCGGCAGCACGGCTCCGGCACGGGCAACTGACAACCCGCGCCTGCAGCTGGTCGAGCCTGACCTGACTGGCGGCGACAGTACGGCTGTCGGCAGTGGCAGCGGACGCGCGGACGCGGCTACCCGCGCCGCACTCGAACGCAACGAAGCCGAATTATCGCGGCTGGCTGACGAGAACAACCAGCTGCGCCAGGATCTCGACGAAATACGTCGCCTGATCAGTCTCAAGGATGCCGAACTGGCCGAGTTACAACGCCAGGTCACAGCGCAACCTGAACTGGCTATTACGCCAACGGATACGACGGCGACCGATCCGGTTGTTAGCGATCCGACC
Organism: Gammaproteobacteria bacterium; assembly: GCA_013002045.1. GTDB lineage: Bacteria > Pseudomonadota > Gammaproteobacteria > Steroidobacterales > JABDKV01 > JABDKV01. The sequence goes on from JABDKV010000100.1 coordinate 12,247, forward strand.
CCGGTGGTGGACCCGTCCATCGATCCGACCGCTACCGGCACCACGGCCGGTACCGACACCGGTGTCGATACCGCGGGCCCGGGCGCGGCGACCACCGATCCCGGCGACACGACCGCAGTTACGACCGACCCGGTAACAGCAGTCGACGGGCCAGATACAGAACCTGCAGATCAACCGGTAACGACACCGGTAGTGACTGCGCCGGCTACAGCCGAACCAGGCCTGTTCGACCGGATCATCGACACGGCCAAGGGTGTTTTCAGCAGCCTGTGGTTGTGGATCGGACTGGGAGTCCTGGCACTGGCCGCTTTTGCCGCCGTCTTCATGCGCAATCGTGGCGCCGGCGATACCGATGATTTCGAAGCGCTGGTGGCGCAGGCCGACGCCGACACCGACCAGACTGCGATATTGGGCAAGATAACGCCTGCGGCCGCGCCTGCTGGCGAAGATGTCGAATTTTTCGAAGACAGCGGCACCTTCCGCCCGGTCGACTTTGGCCAGTCTCCGGCCGAGGGCGAAACCAACGAATACCCGTTTGAAGACACGGTCGGCGCCAGTGCCGAGATCAAGCTGGACCAATCTGACCCGATGGCCGAGGCCGACTTCCACCTCGCCTACGGGCTCTATGACCAGGCCGCTGACCTGGTTGGGAAAGCGGTACAGCGCGAGCCGGATCGACTCGATCTGCGTATGAAGCTGCTCGAGATTTTCTTTGTCTGGGGCAACCAGGACGAATTTCGGAACACCGCCCAGGGCCTACGCGACACGATGCCGGACCAGATTGCACCCGAGTGGGACAAGATTGTCATCATGGGTAAGCAGATCTGTCCCGACGACGATCTGTTTGCCGGCGAGGCGGGTATTAGCAGTGGTGCCGATATCGATCTGGAATTCGATACTTCAACACCCGCGGCGCTCGACTTCGATACTTCCGAGACACCGGGCATCGAGCAGACACAGTCGCCGCCGGCGGCAAGCGCTGAAGAAGGCGGGCTCGATATCGACTTTGGCGACGTAGCAGGTGGTGCTGCCGTAGCCGGGGCCGCGGCGGCCGGCGTTGGAGACGTGCTTGCAGATGATGACGGCGATGGACTCGACTTCGACCTTGGCCTGGAAATGCCCGAGCCGGAAGAAGAAGAGGAGACCCGGCCGGAACCGGTCGACGAGATCAAAGACCAGATCAAGGCCCGCCTGAGCAGCACCGATTCCGATGAGACAGCCGAGATGGATCTGTCCGATCTTGGGGTCGACCTCGATCTTGGCAGTACCTCACAGGTCGCTCAGGAGGTTGCGCCAGAAGAAAGTCCTGACGCAGACCAGTTTGACGACGTATTCGCTGGTTCAGACAGCGATGCGACCAGTGAAATGCCGGCACCGACGGCAGAGCTGACAGCCGGGGCTAAAGGCCTCGATATTGATATCGGCGATATGTTTGGTTCGCTTGATACCGAAGACGAAGACGAGACGGCGCGAGACCTGGCGGCGTTGGAAGAGTCGATGGAACAGACCACGCCACCGGGTGGTGAGCCGTCGTCGCCTGAGCACTTCTCAGCCGAGATCGAGACCTTGCACGGCGATGCCCTCGATGTCGATATCGGCGGTCTCGAGGAACTCGACGCGACACGCCTGATCGACGATAACGAGCCGACCGGATCGCATACTGAAGATGCATTCTCAGCCTCGGTCTTTGGTGATAGCGATAGCGCCGATGCGCAGGACCAGGGCGATGATTTCTCGGCCTCGGTTTTTGGCGAAGTCGACGACGATGCCGGTACCGACACGCCACTCAGCGATGAGACATTCTCTGCATCCGTGTTCGGTAATCCCGATGACGCCGATGCACAAACCGCTGGCGATGATGCATTTTCGGCATCGGTTTTTGCCGATCTGGCGGAAAACGACAACGAGACCAAAGTGATCGGTCCCGACGACACCCCTGGCGATTTTTCCGATGTGTTCGGAGAGCCGGGCAATGACGAGGAGACCGTTCTGTCCGAGATGCCCGCGGCGGAGGAGCACGATGGCCTGGCCACGGATATCTTCGGTCTTAATACGACCAGCCAGTCCGCAGTCGATCTCGATCTTGGCGATGCCATGGAAGACGACGGCGGTGACAAGACCACGGTTAAAGTAGCGACGGCGGAATTGGCGTTGCCCGACGGCGACGACGAACTGAGCGAAGTCGGTACCAAGCTGGACCTGGCACGCGCGTATATGGATATGGGTGATCCCGATGGCGCCCGCGGGATTCTCGAGGAAGTGCTGGCTGAGGGCGATGAGTCGCAGCAGGCCGATGCGCGCGAAATGCTCGAGGGGCTGAGCTAAAGCCACGCGAGCGCGCGTAACGATGCGTTACGGCCTGGTCATTGAGTACGACGGAAGCGCCTTCCACGGCTGGCAACGCCAGCCGCACGCCGAGTCAGTCCAGGCCTGTGTCGAAACTGCGCTGTCTGTCGTAGCGGATACACCTGTCGCGACAACCTGTGCCGGTCGCACTGACAGTGGTGTTCATGCCCTGGCGCAGGTGGTTCATTTCGATAGCGATGCGCAACGCCGGCCTCACGCCTGGCGTCTGGGCAGCAATGCGAACCTGCCCGCTACTGTGAGCGTGATCTGGGCGGGTGTGGTCGGTGAAGGTTTTCATGCCCGTTACAGCGCTGCCGAACGTACCTATCAATATCGTATTACAAGCCGGCCATCGCGACCGGCACTCGATGCGCAGCGCGCATGGCACATTCACGAACCCCTCGATGTCGCAACGATGCGCCGCGCCGCAAAGCACTTGTTGGGCGAGCATGACTTCAGCGCATTCCGGTCGGCCGGGTGCCAGGCGAATACGCCGCATCGTCACGTATCTGAGCTGGAAATCGAGGCACGCGATGACGATGTAGTCATCACGATTTCGGCCAATGCGTTTCTTCAGAACATGGTGCGCATCGTAACCGGTGTACTGGTCGATATCGGCAGGGGCAAGCACCACCCGGACTGGGTGACCGTGTTGCTGGCAAACGCTGATCGCACGGCAGCGGCTGCCACCGCGCCCGCCCACGGTCTGTATCTTGCGGCAGTGCGTTATCTCGAGCCGCACCAGGTCCCTTCCGACCGCCGCCACCGGCTACCGTAGGAGGGGCTTGAGCCCCGATTCTCTCTCACAACTAAAAAACCTTTGGTGGACACCAATAATCAGGGCTCAGGCCCCACTTGCGGCGCCTGTGCCGCCCGCGCCCATGAAACATCATCTGCCGTTGGCTGATATTATTCCGCGTTGGTCTCAGTGGTGGACAAGATGTCATGAGCTGGTTTGGCAAAATGCTGCCCTCGCGAATCAAGACGCAGAATCGCAGTCGTTCGGTGCCGGAGGGTCTTTGGGAGAAGTGCCGCGAGTGCGAGGCGGTGCTGTACCGTGCGGAATTACAGCGCAATCTCAAGGTTTGCCCCAAATGTAATTTCCACATGCGCATCAGTGCGCGCGATCGCCTTGACTATTTCCTCGACAACGAGCCGCGCACCGAACTGGCGGCCGGGCTGGAACCTTCCGATCCACTGAAGTTTCGCGACAGCCGCAAGTATCGCGATCGCATCATCCAGTCGCAAAAGGCTACCGGTGAAAAAGATGCGCTGGTCGCGATGCAGGGCGCCGTGCGTGGTGTGCCGGTCGTAGCCTGTGCCTTCGAGTTTCGTTTCATGGGCGGATCGATGGGTTCGGTGGTGGGCGAGAAGTTCACCCGCGCTGCACAGGTCTGTCTGGACGAGCGGGTGCCGCTGGTGTGTTTTTCCGCCAGTGGTGGCGCCCGCATGCAGGAAGCGTTGTTTTCGCTGATGCAAATGGCCAAGACCGCGGCGATCCTCGAACGCATGAAACGGGCCGCTGTCCCCTATGTGTCGGTGATGACCGACCCTACCACCGGCGGGGTCTCAGCCAGCCTGGCCATGCTGGGGGACATCAATGTGGCCGAACCGCAGGCGCTGATCGGTTTTGCCGGACCCCGGGTGATTCAGCAAACGGTCGGACAGACTTTACCTGAAGGCTTCCAGCGCAGTGAGTTCCTGCTCGAGCATGGTGCTATAGACATGATTCTCGATCGCCGGGAATTGCGCGATGGGATCGGTGAGATACTTAGCAAGTTCACCGGTGTTGCCACCAGGGTACGTACCGAGGTCGAAACCGAGACAGAGCCCGAACCCGAACCCGAGCCCGAGGTCGCGGCTGACCAGTAACGTGTCGCGCGACCTCGATGGATGGCTGCGCTACATAGAGCAGCTGCATCCGCGTGAAATCGATCTCGGTCTCGATCGGCCGCGGCGCGTGCTTGGGGCACTGGCGCCGGGTCGCATCGCACCCGTCGTGATTACCGTGGCTGGCACCAACGGCAAAGGCTCGTGCTGTGCTTTTCTTGCCAATATCCTGCAGGCGGCAGGCCTGCGTACCGGTGTCTATACCTCGCCGCATCTGCAACGGTATAACGAGCGCATTGCCATCGATGGCGCTGCGGTGACTGACGACGAGCTGGTGCGGGCCTTCGAACGGGTCGAGCAGGCCCGGGATACCACGCCGCTGACGTATTTCGAGTTTGGAACACTGGCAGCTTTGGATCTCTTTGCAGCGGCTGATATCGACGTAGCGGTGCTGGAGGTTGGCATGGGCGGTCGTCTCGATGCGGTCAATATCGTTGAACCGGATGCGGCGATCGTGACTTCCATAGGTATCGATCATGTCGACTGGCTCGGCAGCGACCGCGAAGCTATCGCCCGGGAGAAAGCGGGTGTTTTCCGCCGGGCGACAGCGGCGATCGTCGGCGATCCCGATCCACCGCAGACACTGCTCGATTGCGCTACTCAAAGTGGTGCCGACTTGCGGCTGCTGGGTCATGACTTCGTGGTCGAGAGTGACAATGGCGGCTGGCAGTATCGTAGTGGTATCAGTTGCTGGGACGAGCTGCCTATCCCGGGTTTCGGTGGCAGCGAGCAGCTACGCAACGCTGCCTGCGCGCTGGCCGCACTGGAACAACTGCGGCCTCAACTGGATTTGCGTCGTGCGCACCTCGTTGCAGGTATCGTGGCGACGCAGCCACCCGGGCGTTGTCATCGCCTGCACGCCCGCGGTTTTGAGTGGTGGTTGGATGTGGCACACAATACCGAGGCTGCGATCACGCTGGCGCGTGCACTGGAGGCCACACCGGCGACCGGCAGGACGCTTGCAGTCTGTGGCTTCATGCGCGGCAAGCCGGTCGCGGAATTTGCTTCACAACTGCGCACCCAGGTAAACGCCTGGTGGTGTGTGGCAGCCGATTATCATCGGGCAATGCTGGCGAGCGAGGTGGCGCACGAGCTGCGTGGTGTCGTCGACGCTGAAATCACCGATGCCGGGTCAATCGAAAAGGGCCTGGTTGCGGCAATCGACAGTGCCAGGCCAGGGGACCGCATTGTCGTCTGCGGGTCATTTTTGATCGTCGGTGCCGCGCTCGATTATTTGTCACGATTACCGGCACTGGAGTCGGGTTAGAATCGTGCCGTCGATTGGTGGGAGAACCTCGTGAAAGAACGCCTGCTCGGTGCGGCTGTCCTGGTCCTGGTGGCCGTGTTGATCATACCCGCACTGCTGGATGGCCCGGATAAGCCGGCCGATACAGTGTCGCGGTCGCTGCAATTGCCCGCGACGGAGCGCGCTGGCGAACGTACACACGTGATCGATCTGCAGCCAGCTGAGGCCGGCGACGAGATTGCAGTGGTCTCCGATCCGGGTCCGGTCGAAATCGTGGACAATGACAAGCCCGTTGCTGTGACGCTGCCGGCAGCGGAGCCGCCGGCGATTGTCAGTTCCCCTGAACCGCAACCCCAGGCGCCGGCCGATGATCCCGTCGCGACCGCCCCGCTGGTTGCAGCTCCTGCGGGCTGGGCCGTACAGGTTGGCAGTTTTTCCTCCGAGACCAATGCGCGGCGCCTGGCCGGATTGTTGCAGTCGTCGGACTACCCGGCGTTCGTCGCCCGGCACGTCGTGCAGGGCCGGGTCATGTACCGGGTTCGGGTTGGGCCTGAACCGACCCGCGAACGCGCGCTAGAGCTGGCTGAAAGGCTGCAGGAAGACCGGCAGCAGACCCAGGTCGTGCAGCATCCCTGATAGAATGAAAACAGGCGGCGTGACTACAAGATGATCATGATCGATTACATCATTATCGGTGTCGTGGCGATCTCGGCTTTGATCGGGTTATTCCGCGGCTTCTTTCCTGAATTGATTTCACTGCTAAGCTGGATAGTCGCAATCTGGAGCGGCTGGAACTTCTCGCACGTAATCGAGCCTTATCTTGCCGGCAAGATAGGATCGCCAGCGCTCGAACTGTGGGTTGCGCGCGGCATTATTTTCGTCGGTGTCCTGTTGGTCTTTGGCTTGCTCGGGCAATTGATTGCGTTACTAATCAAGAAAACCGGGCTGTCCGGTACTGATCGCGCGCTCGGGCTGGCTTTCGGTGTCGCCCGCGGCGCCGTGATCCTCGGTATCGCCGTATTGTTCGCTCGTATGATCGATCTCGACCAGGAGCCTTGGTGGCAGGCATCGCGGGTCATTCCCTACGGCGAGGGCATCGCCTCTACCTTGCATAGCATTTTGCCGGAACAGGTGTCACAGCACTTGCCGGCCGTCGAACAGGCCGACACTACGGCCGGGGAGCCAGCGGGCTAATGTGTGGTGTAGTCGGAATCGTCGGGCAAAGCCCGGTAAACCAGGCCATCTATGATGCGTTGACGGTATTGCAGCACCGCGGCCAGGATGCAGCGGGTATCTGCACTGAGGATCGTGGACACCTGCACCTGTGGCGCGACAACGGGCTGGTGCGTGATGTGTTCGATGCCAGCCACATGCTGGGCCTGACCGGTCGCGTCGGTCTTGGCCATGTGCGTTATCCGACTGCGGGCGGCTCGAGTGCCTCGGAATCACAGCCCTTTTACGTCAACTCGCCCTTCGGCATTTGTCTTGCCCACAATGGCAACCTGACCAATATCACCGAACTGACTGAGATCCTGGTCCGGGAAGATCGACGCCATCTCAATACCGGCTCGGACTCCGAGGTCATACTCAACGTGCTGGCGCACGAGTTACAAAGTGCCTGTGCTGCGGCGCTGACGCCGGCCGGGATATTCACCGCCATTACGGAACTGCATAAGCGTTGCCGCGGTGGCTATGCGGTTGTTGCCATGATCGTGGGTGGCGGGATGGTGGCGTTTCGCGACCCACACGGTATTCGCCCGCTGGTGATAGGACGGCGCGAAACAAAAGCCGGTATCGAGTACATGGTAGCGTCGGAAAGCGTCGCGCTCGATATCCTCGGTTTTGAGCTTATGCGGGATGTTGCACCCGGCGAGGCGGTTTTCGTCAATCACGCCGGTCAGCTCTACACGCAGCACTGTGCGCCGGCTAAACCGTACACGCCGTGTATTTTCGAATATGTCTATTTTGCCCGGCCGGATTCGATCATCGACAAAATCTCGGTATATAAAGCGCGTCTGCGCATGGGTGAAAAACTCGCCGAGCAAATTCTTCGCGACTGGTCTGACAACGACATCGATGTCGTCATGCCAGTGCCAGATACCAGCCGCACCGCGGCATTGCCTGTCGCTCACATGCTTGGTGTCAAGAATCGCGAGGGTTTCATCAAGAACCGCTACGTTGGCCGGACATTCATCATGCCCGGACAGACCGAACGCAAACGCTCGGTGCGACGCAAGCTCAATGCCATTGACCTCGAGTTTCGCAACAAGAACGTATTGATCGTCGACGACTCTATCGTGCGTGGGACGACGTCTCAGCAAATCATTGATATGGCGCGCGAAGCCGGTGCGAAAAACGTGTACTTTGCCTCAGCCGCACCGCCCGTTCGCCATCCAAATGTTTATGGCATCGATATGCCGGTGGCGGGTGAACTGATTGCTCACGGTCGTACGTCACAGCAGGTGGCCGACCTGATCGGGGCCGACAGGGTGATTTACCAGGATCTCGACGATCTTGTCGATGCGGTCAGGTTTACCGAAGCCAATATCGACGGATTCGATACCTCGGTATTCTCCGGCGAATACGTCACAGGCGATGTGACGCCGGCGTACCTGGCGCGGCTGGAACGTGAGCGTTCGGACAACGCCAAAAGGCAACGCGAACTCGACTTGCCCGGGCGCCGCCACGCCTCATTGTAGGACCGGCCTCAACCGCTCCCTCCCCCGTAGGAGCGGCTTCAGCCGCGATCCCGAAGCCAACTAACCCCAACCTCGCGACAATCTCCCCAACCGCACCCTCCCCCGAAGCCAACCCACCCACCCCCACGAGGTCTGTCCCGTTAATGGCTGCCCCCTGTTCGAAGCGTCGTGGGCGGCGCGCGAAGCAGGACGCCCGAGCAAGACGCCCCCGATCCGCTCAGGCCATGGATGGCCTGAGCGGTTTAG
>JABDKV010000222.1 GCA_013002045.1 Gammaproteobacteria bacterium
GTTAGAAAGAAAGAGGTCGGGGCTGAAGCCCCTCCTACGGATCGCTGCGCGATCCATCGCGGCTGAAGCCGCTCCTACGGGGACATTTATTATTTTCGGTAGTCGAGTGGTGGGTCGCGGTCGCCGAGCAGGGGCTCGTAGACGAAGTCGTCACCGCGGCGCTCGTCAAACTCGCGTTTCGCCTGACGCAGCAAGCGCGGCTGCGAATACATCTCAACAGCGCCAAGCGCAAGAACCTTCGCCGCAAGATCAGCACCCTTGAACCCGATACTGGTACCCCCGGCGGCCGCCGCCTGCCAGCTATGCGAGGAAGTACCCGGCACCCAGGTCGCCACACGCACCCCCACTGTCGGCACCGTCATCGAAACATCGCCAACATCGGTAGACCCATAGCCAAGCGACACATCGTAAGGCTGGATTTCCTGTTGTGAACCCAGTCGCAATTGCGGTTCCGAAAGCGTCGCGTACAACTTCTCGGCGAACGCCTGTTCCTCAGCGTTGTACTCAATCCCACCGAGCTCATGCAGCTTGGTATCCATCATTTTTGCCAGTGTCTCGTTGATCAGCACCGGCTGATTACCATGGATAATCTCCCAGTCGACCTCGGTGCCCGTGCCCATCGCGGCACCACGCGCCGCATCTTCCACCCGTGGCCAGATCTTTTTCAATGTGGCCGCGTGCGGATGCCGAACGTAATAAAACACCTCGGCAAAGTCCGGCACGACATTCGGCGCGCTGCCACCGCTGGTGATCACGTAATGAATACGCGTTTCCTGCGGCACGTGCTCACGCAACATATTGACCATGTGATTAAAAGCCTCGACCCCATCGAGTGCTGAACGTGCCCGATGCGGCGCACCCGCCGCGTGCGCCGATACGCCGCGGAAACGGAATTTGGCCGAACGGTTGGCCAGGGTTGTGCGTGCACGCGCGGAATTCTCGTCATCGGCATGCCAGTTCAGCAACGCATCCACATCGTCAAACAGACCCTCGCGCACCAGGTAGACTTTGCCGCTGCCGCCCTCTTCGGCTGGGGTTCCGTACAGCCGTATCGTGCCACGACCGCCGCTGTCTTCGAGCCAGTGCCGCACAGCAATGGCAGCCATGGTCGAAGCGGAACCAAACAGGTGATGACCACAGGCCTGCGCTGCATTTTTGCCTTCGATCGGTGACCGGTAAGGCACTGCCGCCTGGCTCAGGCCCGGTAGCGCATCGTATTCCGCCAGGATGCCAATGACCGGCTTGCCCGATCCGTAACTGGCAATAAACGCCGTCGGGATATCGGCCACACCGGTCTCGATGCTAAAGCCTTCGGCCCGAAGTGCTTCCTGCAGCAATTCGCTGCTGCGGTATTCCTGGTAGCCGACCTCGGCCAGTTCCCACATCGTCTGCGCCATCGACGCGGTTTGCTCGTAACGTCCATCGATAAATTCAACGACGTCGGCAGCGGGCGCGCTAACCGGGAGCAACAAAAGAAAGGCGGGTAAAAAACGCATGGTCCGGTCTCTGTTGGCAAACGAGAGACCGGACCATATCACAGCAGGGCAGCGCTACGGCAGCAGCAATCCACTGGGCCCGGGCGCACCAAAGAACTGCGCTTTCAGCAACGTCAGATCGGCGAAATTGACTGCGCCATCGCCATTGAGGTCGGCATTGGGATTGCCAGAAAAGAACACACTCTTCATAACTGTCAGGTCGGCGAAATTGATTGCGCCATCATTGTTGAAGTCGCCATCGCAATAATTGCCAAAGCTGTCGCCATCGGTATCGCGCTGCGCCGGGTTTGCCACTTCGAGGCAATTGTCGCTGCCATCGAGAACGCCATCGTCGTCCACGTCAATGTCTACCTCGATAAAGACAGCATCCGAGCGACCTGTTGCGCCCATCTGTGAGGTACCGATCACGGGCCAGGCTGCGCCATCGGTCTCGCCCGCTAACAGGAAATGTCCGTCGGCGACCAAGGTCAGCCCACGAAATGTGTTCTCCAGTCCACCACCATCAAAGAAGCTGGAAAACTCCAGTGATCCCGTAACAGGATCAATAACAGCAACATAAATTGCCTGGCGTGAGTTTTGATATTCACCCACGCCATCATCACCGGCGGCGGCGACGTCGATACAGCCCTCACACTGGAATGATGCGTCGAGCGCGGTGGTCCTGCGATGCGGTGAAGGCATCGGTTGCTGCTCAAAGTGACCCGTCCCGTCGTTGAAATAGAGAAGATCGACGCCGTCCGTCCCTGCTAACAGGTCTTTGTCTCCATCGGCATCGAAATCCCGTAACAACAATGCGTTGACAGTGCTGCCCTCGGTTCCCGGAATGGACTCGAGCCCCAGCGGTGCCCCCGCCTCAAATCGAACCAACTGAATCGGACCGGGATTGTTGCCGATCAGCAAATCGTTGTCGGTGTCACCATCGATATCAGCCGCCGCCAGGCTGGTAACATTGGGACTGGCATTGGATAGGATCATCGCCGGCCCGTAGGCGCCGCCAGCAAATGGATAGAGGCGGACATCCTGCCCTTCGTTGGCGAATACCAGGTCGCTGGTTGATCCGACCAGGTAACTGGCAATTACATCGACGCTGTTACCGTCGGCCGCGC
>JABDKV010000149.1 GCA_013002045.1 Gammaproteobacteria bacterium
CTCATCAGCGTACCGGAATCGCTCAGCATCCAGACGTAACCCTCGGGTCCCTGTTCGACTTCGCGCATACGCGTGTTCATCGGGTAACGTGCCACCTCGCGCGCGTTAGTGCCATCGAGTGCGACACGGATCAACGCACGTGAACTGAGCCCGGCAATCAGCGCATTGCCCTGCCAGTCGCCGAATTTGTCACCATCGTAGATCACCAGCCCGCCTGGCGAGATGACCGGGGTCCACCAGGCTTTGGGTGCAACGAACTCAGGGCGTGTCGGATGATCGGGTATTGAGCGGCCATCGTAGTGATCGCCATTTGAGACCACCGGATAGCCATAGTTTTTGCCGCGCTCGACCAGGTTCAGTTCATCGCCCCCGGCCGGTCCCATTTCGTGGTTCCATAGACGACCGGCGGCATCGAAATCGATCCCCAGCGGATTACGATGCCCGAGAGACCACACCTGTGCCGCCACACCCCCCTTATCGTAAAACGGATTGTCCTCGGGAATCGAGCCATCGTCATGCAGGCGCACGATCTTGCCGAGATTCTGCTCCATGTCCTGCGATGGTGAGAACTTTTGTCGTTCCCCGGATGTAATAAACAAATATCCCGCCTCGTCGAACACCAGTCGATGACCATAGTGACCACGACCAGAAACCTTCGGCACCTGGCGCCAGATCACCTCGACATCGTGCAGCGCCGGCGCTTCCGAATCCAGGTCGGCTACAGCGCGCGCCACTGCTGCCCCGCGTCGGCGTCCTTCGCCAGCCTCAGCATAACTGAGGTAAATGACGCGATTCTCTTCAAAGTCTGGATGCAAAATGACATCGCCGAGTCCACCCTGGCCGCCATAGGCGACGGCGGGCACACCCGCTACCGTTACTGCGGCACGCCGACGCAGGTCGTACAACTTCAGGTCACCGGTTTTTTCTGTGACCAGCAGGCGATGCCCGTCGGGCAGAAAGACCATCGCCCATGGCTGGTCGAAGCTACCGTAGCGTTCAACTTCAAACGGTGCCGCAGTGCTCTGGTTCGCCTGCAAGCCAGGTGGCTCACCACGACCGTCGCCATTGACGGTGTCCATCGCGCAGGCACCCAGCGCAAACAGGCCAGCGACTAACACAAGCTTATGCATTTCTGTCTCCGTGTGAGTCCAGGGCAAGGAATCGCTGTGCCAGCGCCGGCCCGGCACAATCGTCTTCGTGTTTAAAAAATACCATGACCCGCGACCAGTTCGCCTGTTCAATTTTCCTGCGCCATTGTTGCAGGGTCCGCTGGTCGTAATCGGTGCGACGCAGGCGCAGGTAGCCCCAGTCAGCCGTGGCCAGCGGCTCGGGCAACGACCCATCGTCGCTCTCGGTGACCACCCACGGCAGATTGGCGTCGCCGAGCAAGGTCGCGATCTCGTCGTCGAACCACGATCCGTGTCGAAACTCAAAAGCCGCCGGTGTCTGTGGCCTGAGCGTGGCAATAAAGTCTGCCAGTCGCGACCGGTCCTTGCGCAGAAACGGTGGCAACTGGAACAGCACCGCTCCGAGTGTTGGCCCGAGCACCTCGAGGTTACCCATCAGGAAGGCCATTTCATCGCTGCAATCGGACAGTTTCTTGCTGTGGGTGATTCGCCGTGAAGCCTTGATAGCAAAACGAAACTGGTCACCGACCTGGGTCCGCCACTGCTCCAGCACCGAGATCCGTGGCATACGATAAAAAGTATTGTTGATCTCGACGGCGGGCAATTGCGTCGCGTAATGCGACAGCATCGCCGCCGGCGCCGTCTTGTCCGGGTAGAACGATCCGACCCATTCCTTGTAGCTGAATCCGCTGGTTCCGGCGACAACTTGCATGGTTTACCTCGCGCTAGCCGTGACCGGCAATCTCGATACGCTGCGGCTTGCCACCACCGCGGTAATGATCCCATATCCGGCGACAGGCTTCCTCGATCTGCGCTGCGTGCTGCGCCACATCGAATAACGCATCCGGCTGAGAAACCTGTTGCAACACAGCCTGGTATTGCTGGTCCCGTCGCGACAGGGCGATGGCTTTACGCTGGTATGCCTGAAGATCCGGGACGCACAGTTCATCGACGCCGAGTACCCGATTGATTGAGGTCGACATGCGATTGAGCCAGCGCTCTCCGGTGACCGTCAGGATGGGTACACCGGCCTGTGCAACAGCCATCGCTGTGGCTCCCGCGTTGTAATCGACCGTATCGAGGAACAGGTCGGCACAAGCCAGTCGCGCCTGGTGCGCGGCGACCGGCAGCCGTGGTGCAAACACGACGCGACCCTCGGCCACACCCGACTCCCGCACCCGTGCCCGCAACGTAGTCTCGACCTGCTCTATGCCACCGGCATACAGCCACAATTGCGAATGCTCGGTCTGTTGCAGAATCGTCATCCAGCAATCGAACAACGCCGGGTCGATCTTGTAGGAATGGTTGAAACTACAGAATACGAACGCATCGGGATCGAGACCCACATCGGCGCGCGCCGGTATTACGGTCGCGGGCAGGCGCGAGCCCGGGAAAAAACAGCCGGGCAGTTCGATCACAGCCTCGCTGTGGCGTGCTTCCAGCGCGGGCGTCATGACTGACTTGTCGGCGACCACATAGTCGATAAAAGATGCCTGCATGGTGTTGAGATAACCGAGCCAGGACACCTGCAACGGTGCCGGTCGCAGGGCCATAATCTCGGGTCGCGCATGCTCGGTATACCCGGTCAGATCGAATAGCACGTGCAACTGGTCGGCGGCGATCATCTCCGCTGCTTCGCGGCTGCCAATCGGTGTCAGGTCGCGATAGACATCGACTTCGTCGCGCACTTGTTGCTGGTATTCATCAGCCGAAGCGAATAGCGAGTAGGCATGAACCCTGACACGATTGCGATCGTGCGCAGCGGGCAACTGGTGAAACAGTCCCCCCACGGCATGCGCACGGAAATCCGCTGACAGGTAACCGATGTTGAGAATATCGGCACTGTCGCTGGTGTGAACGAAGGGTGCGCGCAGACGTTGCGCGCGTTGCTCGACCTGCCGCGAGAAATAGCGTGCACAGTCATCGTGTAATTCGTCCAGACCAAGGGTATTGAGGGCGTAGGGCCAGATTGAAGCCGCACCCTGGCTGGCAACATGGGTGATCAGTGCCTGGCGCAACTGCGGTAATAACGCATCGCACGCGTGCCAGTCACACAGTAACTTATGGAGATAAGCCAACCGGTACAGCGCCTCGACATGGTCGGGCTGCAGTTCCAGACATTGTTGTAGCGCATTACGCGCGGCATCGGGCCGGCCACTGGCCTGCAAGGCCATGCCCAGGTTGTAGTACAGCTGTGCGTTGGATGGCTCTGACTTTAAGGTCTGGTTATAGGCGGCGATGGCCTGTTCAAACTCACCTACCTTGTGTAACGCAATAGCAAGGTTGTGCATCACCTGCGGCTGGCCCGGCGCTTTTTCGGCGGCTACCCGCAGGTGACTGACCGCACGCGCCGGGTGACCGCAGTCGGCTGCCAGCTGACCAGCCAGGTCACGCAGGCCGGCATCGTCGGGCCTCAGTGCCACGGCACGCTCGGCAGTCTGCAGCGCCAGCTCCGTAGCGCCGGCCGCGGCCTGCGCGGCACTAAGCAGTCCCAACGACAACGCCGAACGTGGTGCGCTGGCTACGGCACGTTCGAGCACATTGACCGCTTCGGCAAATCGCTGCTGCTGATACAACAGGCTACCAAGCCCGTGTAATGCGGCACCATGGCTGGCATCGGCCTGCAGGATTTCCCGATAGGCCGACTCGGCCGCCTGCAGACGGCCACTACGATGCAGCAATTGTGCTTCGGCAAAGACACTGCCCGGTCCCGATTGATCGTCGTCTGTCGCGCTCATAGTGCGTATGATAAACCGATGTCTGCTACCAACCCCGGGCCGGCTGCCCGGCAACTGTGTTTTGTCGGTGGCCAGGGCAAATCCGGCACCACCTGGCTACAGCTGATTCTCGATGCTCACCCGAGCATCGCCTGCGCCGGCGAGGGTCACCCTGCCGATCGGCTGGGGTTGCCCCTGGCCCAGGCTATCACTGCCCATCGGGAGTTCATTGCCGGCAATAACCGCGCCTTTCCCGAACTCGAGCCTTATGCCGCGCTGTCATCCGCGCACGAACAGGCGTTGTTGCGCGATGCCATCGTCGCACTACTCGAACAGCAGCATGCCGACCTGTCACAGGCCACCATCATTGCCGACCGCACACCGGATAACATCGCACATATCCATTTCCTCAATGCGCTTTTCCCCACGGCGACATTCATCCACGTTGTCCGTGATCCACGCGACGTCGCCGTATCGTTATGGTTCCACGGTTTGCGCACCAATCCGCAATGGATCCGGCAACGCTACGGTTCTGTCGATGCACTGGCACTGGAAGTCGTCAGTGGCTGGATTGCAGCAATTAGCAGCGTGCGTGACGCCGCACGAGTCTGCGATGAGCGTTATCACGAAGTCCGTTACGAAGCGCTGCACCAGGATTTCGATACAACAGCAACTGCGCTATTCGAATGGCTCGGTGTTGCAGCCGATCCGACGACGGTAACTGCTGTCCGCGAGGCCAGCCGTTTCGAGCGTCACAGCCACGGGCGCGAGCGCGGCGAGGAAAACCGCGAGTCGCATTTCCGTAAAGGCATTACCGGTGACTGGCGCAATCACCTGCAGCCCGACACGCTTGATCAGTTAGCCGCTATGACTGGGTTGCGCGACCTCGGTTACGACTGAGCCGTAGCATGGATGGCAAAGACGCCGCCCTGCGGGTCCAGGCACTGCGCCACCAAATCACCACCGGGTACTTCCATCGGACCGCGAAGCACTTTCCCACCCAGTTCCGTAATTCTCTCAATGCGTTCTTCAACATTGGGAACCATGATGTACAGCAACCAGTGCGACGGCGCCTGCAACTCCGGCGGCTTGTCGTACATCCCGCCCAACGCTACGCCCTGACGGCCGAATTCCTGGTAGATACCCATATCTCCCATGTCATGAGCGCTGAGTTTTTCCCAGCCAAACAGTTCCCAGTAAAACGCCAGCGCAGCCTTGTGATCGGTAGTCATCAGCTCGTGCCACGAAATGTCACCGGGTTGCGGGGCAAACGGCGTATCTTCGTCGACCACGTTGGGCGTAAATAAAGCGAACAGTGCGCCCTGCGGATCGGCCAGCACGGCGAAGCGCCCGTCGGACAACTCTGTTGGCGGCACATACACCTGCGCATCGTGATCGCGCGCCTGCATCAGCGTCGCATCGATGTCAGGCGTGGTCACATAACTGAGCCAGTGTTGCGGCGCGCCGGCTTTGCGTGCCTCGTCGGGCAGACTCATGATGCCGCCGATGGGGCCATGGTCTGTGCCAAGCATGATGTAATTGCTGCCATCCTGCATGGCAATATCCTGCGCCTGCCAACCGGCAATGTCGCAATAAAAGTCCCGCGCGGCTGCCGCGTCGGTGGCATTGACCTGGTACCAACTGAATCGACCGTGTCGTTTTTCCATCTTGCTTCCCCTGTTTGCTCGGTTAGCCAGTCGCGTGATTATCAGAATAGACTATGCTGCGCTCACAATGTTCGCCCGAAATGCCCGTATCACGTCTAAAACCGCAGCTGGTTGGTCGCAACAACTTCAGCTTCACGCAACAACAGGCTGATTTAAGTTTCCAGCCGGGCTTCCTCACAGTAGCTGATGCCGACCGGCTCAATGACTCACTGGACGACAGTCGCGGCTTTGCCTGGCGCCACGATGACATCGTCATGTTCGGTCGCAGCATCGCCCAGCCGCGTCTGACCGCCTGGGTTGCTGACCCGGGCATCACCTATCGCTATTCCGGACTGACCCTGACACCTGCCCAGTGGACATCGGAATTATCCCGATTGCGACAAAGGCTGCAGGACGAACTTAGCGCACCTTTCAACAGCGTGCTGCTAAACCTGTATCGCGATGGCAACGACACAATGGGCTGGCATCGCGACAACGAGCCCGAACTCGGAGACAACCCGGTTATCGCATCGGTCAGTCTCGGGCAGTCGCGTTATTTCGATGTCCGACATCGTTGCTATCGCGACCTTGAAATCGCACCACTGCGCTTTGAACTACATCACGGAGACTTGCTGGTCATGGCCGGACAGACACAACAACACTGGCAGCACCGTGTACCGCGACAGCGTAGTCAGAGTGGATGCCGGATCAACCTGAGTTTTCGTTATACGGCGCGGCGGGATTGATTGTCGTCGGCCGTTGCAGCGCAGGCGGCACAGTTGACCCAGGCGCTGGTGCCATCGGTGTAGAACTCGTTCTTCCAGATCGGAACCCGTGTCTTGATTTCATCGATGATGTAGCGGCTGGCAGCAAATGCGGCATCCCGATGGGCGGCAGCGACCCCGACCCAGACGGCCAGTTCACCGACTGCCAGTTCACCGGTTCGATGAACACAGCGGGCCGCCTCAATCTCGAATCGTTGCACGGCTTCATCGATTACCGTCTGCCCTTCGCGCAGCGCCAGTGGGGCATAGGCCTCGTAGATCAGCTTGTCCACCGAGCGCCCCTCGTGATGATCGCGCACCCAGCCCTCAAAACTGCAGTAACCACCACAACCGGGGTGTATTAGCTGCTGCCTGGCGTTGACGGTATCGACAGGACCCGATTGCAACGTGAACACGCTCACCCCCCTGCGACCGGTGGTATAAACACAACACGGTCGCCATCATCGAGCTGCGTGTTCCACTCGGTAAAGCGATCATTGACAGCAACCCGCAGCCGCGCAGCGGGCAGGCTAAAGGCGTGGCGCTCATTGAGACAGGCATACACCGCAGCCGGTGTCGGCTGTTGCAGCTCAATCGTCTCCGAGGCACAACCGGCCTCCTCGCGCAGCAGCGCAAAGTATTCGATTTCAATCTGCATGGCGGCCGAGCTCACCCAACGCGGCAAGATGTTCCGCGGGCGTATTGATATTGTCCAGCGCCATGGCACGCAGAGGTGGCAGCAGGCACACATCGCCGTTGATGAGGGTCTTTCGCGGACACGAACGGCCACCGGCAACCTGTTTAGCCAGGGCGCGCAGACCGGATGGCTCCCAGATCGCACATAGCGGCTCGGGTAAATCGTCGTGGGCACTTTGAAATGCCGTTGCGATGCTGGCCGGATCGCGATGCCGCACCAGGTGGGCCAATACCTCTTCGTCGAGGTACGGCAGGTCGCAGGCGACAATGAGCCAGCTCGACCGGGGTTCGCGCTGGTGCGCGGTTAGCATGCCACCGGCGGGTCCCAGTCCCTCGGTATCATCAACCATGCGTGGCAACCTCTCACGCACCGGATCGTCCTGCCCCGGCGCGACGGAAACAAACACGCGGCTGCAAAACGGTTTGAGTAACTCAAATGCCCAACGCACCTGCGGTAAACCGTGATACTCGATCAGCGCCTTGTCCTGCTTCATACGCACACTGCGACCACCCGCCAGCACGAGGCCGCGCAACTCAGTCATTATCTTCGGCCTCAGTCAATGCATTGAAGTCGCTTTTACCACCACGCTTGATCAACAGCCGGGTCGAATCGATGCGTATGTCGTGCGATAAGCCCTTGCACATATCGTATACGGTCAGAGCCGCCACCGTCGCGCCCGTCAGTGCTTCCATTTCGACACCGGTCCGGTGCTCGACCGACACCTGGCACAGAATCACGATTTCGTTACCCTGCAAATCGATGTGGATACGGCAGTCATCGATGATCATTGGGTGACAGAACGGAATCAGATCATGAGTGCGCTTGGCTGCCATAATCCCGGCAACGACCGCGGTATCGAAGACCGGTCCTTTTTTTGACCGACCACCGGTGTCGCGAATGACCTGGGCGACAGCGTCCGGCACCACCAGTCGACTTTCCGCCACGGCAGTGCGGCGGGTTACCGGCTTGTCGCTGACATCGACCATTGTCGGTCGGCCGTCCGCATCTACATGTGTGAGCTTGTCACCCGCCAATGTAAAACATCTCCACTTTGTCCTTGCCCGCCGGTTTCTGCGCGCGTTGCTCACTGTAACGATCAGTGCGAGCAATCCAGCAATGACGTACCAGTTCGAGCAACTCGGTGTCGCTGGCGCCTTCGCGCAGCGGTGTACGTAAATCCAGACCGGTGCTGGCAAAAAGGCACGTGTACAGTTTGCCGTCGGATGACAGCCGCGCGCGCGTGCAATCGCCGCAAAACGGTGCTGTCACCGACGAGATAAAACCGATCTCCCCCGCACCGTCGTCGAAACGGTAACGCCGGGCAACTTCGCCATGGTAGTTGGGGTCCACCGGCGACAATGACCAATGCTCAGCGATACGCGCCAGTAACTCGGCCGACGGCACCATGTCACGACGTTGCCAGTGGTTGATATTACCGACATCCATATACTCGATGAAGCGTACGATGACACCGGTGCCGCGAAAGCGCTCGACCAGTTCGATGACGGCGTGATCATTGACACCTCGTTCCACCACCGCGTTGATCTTTACCGGGGTCAGTCCTGCCTCGATGGCGGCCGAGATGCCATCAAGTACCCGCTGCAGGCCACCACGGCCGCCCGTCATCGTGGTAAAGGTCGGCTCATCTATCGCATCGAGACTGACCGTGACGCGTTGCAGACCGGCCGCCGCCAGCGCAGCCGCGTGCTGCGCAAGCAGGATGCCATTGCTGGTTAGCGCGACATCAACCTCGTCCAGGCCGGTCAACTCGCCAACCAGCTCGGCGAGGTTGGGTCGCAGCAGCGGTTCGCCACCGGTGATTCGGATCTTGTTCACGCCCAGACCGACAAAAAGTTGTGCCAGCCGCACGATCTCGTCGAAAGTCAGGCGTTCATCGCGATGCAGAAAGCGGAAAGCCTCGTGGTAGGTATCTTCCGGCATGCAGTACGGACAACGAAAATTACACCGGTCCATGACCGAGATCCGCAGGTCACGTAATGGCCGGCCACGCGCGTCCACCGGCCGTGGAGCGGCCTGCAGCGAATTCCCGGGTTTGGATGTTGTCGATGACTTCACAGCCATAGAGACCACAATAACAGCAATTTGCTCCCCGCCAGCGGCGCCAGGCCCGCGGCCGGCCCGGCGCGGATTTGGGCAACGGCCGCTGCCGCGGCTAGAATCGGCGTCCCCGCCACGAGGAGCACGCCGTGACCGACTCGACCGCCAGCATCATTGCCAGCCACGAGCTGTTTGCCGACCTTGAGCCCCGCTTTATTGAGACACTGGCCGAATATGCCAGCAAGCGCGACGTCCGCGCGGGTGAGAACCTGTTCACCCAGGGCCAGCCGGCAACCACATTTTACCTGTCATTATCCGGCACCATAATCGTCGAGACACCGGCCATCATGGGTCCGTCGCTGGAACTGCAATCACTCGGTGAAGGTCGCATCCTCGGCTGGTCGTGGTTGATCCCGCCGTACAAGTGGCATTTCCAGGCGCGCGCCGAAGAAGACTCCACTGTGCTCGAATTCGATGGTACCCGGCTGCTGCAGATTTGCGAGCAGGACACCGCATTCGGCTACCAGTTGCTCAAGCGCTTTGCCTCGTTGATGGGTGATCGTCTTGAAAACGCCCGTCGTCGCATGATGGATGCGTGGAACCCATCCGGATTCGCCTAGACCCATGACTGTGACAGCCGCCGGGATAGATGCCCTCGCCTTCTACGGTCCCCGATGTTATGTCGACATGGCAGAGCTGGCCGAGGCTCGCGGTGTCGATCCCGACAAGTACCTGCTTGGACTGGGACAGCGACAAATGGCCGTGGCCACGCCCTGCGAGGACACCGTGACAATGGCCAGCGTGGCCGGATGGCGCGCGCTGGAGCAGTTTGATATCGATCCGGCTGAAATTGGCACGCTGATCGTCGGCACCGAGACCGGTATCGATCACAGCAAGCCGGCTGCCGTTTATGTGCACGAAATGCTGGGCCTGGGGGAAAACTGTCGCACTTTTGAGACCAAGCACGCCTGCTATGGCGCCATGGCCGGGCTGACCTCGACCATGGACTGGATCCATGCCGGGCGTGCGCGTGGGCGCAAGGCGCTGGTTATTGCATCCGATATTGCCCGGTATGGCATCGACACCGCCGGCGAACCGACCCAGGGCGCCGGTGCGGTCGCCATGGTGGTCGGTGACAGTCCGCGACTGCTTGAGCTCGATCCGACGACCTTCGGCGACTACACCCGCCAGGTAATGGATTTCTGGCGGCCGCTCTACTCCAAGTACGCCTTTGCCGACGGCCATTACTCCATCGATTGCTATCTCGACGCCTTCACCGGCGCCTGGCGTGATGCCTGCGAGCAGGCCGGCGGCCGCGACGCTTTTTCACTCGACAACCTCGATGCCTGCTTTTATCACGTGCCGTTCGTCAAGATGGCGCGCAAGGCGCATCACCGCCATTGTGAGACCGAGTGGGGGCAGTCCATTGCACGCGAAGACCAACTCGCTACGCGTGTTCGCGAGTCCTACGACACCCAGGTCGCGCCATGGCTCGAACTGAACAGCGTGGTTGGCAATATCTACACGGGGTCGCTGTTTCTTGCCATCGCCGATTACCTGCGCAAACTCGATAACGCTCGCGAGGGCGGCCGCATCAGCCTGTTCTCTTACGGCAGCGGTTGTGGCGCTGCCTTCGGTACGGCCACCGTCGTCGAGGGCGCGGGCAACTGGCGGCAACAGGTCGACCCACAACCGCACCTGGACCAACGTCACAAGCTCGACATCCCGGCTTACGAGCAACTCATCCGGGCGGCCGATAGCGCCGACCACAATGACGCCCCATACCCGGAGCCGTCGCAGTGGGACCTCGGTGAAGGTCTTTATTACGTCGGCACCCGCGATCACATCCGCCACTACAGCGGCAATCCAGCCAACGCAACTTGAAAGCCAGCACTGTACCTGAGGCGGTCACCAGTCGCTGGCGACTGTTACGCGACGCCATTCTCGAGCCGGTCACGACCGGGCTTATCAATTCCACCTTTCGCATCCACGCAGCCGATGGTGAGTGGGCCATTTTGCAGCGCCTGCACAGTGTTTTCCCATCAACGGTGAATAACAATATCGATGCAGTAACAGCCCACCTGCGTGCACACGGAATGCTGACACCGCGACTTATTCCGTGTGACGACGGCGAGCCCTGGTGCGAAGTCGACGGTCGCTGCTGGCGCATGCTGACGTTCATGCCCGGTACCGCATACAACGCCATGTTATCGACGCGCATGGCGTCTGAAGCCGGCAGCATAGTCGGTCGCTTTCACACAGCAATGAGTGACTTCGATTACGACTATCCGGGTCAACGCAGCAATGTGCACGATACTGCCCGCCACCTGCGCAAGCTACACGAGTCACTTGCCACTCACGCCGGGCATCGTCTTTACCAACAGGTAGAACCACTTGCCCAACGGATCCTTGCCGCGGTCGCGACCTACAGTGATATAGACAACCTGCCTGCACGCCATGCTCACGGTGATCTGAAGATTTCCAATATCCTGTATGCAGATGATGGCCGCGCGCTGTGTCTGATCGACCTCGACACAGTCAATCGCATGCCGTGGCCACTGGAAATGGGCGACGCCCTGCGTTCGTGGTGCAACCCGCGTACCGAAGACCAGTTACGTGCGGATCTCGATCTCGAAGTGCTCGATGCCGCCCTGGCTGGTTATGCGAAGACCGCTCCCACCTGGCTGACACCAGCGGAGATCGAGGCACTGATCCCGGGCCTCGAGCGGATTTGCCTCGAGTTATCGGCGCGCTTCCTGAGCGATGCCCTCACAGAGAGCTACTTTGCCTGGGATCGCCGCAATTACCCGACGGCGGGCGAGCACAACCTGGCACGGGGTCATGCCATGTCGCAATTGTGGGCTGATGTCTGCGCCAAGCGAGATGCGGCACGTGCGATCGTCGCCCGCTATCTCTAGCGAAAAGTAACGTTGCGCTGTGGTCTGGTATCGACTTCGAGACTGAAGACGTCGGGCCGTGAGTAATGACCGTCGGTGTCGAGAGCCAGCCGATGCTCGGCGATCAGCCCCAGATCGAGATCGGCATAAAGTGTCGCGTCGTTGTCGTAGACGGGCGCGACGACATAGTCGCCGTTGGGCGCAACCACAGCGCTGCCACCACGCAATAACAGGTCATCGTCATCGGCGGTCATCTGTGCAAGTAATTCCAGTGCCGGGCCCGGGGTGGCAGCATCGCGGGCATCGTCGAGCAACTGCTGCCGTGCCACGACTGCACCCGATGCAATGACGAAACAGGATCCTTCAAACGCATAGTGGCGACTGGCAACCTGGTGCATCTCTTTGGCCCATGGCCACTGTGCCACGTGTATCGCTTCCCCACGCGCGTGCAGGGCAGCCCGCGCCAATGGCATCCAGTGCTCCCAGCAGATCAGCCCACCCAGGTTGCCAAACGGGGTTTTGTTTACATCCAGCGTGCTGCCATCGCCACGGCCCCAGACCAGGCGCTCGGTGTAGGTCGGCATCAATTTACGATGCACGCGATATTCACCTTTGGCCGGGTCGATGAACAACATGCTGTTATAGAGCGTGCCACCTTCGCGTTCCTGCACGCCAATCACTACGAACACCCCAGCCTCGACGGCGGCCGAACGCAGTGCCACGATCGCGGCGTCGTTGACCGAGGGGCTTTGTTCCACCATTTGCCGAAACAGTTGTTTCGCTGGCGGGTGGTCCCACAATGCGGCTGTCGGTGCTGTGTCGAGCCAGATCGGGTAACCGGGTAACCAGGTCTCAGGGAAGACGATCACATCGCAATTGGCATCGCTAGCCTGCTGGATGTGCTCACAGGCGCGCTCGACTGTGGCAGCGAGATTGAGATAGACCGGGGCCTGCTGCACCAGTGCTATCCGGCATTGGCTTGCCGTGGACATCCCTTAATCCTGCTGTCGGCGAATCATCCCCTGCCACGGTTGCAGCAGGTGCGGGGCTTCGATGTCGAACATCTCCAGCACCCGCCCCACGGTATGCCCGACCAGGTCATCGACTGTGGCGGGCTCCATGTAAAAGGCCGGTACCGGTGGAAAGACCACCGCGCCCATCTCGGTAACTGTGACCATGTTGCGCAGGTGGACCAGGTTGAGTGGTGCCTCGCGCACCAGCATGACCAGCCGGCGACGTTCCTTGAGTACCACGTCTGCCGCACGCGCAATCAGGTTATCGGTAACACCCGACGCAATACAACCCAGTGTCTTGACCGAGCACGGTGCGATCACCATGCCGGCGGTACGAAACGAGCCGCTGGCGATCGCTGCACCAATGTTGCGTTCGTCGTAGACAACATCGGCAAGATCCCGCAGCTGGCCGCGATCGATACCGAGCTCACTCGCCAGGGTCATCATACCTGCGCGCGAAACGACGACATGAGATTCGATGCCGTCTATCTGTTTCAGCTCGTTGAGGAGCCGCACACCATAGGTGGCCCCGGTCGCACCCGAGATTGCAACAATCAGCCTGTTCCGCATACTCTCAATAACCTGTTGCGTGCCAAGGAGTTCCAGTATGCCCCCGGCCGATGTCGAAAAGCGAATCGTTAGTCGCTTCCTCGAGCGCTGTAATCGCTACGCCAGCGAGCAACTCGAACGCTACCACCGGGACGCCCGACACAAGCAGGGTCTCGCCGCGCTCGAGATCCAGGACAAGATTAGTCACTGGACGGCGTACCAGGTGTTCAACGAATACACACTCGCCGAGTTGGCCGACGGCACACTCGATGACTGGTTCGACGACGACGGCAGCTAGTGGGTTGAAAAGTGAATGGAAAAATTTGAACCCTTGCCGTATTTACTATCGACCTCAAGCCGGTAACCCATCTCGTCGCATAGCGCCCGCGAAATAGCCAGGCCCAGGCCCACACCCGGCACCTCTGGCGAGGAATAACTGGTGTGATAGAAAGGCGAGAAAATCGTTTCCAGCTTTTCCTCTTCGATACCGACACCGGTGTCCTCGATATCCAGGCGCGCAGGACGGCCACTGCCATTGGTCGACAGGCGCACGCACACGCCACCGCTATTGGTAAATTTCACCGCATTACCAATAAGATTGATCAACACCTGTTTGAGTCTCAGGCGATCTGTATCTAGCACTACAGTCGAGTCTGGCAGATCGGTATCAAGCTCGAGACCCTTGTCCTGCGCCTGCGCCTGCAGCTGGTGAACTGTCTCGGTGACGAGTTCGCTGAGTTCGATCGTCACTACATTGAGTTCAGCGCGACCTGATTCGATTTTCGACAGGTCGAGCAGGCCGTTAATCAACTCAAGCAAGTGTGTACCGTTAACCTGAACTCGCTCGAGCAACATTCGCTCTTCGTCCGCAGTGTCATGCCGCTTCAGCAGGACCGAGGTAAATCCGATGATAGCGTTGAGCGGTGTGCGTAGCTCATGACTCATGTTGGCCAGGAAACGGCTCTTTGCCTCGTTTGCCGCCTGTGATGCAGCGAGTTTCTCGCGTACTTCTTCATAGCGTTCACGGTATGTAAACAGCGAGAATACATCGTCCATCTGGCCGGATACCGAAGCGCGCCCATCCTGCCCCAGCTGCTCGACGTAGGTCAGGTAGAAATACAGGATTAGTCCGTAGACCAGGCCAGCCGGCAGCTTGCCGACCAGGTGACCAACGAGCATTCTGTTGTAACCGTCGTCCCCAAAGAACACCAGCGTGGGGAAAAGTACCGCATCGATAGCGAGTACCAGCATAAGCGTAATCAGAATTCGTGCCAGCAATGGCAAAACCGTGACCCGGACTGTAAGCCACTGGTAGACGATGACGACCAGCACAAAGTCCACCAACAGTAGTAATGTACCGGTAAAGAACACCCGTGGGGAAACAGCAAATAACTGTACCGGCACCGACAGGAAATTTTGCACATTGAGCATGCTCATTTGCCAGCTGGTGATCGCAAGCAATCCCGTCAACCCCACGTTTGCCGCGAGGATGCCAAAAATTAACCCGCGCGCTGTTGGAATGTCTGTCTTAAGATAGACCAGCAAGATGGTGAACAAAGATGCAGCAAACAGCACGACTGAACCCGGCGAAACATAGATATCGGTGCTGACAGGCAAATAGACGGACGATGCCAGTACTACACTGAGGTACTGTAGGGTGCCGATAAAAATATACAGCGGCCCCAGACCGATGGCGTCCCGGAACCGGAACAGCAGCAAGGCCGTCACACTGACAAACAGTATCTCGGCACCGAGTGCGGCAATTGCAGTCAGGCTTAACAAGTCTGGGCGTTCCCGTGGTTGCCTCTCGCCGTGGCAGCCGTTAGCCTACCGTGATTCGTCATGGCAATCGAGGAATTGCTGACACGATGAAGACGATTGCATTGGTCGAGGACAATCCCGATAACATGCTGCTGCTGCGGGTGTTGCTGAAAGGCCATTTCGTATTGCATGAGTACGAGAACGGGCCGGAGGCGGCACGCGGCATCGTAGAGCGCCCGCCCGACCTTGTACTAATGGATATCTCGCTGCCGGAAATGGATGGCGTCGAGGTCATGAAACACATTCGCACGCACAAAACGCTGGACTCACTGCCAATCGTTGCCCTGACGGCGCACGCCATGGTCGGGGACCGGGAGAAATATCTGGCCGAGGGTTTCGACTTTTATATCCCCAAACCAATACTCGATGAGGATCAGCTGCTTGGGCCCATCAGCCGTTTCCTCGATTAATAAATCTCGCGCTGATAGATCGTCAAATCGCTGCCGCTGTAGATTCCGAAAGTAACCCTGCCCGATGGGTTTTCGGCTCCGGGAAGTGCGCTGTCCCAGTCGTAGCGCAGCCAGTCCGGCAGCGTGGCTGTTACTGTCGTTGCCCCATCATTGCCGGCACCCGGTGCCCGCAGCGTGAGGTTGAAATCGCCGGCCAGTGGCGGCTCACGATACTGCGATGGCGCCGGCGCCGGGGCAGCGCACCCGGCACCGCTTTGGCCGGGGCTGCCGCTGTCCATGACACAGGTTTCGCCAGCGGCGAGATTACCGGCAAAGTTTCCGAGCGTCAGCGTGACCCCGGTGGTGCAGCTGTCGTCCAGGTTCCTGGTGTAGCCGCTACCCGCACCGGTGAAGTACTCCGACTGCATCGGTACCGGCAGGTCCACCACTTCGGAGCCGAGTGCGCTTCCGACCGAAATCCGGCCGTAACGTTGCTCCCGCCCCGCTGTAAACGCGATGCCGCCGGGACTGCCAAACTGCACCGGGTTGGCGGCCGTAACGTTGTCGCCATCGATGACATCGATACTCAATGTGATATCCGCATCAAAAGGCGCCACCGCCGTGGTACGGGTAAATCGCAGCCCGCTGCCACTCGCGAACGTTAACGTGCCTGTTCCGTTGCCACTATCGACGATCACCGGATCGCTGCTGGCCGGCGGCAAACCCGTCGTATCCAGCGTGCTGCTGGCGGTACTGTAAAGACGATTGGCCAGGCTTGCGTTGGTCAGCTTCCACAACGATGCGGTGTAATTCGCTGTTGTCGTATTGGCGGCCGACTCTGCTGTCACGCTCATCTGCGGCACAGTCTGGTAATTAAATGGCTGACCGAGATAGGTGAAGCCCCCGCTGTCACAGGCGGTGGCGAAGACAGGTGCATTGACCGTAGTCGTAAAATGATGCGGGATGAAACGACCGATCGGACCACTGGCGTCACCCGTAACATCACCGCTGCCAAGGTAGTCGCCGTCGGCAACAGACGGCATCAGCGTCATTACGCCGACCTCGCCCCAGCTAAAGTCAGTGCCACTGGCACTGCCGCCAGCGAAGCCACCCAGACCAATAGTAAATGCCAGAGGTGGGTTCGCTCCCGCCACTGGCACCACCAGCGACGGGGTAAGGCTGACAGATTCAGCAACGACTTCCTGGCCAAAGTTGGGGGTCGGGTTTCCCAGCGCGTTGAGCGCGGTAACGGTGAAGCCGAAAGGATCACCCGCAGCGATGAACACCGGGCCATTGGCATCGGTCGCCCCCGGATTGGTTGTCGCACCACTGACGATATTGCTGATGGCGAAGCGTGCCGGGCGCGATACGAACGGCGCGGTAGCGCCGCGAATACCGCCAGGCAGATCCGGGTGGCTGCCGCTGTCATCCTTGAGCAAGAGTTGGACGCGTCCGGCATCAGCATAATTTAGAATCACGCTCGCCTGGCCATTAACAAAAGCAACCGACTGACTGGAACTGGCAACCTCACTGGTCGCGACTCCTGCACCATCGACCTGAAGTAGCTGCGAGCCAGCAACGGGATCGAGGTAGTCTGACCAAAATGACAATGGCCGCGTACCGTCGTAGCTTTCGATGACGCCGCACTGAGGATCGTTTGGCAGTTGACCATAGGCAGCGATATATACCGGGTTGTCAGTTGCCGCCGTAACCGGCCCGTCAAACGGTGTGATAACGGCCGGTGGCGGATTTGACAGCGGGTTGGCCGTGACAGTGAATCCACTGGCTGAAAACTGTAGCAAACCCTCCGTGTCATCGTCGCGGACAACCGAGTCAGCAGTCAGGTAGGCATCGATATCGATGGCCGGTGCGCCTTCGGGGTAATAAAGAGAGAATCTGGCAGTCGTTGCTCCCAACGGCCAGTTGTAAGTTGCCAGGCCATCGTCCGGCACCGCATCCGCGAACGTCCCGGTCCCGGTAATCAGCGACCAGCTACCGCGGCCACTGCCCGTCGCCAGCGTGATTTCGCCGGAGAAGTTGCTGTTCGGGTTGCCGCTTACTGCGTCTATGGAATTGACATCGATCGTTTCTGCGAGGCAGTGAATTCCGAAGTTGTCGTGGCTGACTTCGAGACCGGGCGTAAAGCAGTCGCTGCACTCACACGTTGTCAGCTCCCCCTTTTTGCCAACGTAGTAGGCATTGCCCGCTGCCGACACCCAGACATCGCGCAGGTCATCTGCAGGAAGAATTGTTTCCACCCAACTTACGCCATCGTATTCCAGCACCCGGCCATCCTTACCAACGGCCACGACGGTTGACCCACTGCCGTAGACGCCGAGTAGATCCTTGCTTGCGCTTGCCACTACATTGCAGCTAACACCGTCGTACAAATGCACTTCGTCTTTCTTGACCAGGTAGATTTGCCCGCTGCTATTGCCCCACAGGTCTTCGAAATTGCCCCCACCGACATCGCATGTGGTATCCGGTGCATCCCAGGCGCCGCCGGCGCGGTCGTAGCGATAAAGCCAGCCATCCTTGTCAAGGCCGTAGAAAGAAGCTGCGTCACCCCAGGCATCCACCAGTTCACGGCCACTGGTCGCCGCCGCGGCTGACTGGTCCGTCCACGACGAACCGTCCCATGACAACAGCGTCCCGTTCTTTCCTGCCACCCAGACATCGCTCGCCGAGTCACCCCAGACTCCAGAAAGGTCTTTATCGGTCGGTGTCGTCAGCTCGATCCAGGCTATGCCGTTCCATCGTAAAACCGTGCCTTTCTTACCAACCGCAAAGGCCAGGTTTGGCGCGATCATCTCGACATCCAAAAGATCTTCGGTCGTGGGGCTGGATACCTGAGCCCAACTGCTGCCGTCGAAATGGAAAATCCCACCGTCTTTCCCAACAGCAACAATATTGTTATCGCTGGTACCCGAAACGCCGTAGAACTCCTCGCCGCCAATCTCGACGGTGGTACAGACCTGTGTGACATGCCCGACCTGCCAACATATCGGCAGCAGTAAGACAGCAAGGTTGCGCATGCGCCGGGAGTTCATGGCTTTGATCTCGCCACCGGTGAGAGCGGCCGCGCAACCGCTGGAAGCCGGGCTGGGTTGGACACTGAGCGCACCGGGGCAAGCGAGAGCGTCTTCATGTCTCGGTCGCAATCACGGCCTGGATACGGCGTGAAACATAGCCAGGCTGGCCATAAGTGCCGCTCGACGCAAACGCCGTAAGCACATAAACCTGCACTGTTTTGCCCGCTTCAGTATGACTGCTCGTAGTACAGTCGACGGTCACGGTAAAACCGTTCAGCGCGGCCTCGGTCATTGTGGTCGCACCGCTGAAACAACTATTGGCTGCCAGCGTGCGTCGTGCACCCCATTCGATGCCGCTACGCGCCGCATTCAAAGCCCGAACGCCGGACAGTCCGAGGTTGGCGGTCTGACCTTGTACCGTGGTCAGTCGAACAGCGACACTACCCAGCACGGCCAGTACCACGATCAGGAACAGGGCGATAATCAGCGCTGATCCGCGTTGCGCACTCATGGTACGTTCACCACGTGTACCTGCTGCATCAGGGCCACGCGCTCATTGCTTCGCTCGAGCTCCAGTCTTGCGCTTACCAGGCCCGAACGTTGCGCCGTTCCACTGGTGTAGTTAAGCGAGCAGGCGGAGACGTCGTCAGCTATGCGGCTGGCTGCGGCACCAGCGGCCAGCAACTCCGCCGCACTGTCCCGACTGAGGTGGTTAGAGGCAATGGCGTAGCCACTGTACCGGGTGAGCGTGCCTGCCGATGGATCGCACAACCAGCTGACAGGCCCTGAGACGAGGTAGGCACGCTGCGTCGGCGACGGATAGGCGAAACGAAAAGCGGGCGTCACAGTGACATGATGTTCGCCAGCTATCGCATCAACGACGATATCGATTTGCGTGCCTGGCGGGGTAATCACATTGGCGAGCTCCCACGCATCGGCTCCCGGCACACCGGCGTTATAGACCGACAGGTAGTGAGAGGTCGAACTGAAAGGTAGTGTGACACGCTGGAACCCGCCCAGCGCGTTGAACTGATCGTCAGCGCTGTCGAACTGCAGCCACCTAGCCGGGTCCGCCGGCGGTGCAGCGTCGCGATAGCGAACCCCGTCGGTCGAGGCCAGCAATTCAACCGCAAAGCCGCCCCCGGCAGGAGTGACCCTCACGCTATTAGGCAGCGCGCCGCGAATATCACGCGCCAGCTGACCCAGTGCGCTGTCAGCGGCATCGACCAAAGCGGCACGACGCACCTGGTCGGTATAGCCTGTCACTGAATTGCCGATGAACATCCCGGCGAATGCGGTAACGATCACCGCCAGCACCAGCGCAATGACCAACTCGACCAGGGTAAATCCAGCCTGAACTTTCATCGCCGGGTCCGGTAGCTGCTGACCGTCATGGCGATTTGCGGTGCCCGCGAAACGGTAACGTCAACACGCACAGTGTCGCCTGCTGCGACACCCGGCAACGCAGAACTGGTTACAACGCTGACCGCGATGTCGTAGCTTTCCAGACCACTGATAGCGTTACCAAACTGGTCGCGCGCACCATTGTCGAGCAGTCCGTCGTAGTCATCGATATCATCAAAGTCAGCCCGGGCACCTTCGCCATCGACGCCGTCCGGATCATCGAAACTGCGCAACAGGATTTCTTCGGTGTAAGCTGAGGCGATTGCGACCGCCTGCTGCCTGATCATCGGGTCGGCACTGGCACCGACATTGGTTGCCAGCAAGCCGAGGATGACACCGGCGGCGATCGCAATGACTACTATCGCGACCACGTTCTCGACCAGGGTAAAGCCGAGCTGTTTCGGGGAACCGTTCACTGGCTAAGGTATCCGCTGCTGGCGCGCAGTGTCAGGGCATGTACACCCACTGTCACACCGAGATCGCTTGCCAGGTTGGTACTGCCCGCGGGTGTAAATACGATGGTGGCAGTGACAGAGGAACTGGCCCCGGCCGGGGCGGAAGCCATTGCTACGGTGCCATCGTTATAACGAACGGCCTGTGACCAGCTCGAGTCGCCGGGATTACAATGACCGCCACTCGGCGCCTGCTGGCGCAACTCGTAAGTAGTCGGTGTCAGCTGCAGGCGGACGCTGCAACCGCTGGCCACCGCGACACTGCGACTGTAACGCATGGCCGTCGCGATCTCGTCGAACCAGGCACGCTCGGCAAACGTATCGCGATCAAAAAACCGCGGAGCCGCCACGACAGCCAGCAGACCGATGACCGCAATGACGATGACCAGTTCGACCAGCGTATAGCCTGCGGTCGCGGCAGTGACTGCCGTGCCGGCGCTACGCGCACGGCACGATTGCATACTAATGCCCTGTTAGCAGCCAGCGGTCGCGACAGTAACGGTCGGGGCGGCACCAGCAGCAGCAGGTGGTCCGTAGGTTACTGAACAGGTTGCCGGCGTCGGTGATCCATCTTTGGTCCACACGCCGTTAGCACCCGCGGTGAAGCTAAAGCCGGTGAAATCTGCCAGCGAATCGTCGATCGTATCAGCAGTTGGGTAACCGTTGGTCATGTTCACGGTCGCGCCTTCCATGGACACCGATGCCGGTGAGCTCTGTGCCAACCACAATCCGTGCGCCAGCGCTGCGGAGCTGCGTACACTACCGGCAAGGCTCTGGGTCGTTGAGATCCGGGCCTCGCCTTCCAGCGATATGAAGCGCGGTATCGCAAATGCCGCGAGAATGCCCAGGATACTGATCACGACGACCAGCTCGATGAGCGTAAAACCACTTTCGTTCCTCATTCTTAAGCCTCCATAGCCTCTGCGATGATCAACCATCGCCCGAAAGTTCCGACAATCAATATTTCTATCGGCATCGTCGCCGATAACTTAATGTCCTGTGGCGCAACTTTTTCCATTAGTCCGCCTGGCGTAACAGGCGCACCCCGAGTAGCTCGTCACTGGCAACGGCAAATCGGCCGTCACCGTCACGATCGTTGTAGGCAACCTTCACCCGATAACGGATGTCGTGACCGGTCTTACTGTTGCCGGCCGTGGCGCTGCGGCGATAAACGAGCTCGTGTTCGCCCAGATCAAAAAACCAGTGCCGCGGTTCAACCAGGTAGTGATCTTGCGGTGGTAACTCGCCGGCGTAGTTATAGGGCGCCTCCAGTACCAGGCGCATCGGATTGCTGTGTTCGAGTGCCAGCAAGCCGGCGTCATCATCGTTCAAGATGCGACGCGCAGTCTCCAGCGTCAGCGCGTTGCGCAGCTGGCCCTCGAGACTGAGCACGGCAACCCGCTCTGCCTCGCGGACGTATCCGGCCAGCCGCGCCACGGCGACTGTCAGCAGCACACTGATCAGAGCGATCACGACGACCAGCTCCAGCAATGTGAAACCGTTGCTGCGCCTGGCCATGTCACATGCCCTTGGCCTTACCGACCATGTCCCACATAGGCAGGAAAACCCCAAGAGCCAGTATCAGTACACAGATACCCACACCGACGATCAGGATCGGCTCGAGTGCCGCACTCAGGTTGTCGAGACGATAGTCGACTTCGCGCTGGTAAAAATCGGCGGTCTCATCCATCAGGTCTGGAATTGCACCGGATTCCTCACCAACCGAGATCATTTGCAGCACCAGTGGCGGGAATAAGCCGGCCTCGCTGGCCGATCGGGTTAACGAACGACCGCGCTCGACATTGGCGCGCATACTGCCAACGCGTTCTGCCAGGTACATATTGCCGGTACTCTCGGCAATCGTGCCGAGCGCCTGGTTCATTGGCAGACCTGCTCCGATCGCCACCGCCAGTGAGCGGGTTACCCGTGCCAGTGCCGCTTCCAGCACAATGACACCGATGACTGGTATTTGCAGCCGCGTGCGATCCCAGCGCATGCGGCCATGGTCTGTCGACGTATAGCGCCTGGCCAGGTACAGCGCGACGATGACGCCGACGATAATCCACAGCCACTGGTTAATTATGAAATCGGACACCGACATAATGATCAGCGTGGGCAACGGGATGTCGTCTCCGAGTGCAGCGAATAATGGTGCGAAATTCGGGATCACGAATACCGAGATAACGATCAGTGCGGCGACGATCGCACCCATCACCAGTATTGGATAGCGCACGGCCGAGGTAACTTTCTTGCGGACGTCTTCGTCCTGGCGCAGGTACTCGTAAAGGCGCTGGAAAGCGGTATCAAGCGTACCGGTGTTCTCGCCGACATCGACGATATTGACGAACAAAGGGGTAAAGATTTCGGGATGGCGACGTAGCGATTCAGTCAGACCACGACCTGCCTGCAGGCTTTCGATAATGTCGTTCAGTGCCTCGCGCAGCATTGGGTGGTGGGTTGATTGCGCCAGGCTACCGAGTCCGCGCAGCAACGGAATGCCGGCGCGAGTAATGGTGTTCATCTGGCGGCAAAACATGACCATGTCCTTGGTCTGCGGGCGTCCACCGCCAAGCCGTCGCCAGATTACGGCGACGTCAGTACTGCCACCACCGGTGGCGGGTCGTATGTCAACAGGGGTAATGCCACGTTCGACCAGTCGGGTCGCGACACCCTCGGCATTGTCGGCGTCCAGTATGCCGTCGATCAGGTTGCCGTCCCGGCCACGGCCGCGGTAAATAAATTCCGCCATGTCAGCTCACCGGCTCGGCGACCTGTTCGAGTGCGGCTTCGCTACCGACACTCACACCAGGGGCGTCGTCAATCAGCCCACCGGAAACCCGTATGACTTCGTCGAGCGATGTAATCCCGGATCGGGCGTAGTCAAGCGCACAATGCACCAACGGCCTGAACGAGGGGCTGGTTTTGGCGACTGTGGCAAAGTTGAGCGGATTGGTACGCAGTGTCTCGGTCATGTGCTGATCGAGTTCGAGAAGCTCGTAGACACCGATACGACCGTTGTAACCGGTCAGGTGACAGTAGTTGCAACCGGAACCCATGACGAACTCGTCACGACCAAGCTGGCCCAGTCCGACCAGTGCCTCGAGCCAGACACGCTGATGCGGCGACAGCGCTACCGGCTCGCTGCAATGCTCGCAAACCCGACGTACCAGTCTTTGAGCCAGTATGCCGTGCAGTGCAGCGGCCACCAGGTAGGGCGGCGCACCCATGTCTAACAGCCGATGCACGGCCCCGGCTGCACTTATCGTATGCAGGGTGGAAAAGACCAGGTGACCGGTCATTGCCGCACGCAAGCCAATCTCGACGGTTTCCTCGTCGCGCATCTCGCCAACCAGGATAATGTCCGGATCCTGACGCAGCACTGTGCGCAACACCGTGGAGAAACTCAGGCCGATCTTGCTGTTGACGCCGACCTGGTTTATTCGCTCTAACCGGTACTCGACAGGGTCTTCGGCGGTGATAACTTTCACACCTGGCTGGTTAATTTCGTTCAGTGCCGAGTACAGCGTCGTCGTTTTACCACTACCAGTCGGCCCGGTTACCAGTACCATCCCGGCGGTATGGCGGATGAGCTTCTCAAATCGTTCGCGAATCGCTGCCGGCATACCGAGGTGAGCCAGTTGCATCTGGCTGGCTGACTGGTCCAGCAGGCGCAACACCACGGATTCGCCATGTTGAATCGGCATGGTCGAGACACGCACATCGATGCTGTGATCTTCCACCCGCATTGAGAAACGCCCATCCTGTGGCAGCCGCTTCTCCGATATGTCGAGTCCACTCATCAATTTCAACCGGGTCACCAGTGCACCGGACACACCACGACCCTCGATGGTCTGTTCCTGTAGGACGCCATCGACGCGCAGGCGAATCCGCAACAGGCCATCGTCGGGCTCAATATGAATATCCGATGCCTTGGCGCGCACCGCATCGCCAAACATTGATTGCAGCAGGCGAATAATTGGCGCATCGGCCGACTGCTCGTCCTCCAGCAGCTTCTCGATCTGCACGTCACCTTCGGCCAGTTGCTCATCGACCTCGGCTGCCAGCGCGGCAATCTCGTCGGTGCGACGGTAGATCACATCGATCGTGCGCAGCAGTTCGCTCTCGCTGATCAATGCAATGCGAATCGACTGCCCCACGGCGCGTGCAATCTCATCGTAGGCGAACAGGTCGGTCGGATCGGCCATGCCGACCAGCAATCCACGATGATCCTTGTGCAGCACCAGTGCACGGAACCTGCGTGCCTGTGCCTCTGGCAGCAACTGCACGACGGCACTGTCGAGTTGTAGCGACCCCAGTTCGAGGTACTCGATACCAAGATGTTTCGCCAACAGACCATGCAACTCGGGCTCGGTGATCGCGCCGACCTCGGTCAGCGAGCGTCCCAGCTTTTTGCCGGTCTGTTTTTGTCGCGCCAGCGCCTGCTGCAACTGCTCCTGCGTGATCACGCCCTCCTCGATCAGCAGGTCTCCCAGTCGTATGCGCTTGCGTATCGGCTTGTCGCTCATTGTTTGTCACCGAGTTGTGCCAGCCGCTCGCTGGCGTAGCGGGCCAGGGCCGGATCGAGATTTTCCACGCTGCGCGCAGTCTGGTACGCAGCGCGTGCATCGCCGCGGCGACCGAGGGCTTCACTGCTAATCGCCAGCCCGACCCACCAGGCGCCCTGTTGCGGCCGTTGCGTTACCAGGTAGCCATAGCGATCGAACGCGGCCGGATAATCACCAGTGCGCTCAAACACCGCTGCCAGCAACGCCTGAAATTCCAGATTTGCCGCTGCGTTGTGGCGATACTGCTGCAGCACAGTCAGCGCTGCAGCGTCGTCGCCCGCGGCTAACAGCTGATGGGCCAGCGCTGTCGCAACCCGCACCGGCGCATCGGTATTTGTCAGCGACGCCCGCAGGTGGGCAATGGCTGCGTCCACGCGCCCCTGCTCCACCAGGGCCTGTTGCAGCAACAATTGTGCATCGGCATTGCCGGGCTGGCGTACAAGCCAGTCACGGGCAGCGCGTTCGGCGACGCTGGGGCGCCGTTGCTGCAATGCTGTGACGACACGCTTGCGTAATTGAGTCACCGGATCGGCCTGACGAATTGAGACCGCCGG
>JABDKV010000207.1 GCA_013002045.1 Gammaproteobacteria bacterium
GTAGTATCCAGATCAGTATCGGTGACCGTAATCTGGATCGACTGCCCGGGATTGATCGAGGCCACGTCATGGGCAATCGTGCCGGTGTCGCCACCGACCACGGTCGTTGATGTTGTGACCGCTGCCGGGTTGTCTCCTGCCGCATCGAGCGCGTCGTCGTAACTGCTCTGTACCGTATCGGTGTCGGCGACATTGAGGGTGTCGTCGGTAGTGACGCCGGCGGCGGTGCCGTAGACGGTATTGACCGTGCCCAGGAACACCCCGGTGTTATTACCGGTCTCGGTCAGCGTGATCGAGGCCGTCTCGCCCACGATCGCTGTGTTCACTACCGCGACCACAACGCTATCGGCCGCAGCGGTAGTGTCCAGATCAGTATCGGTGACCGTGATCTGGATTGACTGCCCGGGGTTGATCGAGGCCACGTCGTGAACGATGGCACCGGTATCGCCACCCACCACATCGCTGTCAACAAAGATTGCCGCCGGATCGCCACCATCATTCCCCAATGCGTCGTCGTAGTGGCTGCGGACCGTATCGCCATCGGCGACATTCAGGATGTCATCGCCAGACACACCCGCTACGGTTCCATATGCCGTGTTAATGACCCCTTGGAAAACACCCGTATTAGCGCCGGTTTCGGTCAGTGTTATTGACGCTGTTTCGCCTGGAATGAAAATATTCTCGACAGCTATTATGACGGTGTCTGCAACCGCGCTGGTGTCAAGATCGAGATCTGTTAACGCGACACCGATGCTTTGCCCCGGTGTAAGTGATGTAAGGTCATGAGACAACGTGCCGGTGTTGCCGTTATTGACCAGCACAGACACCGTCTGAACCGCAGGATCATTGCCCGCTGTACCGAGTGCATCGTCGTAACTAACACTGACACTGTCGCCAGCCTGGACGTTGAGCTGATTGTCACCCGCCGGTCCCGCGGTGGCACCAAATGCAGTCGCCAGCGAGCCTTCGAAAACGCCTGAGTTGGCGCCAGTCTCAACAAGCACTATGGTTTCGTTTTCACCGGTGACGGTGTTTACAGCGATGACACCAATACTATCGGCAACACCCGAGCTATCGAGATCATGATCGGTGATGGCAACAGTAATCGTCTCGCCAGGCAAGATGGCGGCAGGGCCAGCCGTCAGCGTTCCCGAGAACCCACCTGTCACCGCCGCGTCGGCAATGACGGGGGCCGGATCGTCTCCGATGGTGCCCAGCACGTCATCGTAATAGGCGCGAATCGTCTCTCCCGCCTGCACCGAAATTACAGCATCCCCCGAGGTGCCACCGGTGCCAAATACGGTGCCTATTGCAGCGTCGAACTCGCCCGTCGTCGGCCCGGTTTCTGTCAGCGATAGCGATTCGCTGTCACCACTGGACAGGTTTTCGACAACCACCACAATAGTGTCAGCAGCTGCGGTTGTATCGAGGTCGCTATCTACCAGGCTGACCGTCAGGGACTGCCCGGGAAGAATGAACGCTGGCGCTGCCAGGAGACTCCCGGAACTACCGCCGAGCACATCGGCGGTTGCCAGCCGGCTGACCGTAACCCCTATACTATTGGCTTGATCGATGTACTCACCGACGATGCTCTGGCCTGCCTGCACCTGCAACGAACCGTCTCCAGTGACCCCGGCAGTCAGGCCAAAGGAGGTCGTTAATACCGCAGTGAATTCGGCGGACGAAGGTCCGGTTTCTGCCAGCAACAAGGTCTCGGTTTCGCCGCTCGATGCGTTGCGCGCAGTAATCGTGACGGAATCAATCAGATTCGGGTCGGTATCGAGGTCGGTGTCGACCACAGTGATGCCAATTGGCTGGCCCGGCACAATCGATGCGGTATCGAAAGCAATGGCACCATCACCCGCCTGGAACACTTCGACCCGTTGAACGCTGTCAGTGGTGTTGCCCGTTGCATCACTGGCTCGCCATGTAACGAAGTAGACTCCCGGCGGAACGTTGGCCGCGTTGGGCGGATAACTCGTGCCGGCCCCGTCAACAACGGCAATAGCGCTGACCGATGGATTGGGATCGAGGTTATCTGTCGCGAACGGCACCACAACGGCACTTAGCAGGTCGGTTAGCGGACCGGTCGCGGGCAGTAAACGATCGGGTAGAGGACGCGCGACAAACACCGGAGGCGAACCATCCGCATCGTCCGAGTTTCCGAGGCACACCGCTCCGTCGATCTGCGCCAACGGGACGTTTTGAAACTGGGTTTGGTTATTATTGCGGAAACGGACTATTTCCAGATTGAGATCCAGGCTATCGGGCAATGGTCTCAACTGACCATTGAGATCGAAATTGACCCTTGTTCGAACAGCGTCCGGGTCAAAATAATGCCCGTCCAACCAGCAGTCACTGAGATCCAGAACGACGGCCTCAATCATTTCATGCGTCATCGCCGATTGGGCGTAGGCGACCGACACGTTATTGACTACATTGGCAATCCCGCCCAGAGCCATACCGTAGTTGCGGGCAATGACTGGGGAGACGACATTGAGTTGCGCCGGATCGGCCGGTCTTTCTGACAGCAGATCGCGGTCATTGCCCCAGGCGAAAGCCGTTCGAAAAAGCTCTCTATTGATGTCGAAGAGCGCCGCAAACTCATCGTCGCGGGTGCCCAGACGACTTTTTATTAACAACGCGTTTGTGAATACGTTTACGGCTGCCTGATACTCACCCGCTGGCAACATCGTTTCGAGATGATCCTCAGGCGCCAGGCTGATGACTCGCTGACCGGTGGTGTCGGTCTCGTCAACGAAGAAACCGCCCAATGTACGCACCAACAGGTCACCGCGCGATACCGGCACCTGGGTGCACCAGTTACCAACCTCGTTTGTTACAGCTGCTGCTATCGGAACTGGCGACGACGGGTAACCGTCTCCGCCGATAGGCAACAGCAAAACGGTGGCCTGCTGAAGCGCCCCTTTCATAACAGTCCCGCAGACCTGCTCGGTATCGACCGGTGTGCCAATGGTGACGGTAACCGCACCGCGCACACTACTGGCGCCATCCGAGACGACGTAGAAAAACGTGTCACTCCCGACGAAACCGGCGAGTGGCGTATACACCAGCAAATCGTCGCCGACTGATGCAGTGCCGTTGTCGTCGAGGGTGACTGAGCCGATCAATGGCTGCTCAAAGCTCTCAATGTGGACTTCGTCTCCGTCGATATCACTGTCGTTGGACAGCACATCGATGGCGTAACTGCTGTTCATTGCCGTAACGACAAAATCATTGCCCGCGCTTGGTGGGTTATTGCCCGCGGACCCCACCGTGATCTCAATCTGCCCCGTCGCCCGCCCATTGCTGCCATCGCTGACCGTGTACTCAAAGGACACCACGCCGGCGAAGTCGGGAGGACAGGAAAAAACCACGTAATCGTCAAATGGCGAATCAGTGCCATTGTCGTGAATTAAGGTAGAGCCATGTTCCGGCTGGGTTATATAGCTAATCGACAACGGATCATTGTCAATATCGCTGCTCAGACTGAGCACCGGGATCACCAGGTCGGCGCCGGCGACAACCTTTAGTTTGGACGAACCCGCATTCGGCGCCCGATTGACCGACTGCAACGAGGTCTCGGGATCGCTGCCGCCGCCACCACTGCAACCCAGCCCCGCCATACACAGCAGAACAAGGGGTAGCGTGCGGGCATGTCTTTTTACATGCTTGCCAAGTGTTTGGAGAGATCGCATTACCGGAGCCGTAACTAATTGACTCACAGCGTAATATTGAAATCGGCTATGCGCTTTGATATTGCG
Source organism: Gammaproteobacteria bacterium (assembly GCA_013002045.1). GTDB lineage: Bacteria > Pseudomonadota > Gammaproteobacteria > Steroidobacterales > JABDKV01 > JABDKV01. The sequence goes on from JABDKV010000207.1 coordinate 3,765, forward strand.
CACATTTTGGCAAATTGCGCGCGTTTTACCCGACAAACGTGGACCACTGGTGGTCAAATGGCGTTTCGCCAACCGCCACCGTACGTTATGTCATTGTCGGCCTGTGTTTTCTGGCTACTTTGCTGTGCCCTCGACCACCCGCCGGCCGAATTCGCCTCTTTTCTTTCGTTGTTCGGCGGTTACGCATTCGGTGCGGGCAATGCGCGAACCGACAGGCGCACGGCGCACGCATCGATCTGCCTTGGAGCGCTCAGTCGGTGGAGTTTCCGGCATCTGGACTATGACGACCTCTGTCGGTACAAATTCTTCCGCCCCGTTGGACCCAGGGTCAGTCTCGGCCACTGGCTGTTGAGTTACGCACCCGATACACAGCAGGCCAAGCATCATCCCGGTCAGTCTTGAATCCATCATCGTTACCCCCCTGGAACAATCCTGCACACTCAGCATCCGACAACGGCTGCCTGCGCGCAAGACCTGAGTTTCCAATGTCGCCACAGGCCCATTTATGTCAACTGACTTCAACTTAAAAATTAAGAGTACACTTTAAGAGATACACGTAACCCCATATTTATTCGATTTTCTTTCCTGCACCCACTCGCCCGGCCCGTGAAACGTGGGATCGATGCAGTAATGCAACACCCGCGCTACTGATAGCATAAGGAGCAGACGAGAATTAGCAAAAAGCTATCAAATCCCGCGGATCTTTAAGTTGAGGCGCCATGTCTGAGCCACTTTCGAATCGCCGGATCGCGGTACCTACATTCAAGGAAGCGATCCTGGCAGCGATTGAAAAGCTGCTGTACCCATTAGCGGAAATCATTGTTCGCTCCGGCGTCATGGTCCGCGACGTCAATGTCATTCTCGAACGCGCATGCGTCGAAGTGGCCAAAAAGAAGCTGGAAAAAGAGAACCGCCAGACATTGACCCGTGTTGCACTTATTACGGGAATTGATCGCAAGAAAGTTCGACGTTACAGCCGTGAGCTCGAGTCACCCGATCGCTATGAACTCGAGCGACAAACTGACGTAATCACAATGGTGCTGAGCAAGTGGCACACAGAGAAGCCGTACCTGGACGACGATGGTTTACCTCGCCCATTGACTCGGTTCGGTCCCGGCCCCTGCATCCGTGACCTGGTTGAAACCTACGGCAAAGATTTGAGCACCCGAGTCATCGTGTCCGAGATGTTACATGCGAAGTGCCTGTACGAAGAGGACGGGGTTTTCATACCAAAAACACGGGGCTATTTCCCCGCAAAAGCGTCCGCTGAAGTGGTGAATATCTTTGGGGTAGCTGTACGCGATCTAATAGAAACAATGAATTACAACCTGCTTCTCAAGCGCACCCGGAAGGACGGACGCTTCCAAAAATCGGCAATTGTTGAGGTACCGGAAAGCCAACTTACTGATTGTAGAGAAGAAATTGAGAGACGCATGGATGAGTGTTTGAACGACATCGACAACTATTTGACAATAAAACGTGCCTCGCTTGCCGAGGGAGAAGCGACGGTGCGTTTGGGTGCGGGCTGTTACGAGATCCAGAGCGAGGGAGGCGTACATGAAACCAAGTAGGAGAGATGTATGCGCAAACTCGTATTGTCGGCCGCCGCGAGCGGCCTTATTTTTGCCTCCGCCAATGTCCTGGCTGACGAATCAAGCTGGCTGGATGAACTGCTGGAGAACGCAACAATAAACGAACTCCTGGGAATCTCCGGCACTAACGGAATCTCAGGCACCAACGGCGATGAAGACGATGGCGATGATTCCGAGGGTATCTCGGGCACAAACTGAACCGTCACAACGAGCAACATAGACATTTAACCGGGGGTCACCCCGGTTTTTTTTCGGTGCGTGTCGTGCGGGGAAATTGACCCAGGCTTTAGCGGGATCTTTACGGAATACTTAACCGGAAGGGGACGTCCCTGTCCGGCCGGCGTCCGTTCCGGGGTCCATAGCTGCATCCTTCCTGGAAATCTTAATACAGCGTTTCTGATGACGCTGAGGCCGGCTCCTCCTTGCCTGCGACACACGGTATCGAGACCCGGCATCACACCTGATTTGAAGATACCCCCCTACTTGTAAAATGCAATGACGCACTGCATTAACACGGCGGGTCACCACGGCCCGGTCAGGTAGTACCGGGGTTCGCGGTCACAAACTTGTCGAAACCTGACTAGACGCGTCGCCATTGTCACCGCGTGTATGAAGTCTTTCGCAAGACCAGGTGTTAGCCAGACACCTCAATTGCCCCTTACTGAATCCGCCGTTATCTCATTGCCACCTGGTTCGCCCCGAGCGAACGAGTCGATGTTGGCAATGGTAGTCGCGGCTATCGCATGCATTGCTTCTGCGGTAAAAAACGCCTGGTGACCCGTGATCAGGACATTGGGAAAGGTCAACAACCGGGCGAACACATCGTCGGCAATGATCTTGTCAGACAGGTCATCGAAGAACAGATCGCCTTCTTCCTCGTAGACATCCAGGCCAAGGTGACCGATGTGACCGGTCTTTAGCGCTGCCACTACGGCGCGGGTATCCACCAAACCACCGCGACTGGTGTTGACCAGCATGACACCCCGTTTCATTGCGGCAATTGCCTGTGCATCGATCACGTGATGAGTTTCCGGGGTCAGCGGGCAATGCAGACTGACTATGTCGGCAGCAGCAAACAACTCCGGGGCGGTTTTCATCTCGACGTCCGGGTAGTTGTCCGCGTTCGCATAGGGATCTGCCGCCAACACCCGACAACCAAAACCATGCAGTATTTTTGCAACTAGCGCACCAATTCGACCCAGCCCGATCAGGCCCACGGTCTTGCCGTGTAAATCGAAACCGAGCAACCCATCGAGGGAAAAGTTACCTTCGCGCACACGCGAGTGTGCCCTCGGTATATGCCGATTCAGCGCCAGGATTAGAGCCACGGTGTGCTCGGCAACCGCATACGGTGAATAAGCCGGTACGCGGCAGACGGTGATACCCGCCTCCTCCGCCGCCACCAGGTCGACATGATTAAAACCGGCACTGCGTAGTGCAATCAATTTCGTCCCATGGCCAGCGAGCCGTTTAATAACGTCTGCATTGACGTTGTCATTTACGAAAACGCAAATTGCCCTGAAACCGTCGGCCAGCCTTGCTGTGTCGCTATCGAGATGGGCCTCGAAAAAGACCAATTCGTGTTGTGGTCCCGCGGCCTCAAGATATTCGCGATCGTAACGGCGAGCACTGAAAACGGCTACACGCATGGCGTGATCTCCACTGAACCAGTTCACAGTGTAAATTGGTATGTGCTTTGCACCAACCTAGCGCTGCATTGCCAGTCCTGTTTGCCTGGTGGCCAATCGACAGTACTGGCAGGTATCCTGTCGCCATGAATAAATGGAATCTCCTGCTGCTCCCCGCCCTGCTCATCTTTACCGGCTGTGGCGAATCTCCTGAAACTGCGATCGCTAGCGCCTATGCGGAAGTTGCGGCAGCCAGTGGCAGTTCGGTCCGGGGAAAAGTCACGTTGAGCGAAGAAGGTTCGCAGGTAAAAGTAACCGGCCGCGTTGCCGGACTAACCCCGGGCGAGCATGGTTTCCATGTGCATGAAACAGGCGATTGCAGCGCCACCGACGGCTCGTCAGCCGGTGGGCACTTCAATCCGGACGGTGCCAGTCACGGCGCCCCTACTGCAGATCATGACCTCCGTCACACCGGTGATCTTGGCAATATCACCGCCAACGCTGAAGGTGTCGCCATCATCGACCTGGTGGCCGACAAGCTGACGGTAAGTCCGGGGCCCCATTCTGTAGTCGGTCGCGCTGTAATCGTCCACGCCAACGCGGACGACCTACAATCACAACCGTCCGGCGCCGCCGGCACCAGGATCGGCTGTGGCGTAATCCAACGCAACTGACCACGGTTGCCCCACCCCACCGGCAACATCCCGTTTGGCGGCGCAGCCGCCCCAATTCTCCCCCGTAGGAGCGGCTTCAGCCGCGATTCCTTCCTTCTGCCCCTTCCCCGTAGGAGCGGCTTCAGCCGCGATTCTTTCTTTCTAACGAACAGGATAGTTCGAGCTTAGAAAGAAAGAGGTCGGGACTGAAGTCCCTCCTACGGATCGCTGCGCGATCCCCTCCCTCCCCGTAGGAGCGGCTTCAGCCGCGATTCTTTCTCGCGGAGGGATGGGATTGACGTGAAAAAGAAAGAGTCGGGACTGAAGTCCCTCCTACGGATCGCTGCGCGATCCCCTCCCTCCCCGTAGGAGCGGCTTCAGCCGCGATTCTTTCTTTCTAACGAACAGGATAGTTCGAGCTTAGAAAGAAAGAGGTCGGGACTGAAGTCCCTCCAACGGATCGCTGCGCGATCCATCGCGGCTGAAGCCGCTCCTACGAGAGAGGGAGGAAGATCGCTGCGCGATCCATCGCGGTGTTGGAGCGGGGCTAGTCGGGTAGTGGGATGAATTCGTCGTCGCCGGGGACGGCGGCGAAACGTCCGGCGCGCCAGTCCTGCTTGGCCTGTTCCATTCTTTCACGATCGGCAGCGACGAAATTCCACCAGATATGACGCGGACCGACCGGGTCGCCACCCAGCACCATAATCCGGCTATCGGCGTTGGCTTCGACTGTAATTGACGCGCCAGCTGCCGCAACAGCAAGCGTGCCGACGCCATAGTCGTGTGCATCGATGACCACGTTACCCTCGACTACATATACACCGAGTTCAGCGTACTCACGTGGTAGCCGGAGACTTTGGCCCTGCTTTAAGCGCGCTTCGAAATACAGTGTAGGCGAATGCTGCAACACCGGTGATGTCTGCTCATAGGCTGTACCCATAATCACCCGCACCGGCACACCCCCGACGGCAACCTCGGGCAGGCTGTCGGCCGGGTAATGTTCGAACGCGGGATCGATTTCGAGCTTGTCGTCCGGCAATGCCATCCAGGACTGGATGCCATGCAAATGAGATTCCGTATCGAGATCGTCACCGGCACGCTCGGAATGCACGATGCCGCGGCCAGCCGTCATCAGGTTTACAGCACCGGGCCTGATCGGCTGGACGAAACCCAGGCTGTCGCGATGCATGATCTCGCCGGCAAAAAGATAAGTCAGCGTCGCCAGCCCGATATGCGGATGCGGACGCACTGCGATCCCTTTCCCGGGTGCAAACTGCGCCGGGCCCATGTGATCGAAAAAAATAAAAGGCCCGATCATCCGCCGGCGGGCTGCCGGCAATACTCGCCGTACCGTGAACTCACCCAGGTCTTTTTCCTGCGGTTCGATCCGCAACTCGATATCGCCCCCGACCTCGGCTCCGGATCGG
>JABDKV010000233.1 GCA_013002045.1 Gammaproteobacteria bacterium
GCCGATGTGGTCGTCGTCAATCATCACCTGCTACTGGCTGATTTCGCCATCAAGGAGGAAGGCTTTGGCGAGTTACTACCCGCCGCCGATGCCTGCATAATCGACGAGGCGCACCAGTTGCCTGATGTCGCCTCGCAGTTTTTTGGTGTTGCCGTCAGCACCCGGCAGCTACGCAACCTGGTTCGCGATACGCAGGCCGAACTGCTCGACAACGGCCACTCGGAAGCGCAATGGCGCATCGCGCCCGATGAGCTCAGCGCCGCTATCGACGCAACGACGCTGCAATGGGCACGCCAACCTGGCAGACAACTGTGGCCCGACAACAAGGCTGCCGCAGAAACTATCAGCCTGCTGCAACAACGACTGGGTGAGCTGGCCGACATGCTGGCCGGTCTCGAGGGGACCAGTGCCGGACTCGACCAGTGTCACGAACGCACCCGGGAACTGGCAGCGCGCCTGACGCAATTCGATCCAGGCAACGAGGACGGCGACGCCGGTCTGCGCTGGCTCGATGGTTACCGGCGCGGTTTCAGCCTGCACCTGACGCCGTTCGATGTCGCTGAACGACTGGGCGAACTGATGTCTCAGTTACCGGCGACCTGGATCCTGACGTCGGCCACGCTGGCTGTGGGCGACGATTTCAGTCATTTCATTGCGCGTCTCGGCATTACCGATGCCCAATGTCTCAAGCTCGACAGTCCCTTCAATTTCGAGCGTAATTCCCTGTTAATGCTGCCAAATAATATGCCCGCCCCGAATGATCCCGGGTATATAGACGCGGTCTGTGAACAAGCATTGGCGGCCATTGAGCTGGCCGGTGGCGGTGCCTTCGTGCTGTTTACCAGTCACCGGGCCTTGCGTGAGGCTGCGCAGCGTTTTGCCCCCGGCGGTGCCTTTGCGCTTGACTACCCGGTGCTGGCTCAGGGCAGTGCGCCCCGCGCCCAGTTACTCGAACAGTTCCGCAACGCCGGCAACGCAGTGCTGCTTGGCACATCGAGTTTCTGGGAGGGTGTCGACGTGCGTGGAACGGCCCTGCGGCTGGTTGTCATCGACAAATTGCCTTTTGCCTCGCCCGGTGATCCGCTGATGCAGGCGCGACTGGAAGCGATTCGACGTGCGGGACAAAACCCGTTCAGCACCTACCAGTTGCCACAGGCGGTGTTGACGTTGAAGCAGGGGGTGGGGCGCCTGATCCGTGACCGTAATGACTTCGGCGTTGCGATGCTGTGTGATCCGCGATTGAAATCGAAAAGTTATGGCCGGGTATTCCTGTCGAGCCTGCCACCGATGCCGGTAACTGACGACCTCGATGCCGTTGCCCGCTTTTATATGGACGCCATTCCCGGGCAGCAGGTAATGCTGTGAAGTTGTTGGCAATCGATACAGCCACCGAGGCCTGTTCCGCAGCGGTCTGGAATGACGGCGAAGTCAGCAGCCGCGACGAGCTCGCCCCGCGCCGCCACACCGAGTTGTTGCTGCCGATGATTGAGGCAGTAATGACAGAGCAGGGGCTTGCCAAGCATGAGCTCGACGCGCTCGCGTTTGGCCGGGGACCGGGCTCATTTACCGGGGTACGCATTGCGACCAGCGTTATCCAGGGCCTGGCGCTGGCCACGGGATTGGGGGTCGTGCCGGTGTCGACACTCGCCGCCATGGCGCAGGGTGCGCGACGACGTCACGATGCAGTTGCGGCGACGGCCTGTCTCGATGCCCGGATGGGGGAGATTTACTGGGGTAATTATCGTTGCGATCAGAACGGTGTCATGCAATTGGCCGGTGAGGAGTTGCTCAGTGACCCGATCGATCTGGTCATGCCAGCCAGGGGGCTGGCGGTCGGACCCGGGTTCGGCGCCTACCCGCAGTTGAGTGCCGGGTACGACGGCATTGACCAGACCCTGTTGCCATCGGCACGTGACATGTTGCCGCTGGCGCTCGAGCAATACCGTCGCGCGGGCGCGTTGCCCGCAGCAGCTGCGCTGCCGACGTACCTGCGCGACAAGGTTTCATGGAACAAGCCCTGATCTACGTTCTGTCGTACTATTTATTCACTGGTAAAGCTACGGAGTCGTTGTGAACCTGCTACTGACCAAGCGCGCACTACACCTGGCCGGATTCGTCGTCTGTGTCGGGATGATGGGTTACGCACTGTACTCCCAGTACGTAGATGGCCTGGATCCCTGTCCCCTGTGCATTTTCCAGCGGGTCGCGCTGGTCGCTGTGGCTGTGGTCTTTCTCGCCGGTGTGGTCTACGTCGCGCGGGGCTGGGGCAAATACATTCACGCGTTGTTTTTTGTGCTGGCAGCCGGTGCGGGTGTCGCCGTTGCCGGTCGCCATGTCTACCTGCAGAGCCTGCCCCCGGGCGAGGCGCCGGCGTGCTCGATGATGAGTCTGGATTTCATGCTCGGCTCGTTCCCGTTGCTCGAAGTATTGCAACGGGTGTTCACCGGTTCAGGCGAATGCGCGGAGATCGACTGGCAGTTTCTTGGTCTGTCGATGCCGGCCTGGGTACTGATCTGGTTCGTCATCCTCGGTGTCGCTGGCATTTTCAATACGCTGCGGGATGACAGCCGTTGAATTGAATCTGCGACCGGTAGAGCTGCTGGGCCTGGAGTCCGACAGCAATTCCAGTTTCCTGCGTGGACCGGCGCGGGCGCCTGCAGCAATACGCCGGGTGCTCGACAGCGGTGCATCCAACCTGTGTAGCGAAAACGGAATCGACCTTGCCCGCCACCCCTTATTTGCGCGTGGTCACGACCACGCTATCGCAGACAATGAGTCTGACTTTCTGGGCATAGAGGCTATCGTCGCAGAGCTGCTCGACAGGGGAGGCAGGCCACTGATCCTGGGTGGCGATCACGCAGTGACCTATCCCGTACTGCGGGCCATCGCCGCGCGTCACGGTCCGGTCAGCATTCTCCATTTTGATGCGCATGCCGATATCTATCAGTCTTTCGATGACAATCGCTATTCCCACGCCAGCCCCTTTGCCCGCATTCTCGAGGATGGCCTGGCGCAGCAGCTGGTGCAGGTGGGGATCCGAACGCTGAACGATCACCAGCGCATGCAGGTCGCGCGCTACGGTGTCATTGTGCACGAGGCACGCAGGCTCGATCTCGAGCGGGTTGCCGACAGTATCGCCGCGGCGCCCGGACCGTTATACATTTCAGTCGACATTGATGTGCTCGACCCGTCCTGCGCACCGGGTGTCTCCCATCATGAGCCCGGTGGCATGACGGTGCGCGAAGTACTCGGCCTGGTGCAATCGATTCGAACCCCGGTAGCCGGGGCCGATATCGTCGAGTACAACCCGACGCGGGATATCAACGACATGACCGCGGCCGTGGCAGTCAAGCTGATGAAAGAAATAGCAGCTGTCATGCTCAGTTGCCATAACGGCGACGCAATTTCAGCGTAGGCGCAGCCGCAATCCGGTTTGTCACCTTACGGCGTCTGGTAAAATAGGCGAGTGCTCCGTGAAATAAAGAAAATAAGCCAGGACCCTGAGGGCCCGCGTCGACGCTGGTTTACTGACCAGCAACAGGACCTGGTCATCTGGCACGAGGATGGCGAGATTACCTCGTTCGAATTGTGCTACGGCAAAGGGAGCGAAGAACGGGCATTGCGATGGTCGGCCACAGCCGGACTCGAGCAATACGTAGTCGACGATGGTGAAGGCCGTTGCATGCGGCACAAGATGTCGCCAATGCTGGAGAATGATCGCTGGACCGACTTCGACGATGTGCGACAGGAGTTCACCCGAGCCGCCCGCGGTATCGATGCCGGGATTACCGCGTTCGTCTATCGCCGCCTGTCGTTCCGCTAGGCGCCGTCGAGCCGTAACAGCAACGCCTGGTAAAGATCCGCCAGGCGCTCCAGTTCGCTGACCTCTACGTGTTCGTTGACTTTATGGATGCTGGCATTGACCGGGCCGAGTTCGATCAGCTCTGCACCCGATGGTGCGATAAAGCGGCCGTCACTGGTGCCGCCCCCGGTAGACAACTGTGGTGCGTAACCGCAATGAGCCTCGATGACAGCGATGGCTGAGTCGACCAGTTTTCCATGTTGTGTGAGAAAAGGCACACCCGACAGGCGCCAGTCGATTGTGAAGTCGAGGCCAGCCTGTGTCAGTAACGACTCGGTGCGATCGCGTAACTGTTGCTCTGTTACCGCGGTGGAGAAGCGGAAATTGAACAGCGCTTCCAGTTCTCCCGGGATCACGTTATCAGCCCCGGTGCCCGCCTTCAGGTTCGAGATCTGGAAACTCGTCGGCGGGAAATGATCGTTGCCCTGATCCCACGTTTCCGTAGTGAGACGAGTGAGAGCGGGCGCGGCGTCGTGGATCGGGTTGCGCGCCAGTTGTGGATAGGCGACGTGTCCCTGCACACCCTGGATGGTGAGCCTGCCATGCAGCGATCCGCGGCGGCCGACACGAATACGGTCGCCGAGCCGGTCATGGCTGCTGGGCTCGCCGACGACGCAGTAATCGATTTGTTCACTGCGTGAGCGCAAAACTTCCATGACACGTCGGGTACCGTCGATGGCGACACCTTCTTCGTCGCTGGTCAGCAGGAAAGCCAGCGAACAGTCATGATCCGGCCGACTGTCGGTAAAGCGCTCGGCTGCCACGACCATGGCCGCGATGCTGCCTTTCATGTCGGCGGCGCCACGACCAAACAGCAGGCCATTGCGAATTTCCGGTTCGAACGGATCGCTGTCCCAGGCGCCAGCCGGGCCGGGCGGTACCACATCGGTGTGCCCGGCAAAGCAGACCAGCGGGCCGCTGTTGCCCCGACGAGCCCAGAGGTTGTCGACTTCGCCAAACGGCAGGCGCTCGATGACAAAACCCGCCGCGTCGAGCCGATCGGCAATAGTGTCGAGACACCCGGCGTCCTGTGGCGTAATGGAACGCCGCTGGATCAACTCCCGGGCCAGATCGATGACATCGCTCATCGGATTCCGCGGAGTAGCTCGTTGAGGCCGACCCGTGCGCGTGTCTTTTCGTCGACGCGCTTGACGATCACAGCACAGGCCAGGCTGTACTTGCCGTTGTCGGAGGGCAGACTGCCCGGCACCACCACGGCACCGGCCGGTACGCGACCATAGCTGACTTCATCCTTTTCGCGATCGTAGATGCGCGTGCTTTGACCAATAAAGACACCCATTGAGACGACCGCGCCACGTTCCACGATTACGCCTTCGACAATCTCTGAGCGTGCGCCAATAAAGCAATTGTCTTCGATAATGGTCGGGTTCGCCTGTAGCGGCTCCAGAACGCCACCGATACCCGCACCACCCGACAAGTGGACATTACAACCGATCTGGGCGCATGAGCCGACGGTAGCCCAGGTATCAATCATCGAGCCCGCGTCTACATAGGCACCGACATTGACGTAGGACGGCATCAGCACGACATCGGCTGCGATATAGGCACCCCGTCGCGCGACTGCCGGCGGCACCACGCGGGTGCCGGCGGCATGAAACTGACTGTCATCGTAATCGGCGTACTTGAGCCCGACTTTGTCGTAGAAGCGCGTGTAGCCGGCATCGTGAACGCGGTTGGGTTGCAGACGAAACGACAGCAGCACGGCTTTTTTCAGCCACTCGTTAACGCGCCAGCCGTCGCCGGTAGGTTGCGCCACTCGCGCGCTGCCGTCGTCGAGGGATGCCAGAGCCTGTTCGACCGCCTCCTGAACTTCAGCGGGCGCCGAGTCCGGTGTCAGCTCATCTCTATTTTTCCAAGCATTATCAATAGTATATTCAATACTCATAAAGTGTTCTCTAACAATGAGTCAATGCGTTTTGCCGCCTCGATACAGTCCGGTAGCGGGGCCACGAGCGCGACACGAATATGACCGGCGCCGGGATTGTGACCGTTGGCCCGACGACCGAGGTAACGTCCAGGTAACACCGTCAGAGCATGCTCGGCATACAGACGTCGGGCAAAGTCCTCGTCATCGGTGCCGATCGGTAACCACAGGTAGAACCCCCCGGCGGGTGTCTCAATCCCGAGTCGCGATCGCAGTATCGCAAGCACCGCTGCGAACTTCTCGGTATAGCGTTGGCGGTTTTCGCGGGCGTAGCGATCGTCATCCCAGGCGACGATGCTGGCGCGCTGGTGCGCCGGCGGCATGGCACAGCCATGGTAGCTGCGATAAAGCCTGAAGGCGCCAATTAGCTGCGGGTCACCGGCGACAAATCCCGAGCGCAGACCCGGGACGCTGGCACGCTTCGACAGCGAATGAAAGACAAGGCAGTGGCGAAACCGGTCGATACCCAGCGCATCGCAGGCTGCCAGCAAGCCCGGTGGCGGTGCGCCGGTATAGATGTCGCTGTAGCACTCGTCCGCCACGATTGTGAAATCGTAGCGCTGCGCAAGTTTTACCAATCGCTCCAGGGCCTGCTGTCCAAGCACCGCACCCGTAGGGTTATGTGGTGAGCACAGGTACAGCAACTGGCACCGCTGCCAGCGTTCCCTGCTGACAGCATCGATATCGATCTGGCCAGATTCGTCGACTGCAAGGTAATCGGGTTCAGCACCCGCCAGCAGCGCCGCACCCTCGTAAATCTGGTAGAACGGGTTCGGCAGCATGACGCTCGCCTGCTGTTTGCGATCGATCAGTGCCTGCGCCACGGCGAACAGGCCCTCGCGTGTGCCGTTCAGTGGCAACACCATGGATTGCGGATCGATGCCGCCCAGGTCGAAGCGTCGTTCGAGGTAGCGCGCACAACTACTGCGCAGGGCCGCACTGCCAATGGTGGCCGGGTAGTGAGCGAGATCGGATTCCAGTTGATCGAATGCTGTGATGATCGAATCCGCTGGTGGGTGCCGGGGTTCGCCCATTGCCAGATTGATCGGTGCAACACCTGCCGGCGGGGTGGTGCCGGCAAGCAAATCGCGCAGCCGTTCGAAGGGGTACGGCCGCAGACGCGCCAGATCGGTATTCAAAGTGTACCCAGCGCGGCTGTCAGCTCGTCATGCAACTGCTGGCATCTTTCCTGGTCCAGCGCATTGCCATCGCTACCAGTGATATAGAAGACATCTTCGGCGCGCTCACCGACAGTCGTAATCTTGGCGGTCTCAATCTCTATACCAAGCTCGGTAAAAACCCGGCCGATGCGCGACAGCAGGCCGGGCCGGTCAGCCGCGGTCAGCTCCATGATGGTGCGCCGGTTGTAAGTGTCGGTATTGAAATCCAGCTCGGTGGTGGTGTTAAACATGCGTACCCGACGGGGTGCCCGGCGGGTGACCGCCGGTTGCCGTGTGCGATGACCGAGGGCTGTGCCCAGTCGGGTACAGATATCGTCGAGGCGGGCGGCGTCGTCGATGGGTTCGCCATGCAGTTCAGAGACGCGAAAGGTATCGAGGCTGTCGCCGGTCTCGGTCTTGCTGACCCTGGCGTCCAGGATATTCAGCCCAAGTTCTTCGAGTACCGCGGTCGAGATAGCAAATGTCTGCGTCTCGGGCGGTGAATAGACGAATATGCTGGTTCCACCGAGGGTGCCGGTCGCCTGTAAAGCGACCAGGGAGGTATGGGAATCGGCCGGCCTGCCGGCAATGGTCTGGGTATGCCAGGCGATTTCTTCGCCCGAGTGTCGCAGGAAGTACGATTCGGCGAAACGCTCCCAGATCTGGTCGATGACAGTCGTGGAAACACCGCGTTCGTGCAACAGGGCGCGCGCCTGTTGCTGACGCTCCCCGATCAACGTGTCTTTGTCGATCGGATTCTCCAGGCCACGACGCAAGGCCTGCCGGGTCAGCAGGTAGAGCTTGTGAAACAGTGACGCTTTCCACGAGTTCCACAACTTGGGATCGGTGCCGGTGACATCGGCAACGGTCAGCACATAGAGGAAATTGAGATGTCTTTCGTCACCGACTTCGGTTGCGAAATCATGGATGACGCGTGGATCGTCAATGTCTTTTTTCTGTGCCGTGACCGATAACACCAGGTGATTGCGCACCAGCCAGGCAACCAGTCGGGCCTCGTAACGTCCAAGGCCGTGGGTGAGGCAAAATGCCTCGGCATCGACCGCGCCGAGTTCGCTGTGATCGCCACCGCGACCCTTGGCTATGTCATGAAACAGTGCAGCGAGGTAAGCGATTTCGGGTTGCGGCAGTGACTGCATGATCTCGGCGCACTGTGGATAGTCGGGATCCGGTTCCGAGCGTGCGAAGCGGCGTAAGTTGCGTAAAACGAACAGCGTATGAGCATCAACGGTGTAGGCATGAAAAAGGTCGTATTGCATACGACCGACGATGTCGCCAAAGGCAGGCAGGTAACGGCCGAGTACACCGTACGCATTCATACGCCGCAAAACATGCGTGACAAAGCGGGGGGCGCGCAGGATGCCCATGAACAGGTGCTGGTGATGCGGATCATTGCGAAAATGTTCATCAATGATGTCGATATTCGCGCGTAACAGGCGGATTGCAGAGGCGCTTAAGCCATGCAGTTCCGGGTGCTGTTGCAGCAAGCCAAAAACTTCGAGCATAGCTTGTGGGTGGGTAACAAAGACGTCGTCGCCGACAGTTTCGAGATAGTCATTGCGAACCTGGAATTGCGGATGCACCGGGGTAACCGGTGCCTGGGGATCGAGCAGGATCGCTTCGCGAAACAACTGCAGCAGCATTTCGTTCAGCAATGCCAGTTCCATGATGGTGCGGTAATAGCGCTGCATTAACTGCTCGACCGCGAGATTGTTGTCGGCATTGCGGTACCCGAGCATGTTGGCAATGCGCGCCTGGTGGTCGAACAGCAGGCGATCTTCGCGGCGCCCGGTCAGCACGTGCAAGGCAAAGCGTAACTGCCACAGAAAGTTGCGGCCCTGTCGCAGCCGCTGGTGCTCCTGTGCAGTCAGGAAGCCGTGGTCTACCAGCTCACGGTATGTCTGGGCACCAAAATGGCGTTTGGCTACCCAGCCGATCATCTGGATATCGCGCAGGCCACCGGGGCTGCCCTTGACGTTGGGTTCCAGTTTGTAAGCTGTGTCGTCGTAACGTTTGTGCCGCGCGCGCTGTTCGGCCAGCTTGGCTTCGAAAAAAGCCGGTGTCGGCCACACCTGTCCAGGCCCTACCGCCTTGCGCATGACCGCATGCAATTCGCCGTCACCTGACAGTAGCCGGGACTCCATCAGCGCGGTAGCGACGGTAATGTCGGCGCGCGATTCGCGTGCGCAATCGGCAATCGTGCGCACGCTGTGGCCGGCTTCGAGCCCCAGGTCCCATAGGAACGTGACGAAAGCGGCGATGTCGTCGTGTGCTGTAGGGTCATCGGGCAACAGCACGAGAAAATCGATATCGGAATGCGGGTGGAGTTCTCCGCGTCCGTAACCACCTACCGCGACCAGATCGAAGTTGCTGTCGTGCAGGTTAAAACGACGCCAGGCAAGCTGCAGGACATGGTCGATTACGGCGGCGCGTCCCTCTATCAGTTCGACTATGTCGGTGCCGTTGTCGAACGCCTTGCGGGCCTGTAGTTCACTGGCGGCCAGCGCATTGCGAAATGCGGCCAGCGAGCTGTCAGCGTGAAGCGCCTGTACCGGTACGATCAGGTCTTCATTTTCAGCGGCGCCGGCGATGCGCGACATAGTCAGATCGAGCCGCTGGCGCCGAGTGTCAGGACTTCGAAACCGTTTTCGGTGACCAGGATCGTGTGCTCCCATTGTGCAGACAGCGAATGGTCTTTGGTGACGACCGTCCAGCCATCCGGTAACAGGCGTGTTTTATAACTACCGACATTGACCATCGGTTCTATCGTGAATGTCATTCCGGGTTGCAGTTCCTCGCCGGTCCCGGGCGTCCCGTAATGCAAAACCTTGGGATCCTCATGGAAGACTTTACCGATCCCGTGACCACAGTAATCGCGCACGACCGAAAATTTCTGCGCCTCGACGAAGCTTTGGATCGCATGGCCAATATCGCCAAGGCGGGCGCCGGGACGAACGGTCTCGATGCCGCGGCGCATGGCTTCATGCGCTACCTCACAGACCCGCCGTGCGCGCACTGCAGGCTCGCCGACGTAGAACATGCGACTGGTATCGCCATGCCACCCATCTTTGATGACGGTTATGTCGATATTGAGGATGTCGCCCTTCCTGAGCTTTTTCGGGCCGGGGATGCCATGACAGACAACGTGATTCGCCGAGGTGCAGATCGACTTCGGAAAGCCCTTGTAGTTTAGTGGCGCAGGAACAGCATCCTGGACCTCGACGATATGCCGGTGACAGATCTCGTCGAGTTCGCCGGTGGTGACGCCTGGGCGGACGTGAGGGCCGATCATATCCAGCACGGCCGCCGCCAGCCGCCCGGCGATGCGCATTTTTTCCTGCTCTTCCGGACTCTTGAGGGTAATACTCATGGCTCCAATTCTGCATTAAATGGCGGATTTAGGGTGAAAAAAGCGGGTAATTCACAATAAAGCGGCAGGCCGTTGTTGCCTGCCGGGGTTTATGGTATAAATCGCGCGCTTTTTCAGCAATTTAACTAACTCCACACATGTGTCGGCACATGCGGCTGGGTGCCCCTCGCTAAGGCGGGGGGTTGTCGTATGGGGCACATGGAGGCTCAACCCGGGAGACAACATGTATAACGTATCGATGCGACAGATGCTCGAGGCCGGCGTTCATTTCGGCCACCAGACCCGCTACTGGAGTCCGAAGATGGCACCCTACATCTTTGGCGAGCGCAACAAGATTCACATTATTAATCTCGAACGTACGCTACCGATGTACTTCGAGGCGGTCGACTTTATCAAGAAGATGGTTGCCGATGGCGGCACCGTGCTGTTCGTTGGCACCAAGCGTTCGGCGCGCAAGGCCATTCGTGAGCATGCGCAAAAATGCGATATGCCCCATGTCAGCCATCGCTGGCTCGGTGGCATGCTAACCAACTTCAAGACCATCAAGCAGTCAATCAAACGGCTGAAAAATCTCGAGACAATGTCCGAAGACGGCAGTTTCGAGCGCCTGACGAAAAAAGAGGCGCTCAACCGGCGGCGCGAGATGGAGAAACTCGAACGCAGCCTCGGCGGCATCAAGGATATGAAAAAACTGCCTGACGCGGTGTTTGTCGTCGATGTCGGTCATGAGAAAATCGCGGTGCACGAAGCACGCAAGCTGGGTATACCGGTAATCGCGGTTGTCGATACCAACTGTTCACCGGATGAAGTCGACTACATCGTGCCTGGCAACGATGACGCCATGCGCGCGATTTCCCTGTATGCGGAAGGTGTGGCGGAAGCTGTACTGGATGGCAAGGCATCGATACCCGAGGTGGCGGCCGGCGACGACGAGTTTGTAGAACTCGACGAAGAAGGCAAGCCACGCAAGGCAACTGACGCCCGTCCGGCACGCAAGCGTGGAACCAAGAAGCGTGCAGGTGCCCGCAAGAAGACGCCCGCTAAAGCGGCTGAGGCGGCAGCGCCGGCTGAAGCTGCGGCTGCGGACAGCAAGTCTGCCGCGGCAGACGCACCTGCGGCCGATGCGGCACCAGCGACCGAGGCACCTGCGGCGGAGGCACCTGCGGCGGACGCAGCACCAGCGGCCGATAAGCCGACCGATGCACCGGCAGCGGACGCAGGCGACAAAACCGAATCCTGATTTTTCAAAACAACTGTGGGTAAGGCCCTGTTTGTAAGGACGCCTGCCCGGGAGAGATAAATGGCTATTACTGCAGCGATGGTCAAAGAGCTGCGTGAGCGCACTGGCGCCGGCATGATGGACTGCAAAAAAGCGCTGACCGAGACCGGTGGCGATATCGATGCAGCAGTGGACCTGATGCGCAAGAGTGGCGCCGCCAAAGCCGACAAGAAGGCCAGCCGGGTGGCTGCCGAAGGTGTCGTCATTATCGAGCGCGACAACAATCGTGCGGCCATCGTCGAGGTCAATTGCGAAACCGATTTTGTTGCCGGTGGTGACGACTTTCGCGACTTTGCCAGCGCCGTTGCGCAGGCAGTACTGGCCAACGCTCCGGATAACGACGGCGCGCTTGCTGACATCGCACTGGACAGCGGTAAGAATCTCGATGAAACACGGCGTGAGCTGATTGCCAAGATCGGTGAAAACATCCAGGTGCGTCGTTTTGGTGTGCTGGAATCCAAGGGCCCGCTCGGTACCTACGTTCACGGCAACGACAAGATCGGCGTGCTGGTTGCTCTCGATGGTGGCGATGAAGATCTCGCCCGTGACGTGGCCATGCATATCGCCTGGAGCAACCCGAGTTGCCTGCGCCCTGAAGACGTACCGGCAGAACTGGTGGCCAAGGAAAAAGAGATCCTGGTCGAGCAGGCGCGTGGCGAGGGCAAGCCTGACAACATCATCGAAAAGATGGTCGGTGGCCGACTTAACAAGTTCCTCAACGAGGTTTCGCTGTTGGGCCAGGCCTTCGTCAAGGATCCCAAGGTCAATGTCGGCAAGTTACTCGGCGCCGCCGGTTCGGTTGTCGATGGTTACCTGCGCTTCGAAGTAGGTGAAGGCATCGAGAAGAAAACCGAGGACTTTGCCGCAGAAGTCATGGCACAAGTGCAGGGCAGCGATAGCTGATAACCGGGGGAACGCCGCGATGGCAGCAGATCAACTTGCGCACAAACGCATCCTGCTAAAACTTAGCGGCGAAGCCCTGATGGGCAATGAGGACTACGGTATCGATCCCGTGGTCCTCACTCGCATCGCGACCGAAATAGCCGATGTCGTGGAACTCGGGGTCGAGGTTGGTGTCGTTATCGGGGGTGGCAACATCTTCCGTGGTGCGGGGCTGGCCAGGTCGGGTATGGACCGCGTCACCGGTGACCACATGGGAATGCTGGCCACGGTCATCAACGCGCTGGCTATGCAGGACGGGCTCGAACGCCTTGATGTCTATGCCCGGGTCATGTCCGCCGTTCGCATCAATGAAGTGTGTGAGGACTACATACGCCGACGCGCGATCCGGCACCTGGAGAAGGGGCGGGTAGCGATTTTTGCTGCGGGAACGGGCAACCCGTTTTTTACCACCGATACTGCTGCTGCGCTGCGCGCAATTGAGATCGGTGCCGAAATCCTGCTGAAGGCGACCAAGGTGGACGGGGTCTACTCGGACGATCCGGCGACCAATCCCGATGCGGTTCAATTCAGTCAGCTTGGTTACGACAAGGTATTAACCGATAAACTGCAGGTGATGGATGCCACTGCTATCGTGATGTGTCGTGACAATGCGTTGCCGCTGCGGGTTTTCAACCTGCACGACAATGGCGCGCTGGAACGAATCGTGCGCGGTGCCGCAGTTGGCACCCTGGTATCAGAAGACGAACGGGTATTGAC
The DNA here is from genome assembly GCA_013002045.1 of Gammaproteobacteria bacterium. Lineage (GTDB taxonomy): Bacteria > Pseudomonadota > Gammaproteobacteria > Steroidobacterales > JABDKV01 > JABDKV01. Next base: position 13,294 of record JABDKV010000233.1, read on the forward strand.
GGGATGATTGAAGACATCAAGAAAGACGCCTCAGTGCGTATGGACAAGACGATCGAAGTCTTGCGCAGCGACTTCAAGAAGCTGCGCACCGGTCGTGCACATACCAGTCTGCTCGATCATGTCACGGTCGAGTACTACGGCAGCGACGTACCGCTGTCGCAGGTAGCGAACGTTGCAGTCGAGGACTCACGTACCCTGACAGTGACGCCGTGGGAGAAGACCATGGTGCAGCCAATCGAGAAGGCGATCATGACTTCCGATCTGGGACTAACGCCAAATTCAGCCGGTACAGTCATTCGTGTGCCCCTGCCTCCGCTGACTGAAGAGCGACGCAAGGACATGATTCGTGTCGTGCGCCAGGAGGCCGAGGCCTCGCGTGTGAGCATTCGCAATATCCGTCGTGATGCCCTGCATCACGTTAAGGAGCTACTTAAAGACAAGGACATCAGCGAAGATGAGGATCGTCGCGCACACGATGACATCCAGGGACTGACCGATGCGCACGTGGCCACGGTCGATGAGATCCTGGCGGAAAAAGAGAAAGAATTGCTCGAATTCTGACAAGGGCCCATTGACTGGTGAGCCGCGAGAATACAAATGAGTCCGGCGTGCCTGCGCATGTGGCCATCGTTATGGATGGCAACGGTCGCTGGGCACGTGCCCGTGGCAAGGCGCGTAATGCCGGGCATCGGGCAGGTGTGCGTGCCACGCGACAAATTGTCGAAGCCTGCGTCGAGCGTGATATCCGTTACCTGACTCTGTTTGCATTTAGTAGCGAGAACTGGAAACGTCCACCGACCGAGGTGCGACTGCTGATGCGTCTTTTTCTCGAGGCATTGCAACGCGAGGTCGCCGAGTTGCACAAGAACGATGTGCGCCTGCGTTTCATGGGCGATCGTAGCTTGCTGCCGGATGACCTTGTGCGACAAATGAATGACAGCGAGCAGCTGACCTCAGGTAATTCCGGATTACAGCTCAACGTCGCGGTCTCCTACGGAGGTCGCTGGGATATCGTCAATGCGGCTCGCAGCCTGGCCGGGGCGGTTAGCGATGGCACGCTGACCCCGGCAGAAATCGACGAGGACCAGTTTGCCCGCGCGCTGTCACTGGGAGGTGTGCCGGACCCTGACCTGTTTATCCGCACCGGTGGTGAGAAGCGCATCAGCAACTTCCTGCTATGGAACCTGGCCTACGCCGAGTTTTATTTCTCCAATGCCCTGTGGCCCGATTTCGACGCGCAGGCACTTGACGAAGCCATCGACGATTACCTGTCACGTCAACGGCGTTTTGGCCGTACTGCCGAGCAAGTCAATGCCGGCTGAGCGTTTACGCGACCGCCTGGTCAGCTCAGTCATTGCCGCGCTGGTTCTGCTGGGTATTTTCCTGCTGGCACCGCGTCTGGCCGGTGCCGCGGTTCTGGCTACTCTGGTGCTTGCCGGAGCGTGGGAGTGGGCCGGCTTCCTGCCGCGAAGTAACAACACGACACGGGTCGTATACCTGCTGGCGGTTGCGCTGGCACTGGGGCTGGCCTGGGCTTTTGCCCGCATGCACCTGACCCCTATCCTGTGGATAGCTTTGGGGTGGTGGCTGCTGGCTTTCTTCTGGGTACTGCGTTTTCCGACACCGATCCCGCGCTGGCTGGTCATGGCCGGTGGGCTGTTCGTTCTGGTCCCGGGCTGGCTGGCCCTGGCATCGTTACATGTCGACGTCGGTCCGGCCTGGCTGATTTACTTTTTTATTGTCATTGCGGCTGCCGATACCGGTGCCTATTTCAGTGGACGTGCTTTTGGCAGGACCAAGCTGGCTCCGCGTGTCAGTCCGGGCAAAACCTGGGAAGGTGCGATTGGTGGCCTGGTCGTGGTTGCGGCGGTGGGTTTCGCAGGATCGCTGCTGCTGAACCAGCCGCTGCTGTTCCTGGTACCACTGAGCATCGCGGTCGGTATGGCCTCGATCGTCGGCGACCTGACAATGAGCATGTTCAAGCGCCATGCCGGATTGAAAGACAGCGGCCGGCTGTTTCCCGGTCATGGAGGCATTCTTGATCGTATCGACAGCATTGCCGCCGGTGCGCCGTTGTTTATGCTCGGGGTAGGCTGGACTGCGTTGGTCACGTAACATTCTGTTCCGTTTTGGTATTGAATCTGTCCACCAACGAAACTCAGCGCCGTCGGCGTTGTCGTTTTCAGGTGTGGCTGTACTCGAGACAATATGAGTAATTTTCTCATCCTGATCATCGCTTTCATCGTTGCCATCAGCGTACTGGTTGCTGTGCACGAGTTTGGTCATTTCTGGGTGGCACGACGTCTCGGGATCAAAGTTCTGCGCTTTTCAATTGGCTTCGGCAAGCCGATCTGGAGCCGGGTTGCCGGCCCGGACCAGACTGAGTACGTCATTTCAGCGTTGCCACTAGGTGGCTATGTCAAGATGCTGGACGAACGCGAAGGGCCGATTGCCGAGGCTGATCGCGGGCGTGCCTTCAACCAGGCACCGGTATGGGCGCGGCTGGCGGTGCTGGCGGCGGGCCCGGCATTTAATTTCCTGTTTGCGATCGTCGCTTACTGGGCCCTGTTCATGCTCGGTGTCAGTGAACTGCGGCCGGTGATTGGTGAGATTGAGGCCGACAGTCACGCCGGGCGCGCTGGCCTGGTTGCCGGGCAGGAAATCGTCAGTGTCGATCATGCACCGGTGGAGAACTGGCAGGAGGCTAACCTTGCGATAGTCGATGACCTCGTCGATGACGGCATCATAAAACTGACTGTGCTGGATGAGCAGGGCGAACCGCGAGAGGTGACGATTGACGCGGTTGCCGACAAGCGCCGCCTGACAGAGCCAGGCGAATTACTGAACGGGCTCGGCATTTATATAGTTCCGCGGAACACGCCGCCGATCATCGGCGAGGTGAGCGATGGCGACGCTGCGGCAGCAGCAGGGATTCAGGTGGGCGATCGCATCGTTGCTTTCTCTGATACACCTGTCGATAACTGGATCGACCTGCGTCGCTACGTCGAGGCGCATCCCGAAGAGACCGTTGATGTAACGATTGAACGCGATGGCAGTGAGCTGACGCTGCCGATTACGTTGGGCGTCACGCGTCGCGATGGCCAGCGGGTCGGCCTTATGGGTGTTGTAGGGCAGGACCCGCCCGGCGCACGCCCGGTCGAAGTCAGCTACGGGCCTGTCGATGCGGCGGTGCGCGCAGTCGCGATGACCGGTGAAATGACGACGTTCACGATACGCATGCTCTGGCGCATGGTGGTCGGGGATTTCTCACTCAAGAACCTGAGCGGACCCATCACGATCGCCGAATATGCCGGTGAGACAGCGCGACTGGGACCGGAGGCATTCCTGTCGTTTCTGGCTATCGTCTCGATCAGCCTCGGGATTCTCAATTTGTTGCCGGTGCCGATACTCGATGGCGGCCAGATGGTTTTTCAGCTGGCCGAGGCCATAAAAGGTCGTCCATTGTCAGCCGAAACAGAGCTGCGCGGCCAGCAGGTCGGTATTTTTCTGCTGCTGATGCTAATGAGTCTTGCGATATTTAATGACATTTCGCGTGTCCTGTCCGGATAGAATACCCACTATGAAACTGAAACGAACAGGCGCAGGACTGTTACTCGCGCTATTGCTGTCTTTTAGCGCCAGCTTTGCTGCCAGCGATGATTTTGTCGTCGACCAGATCGAGTTGCAGGGGCTGCAGCGGATCTCGGAAGGCACGGTGTATAACTACCTGCCGGTCAATGTCGGCGACCGCCTCGACCAGCAGCGGCTGCAGGAAGCGTTGCGGGCCATGTACGGTACCGGCTTTTTCGACGATGTGGAGCTGCGGCGCGATGGCAGCACGCTCATCATTGCCGTGCGCGAACGACCGAGCATTGCCAGCTTTTCTATAGAAGGCAATAAAGACATCAAGACAGAAGACCTGGAGAGCAACCTGGCCAACGTCGGTCTGAAGCGTGGCGGCAGCTTTGATCGCTCAGTGCTCGACAACGTCAAGCAGGTGTTGACGCAGGAGTACTTCAACCGTGGCAAGTATGGTGCCCGTATCGAGACCGAAGTTACCGAGATCGACAATAACCAGGTACGGCTGAAAGTCGACATTACCGAAGGCGATCGTGCCCGGGTGCGGCAAATCAACATCGTTGGCAACGAGACTTTCAGCGATAAGGAATTGCTGGGCGCTTTTGAGATGAAGACGCCAAACCTGCAGGCGCTGTGGAAGAAAAACGACCGCTACGCACGTGAAGTGCTCAGTGGCGACCTCGAGACGCTCACTTCGTATTACATGGATCGTGGTTACGCCAACTTCAATATAGACTCAACCCAGGTCGCTATTTCGCCGGACAAGAAAGACATATACATCACTGTCAACGTTGAAGAAGGTGATGTTTATACGATTGAAGACGTCTCGCTGAGTGGCGACATGGTGGTGTCCGAAGAACAGCTGAAGCGCCTGATCCTGCTCAAGCCAGGGCAATATTTTTCCCGCAAGCTACTGACCCAGACCACTGAGCTGATGTCGTTCCGTCTGGGCCAGGATGGTTTTGCCCGTGCTCGAATCGACCCGATACCGCGGATCGACGACGAGGCGAAGACCGTTGCAATCGACTTCCGTGTCGATCCCGGTGAACGGGTATACGTGCGCCATATCGAATTCAATGGCACGCGCAATGTCAACGATGAGGTGTTCCGTCGTGAGATGCGGCAGTTTGAGGCGGCGCCATTATCAAATACTGCGCTAGAACGCTCCGAAGAACGAATTCGGCGATTGCCTTTCGTTGAGAATGTCAGCTCCGAGACTGTCCCAGTGCCGGGCAGCCCGGACGAAGTCGATATCACTTTCGATATCGAAGAAGGCCTGCCGGGTCAGTTTGGTGGCGGCCTCGGTTTTTCCGGGTCACAGGGCCTGCTGCTCAACGGCAACTTTACCCATACCAACTTTCTGGGATCCGGTGAACGCGTTGCTGCACAAGTCAGTTCCGGGCGTTACCGCACGATCTACAGCCTGTCACATGCCGATAACTACCGCACACCGAGTGGTATAGGCCGCAACGTCAGTCTTTCCTATTCCGATTTCCAGGGGTTGACGACGGAGTCGTCCGACTTCTCGATCGAGTCCATCGTGGGCTCTGTTGAATATAGCTGGCCGATTTCGGAATATGCCCGCGTTCGTTTTGGCGGTTCCTATCTCGATACCCAGCAGATCGCGACGGTATTCAGTTCTGACCAGAACCGCCAGTTTGTCCAGACCAACGGTAACCCGTTCTCCTTCTCGCCGGATGGCGGCTGCGGTACTTCGCTGAGCGATTTCTGCGGCACGAAATTCAGGGCCTTCGAGTTATTTGGTGGATGGGTCTACGACTCGCGCGATCGGGTGATCTTCCCGACCCGCGGTACCCGGCATGTGTTGTCGGTTGGCGCTACTGCACCGGGCAGTGAAGTCGAGTACTACACGGCCAACTACGAGTTCACCAGGTTATGGAAGCTTTTCGGCGACTGGACACTTGGATGGAACGTCGAACTCGGGATTGGCGAGCCTATGGGCGGCTCGACCGATTTGCCCCCGTCCAAGCTGTTCTATGTCGGTGGCCCGGAAACGGTGCGCGGATTCGAAAACAGCCGTCTCGGGCCGATTGACTCGCAAGGCAACCCCAATGGCGGCAATCTCAAGACAGTCAGCCAGTTGGAGCTGCTATTGCCGACACCGGAGAAGTTGCGTGGCAGCACTCGCTTCTCACTGTTCTGGGATGTGGGCAATGTGTTTTACACTGGCGGCAACGATATTACATTTACCGATTGTATTGCTGCACTGGGTTTTAATTGCTCGCCGCGGCCAATCGATTACAGTTTCGATGCCGACGCACTGAGACAGTCGGTGGGTGTCGCAGCGCAGTGGCTGGCGCCGCTGGGTACTTTTCGCTTTAGCTATGCCGTTCCAATCCAGAGTTTCGATGGTTCGGGCAGGATTCCGGAGGATGACGTTGAACGCTTTCAATTCTCAGTCGGCTCGACATTCTGATCGCATGACCGCACAGCGCATATTTGCCTGCGTCGCCCTGTTACTGGTTGGCCTTGGAGCTCCGCTGACCAGTGCCGCCGAGATGAATATCGGTGTGGTCAACATTGGCCGCCTGATTGAAGAATCGCCACAGGCGAAATCGGCAATGAAGGCCCTGCAGGACGAGTTCGCACCGCGTCAGCGCAACCTGATGACCGAAGAGCAGGGGCTGCGTGACGAACAGGCCAAGCTGGAACGCGATGCTGCCGTCATGGGTGAGAACGAGGCGCGCGATGCGGAGCGCAACCTGCGTTCGCGTGCCCGCGAGCTGGCGCGTAAGCAGAACGAATACCTCGAGGACCTCAATTTGCGACGCAATGAAGAACTCGGCCGGCTGCAACGCGTGCTGCTTGAGGAAGTGCAGACGTTTGCTCGCGAACGTAATTACGACCTGATTGTGGGTGACGGTGTGCTGTACGCCAGTAACACTGTCGATGTGACGGCCGAGGTGCTCGCCGGACTCGAACGCAGTTTCGCGGCCAACTGAGCTGCCGCTCAGGCCTCACGACCATGGCGATCAGCGTCGGCGATATTGCAGTGCGTTACGGCTGCCGGGTTGCCGGTGACCCCGATGTTGTTGTCGACCATGTTGCCACTCTGCAGTCTGCTGGTCCCGGCGCCATTACCTTCCTGGCCAACCCGCGCTACCGGCGCTGGCTGGCGGACACCGGTGCCAGTGCCGTTATCCTCGAGGCCGGGGATGCCGGGGAATGCCCAACGACGGCACTGATCAGCGATAACCCTTACGCACTTTACGCGCGAGTGGCGACAGAGTTGTCACCGCCTCGGACGCTTGTTCCCGGCATAGACGCTGGCGCGTCTGTCGCTGACAGTGCAGCCGTGCCAGCCGATTGCGAGATAGGTCCGCAGGCAGTCATCGAGGCCGATGTGGTGCTGGGCAAGCGGGTCTATGTCGGCCCCGGCGTCGTCATCGGTCATGGCGCACGCATAGGCGATGACACGCGGCTGCTGGCCAACGTGACGGTGTGCCACGGCGTTGATATCGGGCAGCGTGTGATCATTCACCCGGGTAGTGTAATTGGAGCTGACGGCTTCGGCATTGCGCGTGAAACCGACGGCTGGTTCAAAGTGCCCCAGCTCGGTAGTGTCACCATCGGCAACGACGTGGAAATTGGTTCCTGTACCAGTATTGACCGGGGTGCAATCGAGGACACCGTTATCGAAGACGGTGTGAAACTGGATAACCAGATCCAGGTGGCACATAACGTTTATATCGGTGCGCATACGGTAGTGGCAGCCTGCAGCGGCATTTCAGGTAGCACACGCATCGGTAAACGCTGCATGATCGCAGGCGCTGTTGGATTCGTCGGTCATCTCGAGATAGCTGATGACGTGATCATCACCGGCCAGACCATGGTCAACCGTTCGATTAACGAGCCGGGCGGCGTATACTCAAGCGCATTGCCCATGGACGAGGCGCGGCAATGGCGCCGCAACAGCGCACGTTTTCGCCGGCTCGACGACATGGCAAAGCGACTCCGCCAACTGGAAAAGAAAATTTCGGAGCTGAGCGATGACTGAGCATGTAAAGCTCGACATACACCAGATCATGGACCTGCTGCCTCACCGGTACCCGTTCCTGCTGGTCGATCGCGTCCTCGACTGTGTGCCGGGAGATTACCTGCATGCGATCAAGAACGTGACCGCCAATGAACCTTTTTTTACTGGTCATTTTCCGCAACGACCCGTCATGCCCGGTGTCATCATGCTCGAGGCGATGGCGCAGGCAACCGGCCTGCTGGCTTTCGCCACGGCCGGCAAGCCCGATGACGATACGCTGTATTACCTGGTTGGTATCGACAAGGTTCGCTTTCGTCGACCTGTGGAGCCCGGTGACCAGTTGCAATTGCATGCAAGACTGGTACGAACACGTCGCAATATCTGGATGTTCGAGGCGCGAGCTGAAATCGACGGCGAGAAAGTCTCCAGTGCCGAGATGATGTGCGCACCGCGGAGAAACGACAGTTGATCGATACCCGTGCGGTAGTCGACAGCGGTGCACGTATCGACCTAGACGTCGATATTGGCCCCTACAGTGTTATCGGTAAAGACGTCAGCATAGGTCGCGGCACCAGGATCGGCCCGCACGTTGTTATTGAAGGTCCCTGTGAGATCGGTGAAGACAACCAGATATTCCCGTTTTGCGCGCTCGGGGGTGCTCCGCAGGATAAGAAGTACGCCGCCGAACCGACCCGGCTGGTAATCGGTAACCGCAATACGATTCGGGAGTCATGCACATTCAACCGTGGCACGACGCAGGATGATGGTGTAACGCGGGTCGGCGACGATAACTGGATCATGGCCTATGTGCATATCGCCCACGACTGCCTCGTTGGAAATAATGTCATTATGGCCAACAACACCACGCTGGCGGGGCATGTGCGGGTCGATGACTGGGTGATTCTTGGAGGCTTTACCAAGGTTCACCAGTTTTGCCGTATCGGCCAACACAGTTTTTCAGCCATGGATTGCGCCTTCAGTCGCGATTTACCGCCTTACGTAATGGCAGCGGGTCACCTGGCCGAGCCACGCGGGATCAACTCTGAAGGCTTGCGCCGTCGCGGTTTTTCACGTGAATCGATCAGTCGAATTCGCGACGCCTACCGCATCCTGTATCGCTCCGATCTGCGTCTGGAAGACGCTATCTCCCGACTTCGCGAAACGGCCAGCGAGCATGCCGAGATAGCTGTGCTGGTGGACTTTCTCGAATCCAGCGAACGCAGCATCATACGCTGAGACCGGTGTGATCGATCGCCCGTTGCGTGTCGCGCTGGTGGCCGGGGAAACATCCGGAGATCGGCTCGGTGCCGGTCTGGTTAAGGCCATCAGGGCGCGTGAGCCCGCGGCTGAGTTTGTCGGCGTCGGCGGGCCGGCGATGCAGGTCGCCGGTGTTGAGACCTGGTTCGATGCCAGCGAGCTTGCGGTCATGGGCCTGGCCGAGGTAATAACGCATCTGCCGCGGTTATTGCGTCGGCGTCGCCAGCTGCTAAAGCGGCTGCAGGCGACAAAACCGGACGTGTTTGTTGGTATCGATGCGCCGGACTTCAACATTCCGGTGGAGTCGCGTTTGCATCGTGCCGGTATGCGCACGGTGCATTACGTATCTCCTTCGGTGTGGGCCTGGAGACCGGGTCGGGCGGCAAAGATGGCAGAGGCTGCCGACCGTGTATTGTGCCTGCTGCCGTTCGAACCTCGCTTTTACGAAGACTACAATCTCGACGCCATTTTTGTCGGGCATCCACTGGCCGACCAGTTACCGCACCGCACTGATGTCGCCGCTGCGCGCAGCAGTCTCGGTCTCGCACCGGAGCGTGAAACCCTGGCGTTGTTGCCCGGCAGCCGGGCCAGCGAGGTAGAACGCGTGGGTCCGGTGTTTTTCGCAGCCGCCGGCCAGGTGCGTGAACGACGGCCAGACATCCAGTTCGTAAGTCCTGCCGCGACCCCGGCACTGGGGCAGAAGATTGCGCAGTTACGCGACCAGTATCTGCCTGGAGTGGGCTTTACCATCGTCGACGGTCAGTCGCAGCAGGCAATTGCGGCCGCCGACGCCGTGGTGGTTGCGTCAGGGACAGCAACGCTGGAAGCTTTGCTACTCAAGCGGCCGATGGTGGTTGGCTACCGGGTTGCCCCGGCGACACGCTGGTTGCTTGAACGATTCAAGCTGCTGAGCATTGATCGTTTTGCTTTGCCCAATCTGTTGAGTGACCAACAACTGGTGCCCGAATTAATGCAGGACAAGCTGACGGTGGAAGGGTTGCGCGACCAAACCCTGATCCAGCTGGACCGGGGTCGCGACGACCCGCAATGGCTGCGTCAATGCGACGCTATCCATGATCTGCTCCGCTGCAATGCCGACGAGCGTGCCGCCGAGGCCGTGCTGGGGGTGCTGCGTTGACCTGCGTACGGCTGGTCGCGGGTGTCGACGAAGTGGGCCGTGGTCCATTGGCCGGCCCGGTAACCGCGGCTGCGGTCGTGCTGGATCCGTCGCGTCGTATTAATGGCCTGCGCGATTCCAAGCAATTGACGGCGGCGCGTCGCGAAGTGCTGGCGGGTCGTATAACCCGGCGCGCGCTGGCCTGGTCTGTGGCCTGGTGCGATCCGGCTGAGATTGATTCGCTGAATATTTTTGCCGCCACTCTGTTGGCGATGCGACGTGCCATAGGAGGCTTAGGCGTTGGCCCGGCCCGCGTCGAGATTGACGGCAGGCATGCAGTACTGCCCGACGGCTGGACCTGCGAGGTAGAGGCTATCATTGGCGGAGACCGCCGGGTTCGCGCCATCAGTGCGGCCTCGATTGTGGCCAAGGTGCATCGCGATGGCGTCATGCAGGCGGCCGATCGACTATATCCCGAATACGGCTTTGCCCGTCACAAGGGTTACCCCACGGCCGCACATCTCGAATCATTGCAGCAATACGGACCGACGCCGTTGCATCGACGCTCATTCGCACCCGTGCGTGCGGCGGGTCTGCCGGTATGACTGCGGAATTCGTCCACCTGCGACTGCACAGCGAGTTTTCGCTTGTCGATAGCGTGGTCAGGATAAAGCCTTTGGTAAAAGCGGCGCGGGCACAGCAAATGCCGGCTATCGCACTGACCGACGACACCAACCTGTTCGGCATGATCAAGTTCTACAAGGCAGCCGAGAAACAGGGTATCAAGCCAATTGTCGGAGCCGATGTTCGGGTGCGCATCGAGGGCTTTCGCGATCCGGTTGGCATCGCCTTGCTATGCCAGGACCTGGCAGGCTACCGCAACCTCTCGCGCCTGCTCACCAGGGCGTGGCAGTCGCGCGAGAGACAACAGGGCGCGCTGCTTGAGGCGGACTGGCTGGCGGCTGCGGCAGAGGGCCTGATTGTACTGTCCGGCGGGCGGCAGGGAGATGTCGGTAAAGCCCTGCTGGCTCGCCACGACGACGTGGCCAGCGAAAGACTCGACTGGTGGCGCCAGCATTTTCCCGACCGTTATTACATCGAGTTGCAACGCACCGGTCGGCCGCAGGAGGCCGATTACAACGCGCCAGCCGTGCGTCTTGCCGCGCGCGAGGCAGTGCCGGTCGTGGCCACCAACGATGTCAGGTTTCTTGAACCGGGCGACTTCGAGGCGCATGAAGCCCGGGTCTGTATTCATAGTGGCTATACGCTCGCCGACAACGCGCGCCCACGCCACTACACCGATCAACAATACTTGCGCAGCCCTGCCGAGATGGTCGAGTTATTTGCCGAAGTGCCCGAGGCGATTACCAACTCGGTTGAGATCGCCAGGCGCTGCTCGCTGGAAATCGAGCTCGGCAAGTCCGTGTTACCGGATTTTCCCGTACCCGCTGGCGACAGCGTCGACGATTTCCTCAGGGCAGAGTCGGAACGCGGGTTAAAGCAGCGGCTTGAGATTGTCGCTGATACCGGCATCCCGCGTGACGAATATGACCAACGCCTGGCGACTGAGCTCGACGTCATCATCGGTATGGGGTTCCCCGGTTATTTCCTGATCGTCGCCGATTTCATCCGCTGGGCTCGCGAAAACGACGTGCCGGTCGGGCCGGGTCGTGGTTCCGGTGCTGGCTCGCTGGTGGCCTGGGCATTGGGTATTACCAACGTCGACCCGCTGCAACATGACCTGCTGTTTGAGCGCTTCCTCAATCCCGAGCGGGTCTCGATGCCGGATTTCGACATCGACTTTTGCATGGAGCGGCGAGACCGGGTCATCGACTATGTCGCGCGCAAATACGGGCGTGACCAGGTATCGCAGATCATCACCTTCGGCACCATGGCCGCACGCGCTGTAGTACGCGACTGTGGGCGCATCCTGGGTCACCCCTATGGCTTTGTCGATCGGGTTGCCAAGCTGATCCCGTTCGAGATCGGAATGACACTCGACAAAGCCTTGAAGCAGGATGAGGAACTGCGCCGCAATTACGAAAACGAAGAAGAAATTCGCACATTGATTGACCTGGCGCGCTCACTCGAAGGTCTTGCGCGGAACGCCGGCAAGCATGCCGGAGGGGTGGTAATCGCACCATCGGCGCTGACCGATTACACCCCGCTGTACAGCGAAGGTGGTGACGAATCAGTAAGCCAGTTCGACAAAGACGATGTCGAAGCCGCCGGGCTGGTGAAGTTCGATTTCCTCGGTCTGCGGACACTGACCATCATCGACTGGGCGCTGGCGACGGTCAATCGTAAACGCCAGGCGGCGGGTGAGCCGACACTGCAGCTGGACGAGCTGCCGATGGATGACGTTGCCACATTCGATCTGCTGAAACGTTGCTCGACTACGGCGGTGTTTCAGCTTGAGTCGCGTGGCATGAAGGACCTGATCAAGCGCCTGCAGCCGGATTGTTTCGAAGACATAGTCGCTTTGGTGGCCTTGTTCCGGCCAGGACCGCTGCAATCCGGCATGGTTGACGACTTTATCCAGCGCAAGCATGGCGAAGCCGCGATCGTCTATCCACACCCCGAACTCGAGAACATACTCAAACCGACCTACGGTGTGATCCTGTACCAGGAACAGGTCATGCAGATTGCCCAGGACCTGGCCGGTTATTCGCTCGGTGGCGCTGACCTGTTACGTCGCGCGATGGGTAAGAAAAAAGCGGCCGAGATGGCCCGGCAGCGATCGGTGTTTCTCGACGGCGCCCGCGCGCGCGGTGTCGATGAGAAAGTGGCCGGCCACATTTTCGACCTGATGGAGAAGTTTGCCGGTTACGGCTTCAACCGTTCGCACTCGGTTGCCTACGCCGTGCTGTCGTACCAGACCGCGTGGCTCAAGGCGCATTACCCCGCTGCATTCATGGCGGCTGTGTTGTCGGCCGATATGGATAACACCGACAAGGTGGTCACGCTGATCGACGAGTGCGGGCACCTGGATCTTGCCGTGCTCGGACCCGATGTCAATCACTCGAGTTACATGTTCGCTGCGGCCGACGAGCAGAGCATTCGCTACGGACTGGGTGCGATCAAGGGCGTCGGTCGGGCTGCAGTGGAAAGCATGATTGCTGAGCGCGAAAGCAACGGCCCGTTTGCCGACCTGCACGACCTGTGTGCAAGGATCGATCTTAGCAAGCTCAACAAGCGTGTATTCGAGGCCCTGATACGGGCTGGCGCTCTCGATGGGCTGGGCCCGAATCGTGCCTCTTTGCTGGCGGCGTTGCCCACGGCGATGCAGGTGGCGGAGCAAAACGCGCGGGCGCAGGCAGCCGGCCAGAACGACTTGTTCGGTCTCGAACCGGTGGCTGCCACCCCCGACAGCGCTGTGGCCATTGTCGAGATCCCCGACTGGAGCGATGCCGAGCGACTGGCCCACGAGCGCGACACGCTGGGGCTGTTTCTCACCGGTCACCCAATCGAGGAATTCGCGGCCGAGCTGGCGCGGGTAACGACCGCACCGATAGCCGATCTGCTGGCGCAGTCGCGGCCGACCGAGCCGGCCTGGCATGCGCCCAAGCGACAGGTCACGACGGCGGGCCTGGTGTTGGCCATACGCCGGATAGGCTCGCGCCTGTTGCTGACGCTCGACGATCGCAGTGGACGAATCGAAGTGATGCTGTTCGACGAAGTTGCGCAGCAGGCCGGCGACCGTCTCGCGAAAGATGCCATTCTGCTGATTGACGGAATCTTGCGCTTCGACGATTTCAGTAACGCCTGGCGGCTCAATGCGTCGCGTGTGCTGAGCATGGACGAGGCGCGCCAGCAGTTTGCCCAACGGATGATAATTCGCTGGCACGGTGGTGATGATCCCGGATTCGTCAACCAGCTGTCGGCGACGCTGGCACCGCATCGCAACGGGCAGTGCGCGGTCGATGTGCTCTACATTTCCGACCTGGCACAGGCCCGTGTCGAGCTGGGCGAACAGTGGCTGGTGCGGCCATCGGTGACCTTGTTGCGCGACATCAATGCGCTGCCGGGTTGCGAGGCTGAACTGGTCTACAAGCACCGGATGGAGATCGCCGGTTGAAGCCGCGCAGCGTTTGCCGCATAGTCTTGCGCCCGTGAACCTTGATTTTCTTGATTTTGAGCAGCCGATCGCCGATCTCGAAGCAAAGATCGACGAGCTGCACCTCGTGGGTGACGATCCTGAGATCAACATCAGCGAGGAGATTGCGCGCCTCAAAGACAAGAGCCGCGCGCTGACCGAGTCAATTTTCGCCAAGCTGTCGGCCTGGCAGATCGCCCAGCTGGCGCGCCATCCGCAGCGACCCTATACCAACGACTACATTCGGCGCATCCTGACCGATTTCCAGGAACTGCACGGTGATCGCGCATTTCACGACGATCCGGCCATCGTCGCCGGCGTGGCACGCCTGCAGGGGCGACCGGTCGCGGTTATCGGTCACCAGAAAGGCCGTGATACCAAGCAGAAGGTCTACCGCAACTTTGGCATGCCCAAGCCCGAAGGGTTTCGCAAGGCAATCCGCATCATGGAGCTGGCCGAGCGTTTCAAACTGCCACTGCTGACCTTCATCGATACGCCCGGAGCCTATCCTGGTGTCGGTGCAGAGGAGCGCGGGCAGAGCGAGGCCATTGCGCGCTGCCTGGCTGTCATGTCTGACCTGGCAACACCGGTCATCTGCACGGTAATTGGCGAAGGCGGTTCCGGTGGCGCGCTGGCTATCGGTGTCGGCGATCGCGTCCTGATGCTGCAGTATTCAATTTACTCGGTCATTTCTCCTGAGGGTTGCGCTTCGATACTGTGGAAGAGCGCCGAGAAAGCCGAGGAGGCTGCCCAGGCAATGGGAATTACCGCTGACCGGCTGGCCGAGCTGAACCTGATTCATGAGGTCATCGAGGAGCCGCTGGGGGGCGCACACCGCGATCCCGAAGCCATCGCGTCTGTGGTGCAATCGACACTGGTCCGCCACCTGGACGAACTCGGCGCCGTCCCACTGGACACGTTACTCGAGAGTCGCTTTGCCCGGATCCTTGAACAAGGCGAGTTCCGCGAAGCCTGAGCGGGCGGTCGCAATGGCGACGCCGATGCTTGAGGCGCTGCGTCAGGACCCGATCCTACAGAAGGCCAGGCATTTCATTGTCGGTTACAGCGGTGGTATCGACAGCACCGTGCTGTTGCATCTTTGCCGTGCGGTTCTGCCCCGTCGGCGCGGCGCCACCCTTGTGGCCTTTCACGTCAACCACCAGCTGCACCGCGATGCGTCTCAGTGGCAGATGCACTGCGCGTCGATGGCCGGCGAGCTTGGCGTCCGTTTCGAGTCCGTTGTGGTCGATGCCAGTCCACAGACCGGTGCCAGTCCCGAGGCGGCTGCGCGCCAGGCCCGCTATGCCGCGCTGGCGAGTTATATCGACGCCGGCGACGTCATCCTGACTGCGCACAATGAAGACGACCAAGCGGAGACTCTGCTGCTGCAAATGTTGCGTGGTGGCGGTGTAGCCGGGCAGGCGGGTATGCCAGAGCTGCACCGTTTTAACGCCGGCTGGCAGTGGCGTCCACTGCTGCACTGGTCACGGCAGGCAATTCACGACTACGCCGTCATGCACGATCTTCAATGGTTCGACGACCCGAGTAACAGCGATACCCGCATCGATCGCAACTACCTGCGGAAAGAGATACTACCGTTGCTGCGGCGGCGCTGGCCGGCAACCAGCCGGGTATTGGCACGGGCCGCGCGGCATGCCGCCACAGCGCAGCGGCTACAGGATCAGCTTGCTGCGATCGACCTGCAGCAGATAGCGGACAGTTCCGGGCAGCCCTCCCGCAGTCGATTGCTGGCGCTCGACGATGAGCGGCAGGCCAATGTATTACGCCATTGGCTTGTGGCGGCCGGCCTGCCGGTGCCCAGTACCGTGCAGATGAAGACGTTGTTGTCTACGCTGGCCAGCGCGCGCGGCGATAGCGAAACCTGTTTTGACTGGCCCGGTGGACAGTTGCGGCTGTTTCGCGATCGCCTGTATGCGATGAGCCCGCTGCCAGTGGCACCGGGATCGGACTGGTCGGCACACTGGCATGGTGAAACGCTGCCGTTGCCCGCCGCTTGCGGCCAACTGGAAATACAGGCTTGTGCACAGGGTGGATTCCGGCGCGCGTTACTCGACGCCGGTTTGACGGTGCAGTTTCGTCGTGGTGGTGAGGGCCTGCGACCGGCGGCCGGGGCGACCCGCAAGCTGCGCAACCTGTACCAGGAGGCCGGAATTGTGCCGTGGATGCGCCAGCGCATCCCGCTGCTATTTGTCGAAGACCGGCTGGCAGCTGTGGCTGACCTGTGGATCGACAGCGCATTTGTCGCGCCGACGGGCGAGACGGGTGTGCAAATACGGTGGTATGACCACCCGCCGCTGTACTGACCCGGCAGCTTCTGGTAGCTTCTCCCCGGTCGGCGAGGCGCCCGGAAAGTATAACGAGGTAAGTTGTTTGCGCAGGCGATTGTTTAATTGCCATGTACAACTCGAACCTGTGACCGCAGTCACCGGTAAGGCCTTCGACCCCCCCATAAAACCCCCTGCTGTCAACGAGAGTCGGAGCTGATGACCCGTTACGTATTTATTACCGGTGGTGTTGTGTCCTCGCTGGGCAAAGGCATCGCCGCCGCCTCACTCGGTGCCATCCTCGAGGCGCGGGGCCTGAAGATCAGCATGATCAAGCTCGATCCGTACATTAACGTCGATCCGGGGACCATGAGTCCGTTTCAGCACGGGGAGGTATTTGTCACCTCCGACGGAGCCGAAACCGATCTCGATCTGGGTCATTACGAGCGCTTTGTACGCACGACAACGGGTCGAGACAGTAACTTCACGACCGGTCGTATTTACGAAAGCGTTATTCGCAAGGAGCGCCGCGGCGATTATCTCGGGGCAACGGTGCAGGTCATTCCGCACATAACGGACGAGATCATTCGCTCAGTGCGTATCGGTGCCGGTGATGCCGACGTTTGCATGGTCGAGATCGGTGGCACGGTGGGTGATATCGAGTCGTTGCCTTTCCTCGAAGCCATTCGCCAGTTCGGTGTCGAATCCGAGCCCGGGCAGGTCGTTTACATGCACCTGACGCTGGTCCCCTACATCAGTACATCGCGGGAAATGAAGACCAAGCCGACACAGCACTCGGTCAAGGAGCTGCGTTCTATCGGCATCCAGCCGGATGTGTTGCTGTGTCGAGTTGATCGCCCATTACCAAAAGACGAGCGCCGCAAGATTGCCTTGTTTACCAATGTCGACGAACGGGCCGTCATCCCGGCAGTTGATGCCGACGATATCTACAAGATTCCGCTGATGCTGCACGAGGAAGGTCTGGACGATATCGTGGCGGAGAAACTGGACCTCGATTTACCGCCGGCCGATCTTAGTGAGTGGCAGCAGGTCGTGCGCGAGAAGCAGGAAGTTTCATCCGAGGTCAATATCGCGCTGGTTGGCAAGTACGTCGATTTTCGCGATTCCTACATCTCGTTAAGCGAGGCGCTGCGTCACGCCGGGTTCAAGACCGCGACCCGGGTCAACATTCATTACATCGAGTCGCAGGACATAGAGGAGCGCGGACCGCAATCATTGACTGATATGGACGCGATCCTGGTGCCGGGCGGATTCGGCGATCGTGGTGTGGAAGGCAAGATACGTGCGGTCCAGTATGCCCGCGAGAACGACATTCCCTATCTTGGAATCTGTCTTGGGCTACAAGTGGCCGTTATCGAATTCGCACGTAACGTGGCCGGTCTCGGTGGCGCTCACAGTACCGAGTTTGACCGCAGCACGGCGCACCCTGTCATTGCATTGATCACCGAGTGGCGCGACCAGGCCGGTGGCGTGAAACGGCGCTCCGATGAATCCGATCTTGGTGGCACGATGCGCCTGGGTGCACAGCGGGCGTCCTTCGTCCCGGGTACGCTGACCGCCGAACTGTACGGTAACGATCAGGTCATGGAGCGCCATCGGCACCGTTACGAGTTCAATAACACTTACCGCGAGCGACTCGCCGAAGCCGGGCTGGTGTTTTCCGGTACCTCGGTAGACGACCTGGTCGAGACCATCGAACTGCCCGGTCATCGCTGGTTTTTTGCCAGCCAGTACCATCCCGAGTTCACCTCCAATCCGCGCGATGGCCACCCGGTCTTTACCGGCTTCGTCGAGGCGGCGAGGCGTTATCGCGCCGACCACCTCGATCGGCCTGCAGCGGCTCGCGCCTGAGGCACTATGGAAATTTGCGGATTCAAGATTGGGCTGGACCAGCCGCTGTTTGTCATTGCCGGTCCCTGCGTAGTCGAAAGCGAGCAACTCGCGATCGATACCGCTGGCAGGTTGCATGAGATTACCAGTCGGCTTGGCATCAATTTTATTTTCAAGTCGTCTTACGACAAGGCGAACCGGTCGTCCATAGGCAGTTATCGCGGGCCGGGTATCGACGCCGGGTTGCAGGTGCTGGCCAACGTGCGCGAGCAGGTTGGTGTGCCGGTATTGACCGACGTGCACGAAGATACGCCACTCGCCGATGTCGCCGCAGTAGTGGACGTGATGCAGACACCGGCGTTCCTGTGTCGCCAGACCAACTTTATTGTCAATGT
>JABDKV010000235.1 GCA_013002045.1 Gammaproteobacteria bacterium
ACGGTGACCGATATCGATGCGGTCGTGTCGTTGATTGTGCCGGTAAGTTGCGGGTTCGAGTCGTTGGTGGTCAGCGGATCGACGGTAACTGTGGGTTTGTATGCGGATAACGATATGCCGAACGGTCGTTCATTATCTACATTCAGGTCGATGTCACTGCCATCAAGCAGCAGCGTTGCCGTCACGTCGCCTACGTCGCCGGGCCCGGATCCCAGCGTGGTGGCGTTGATTGTGAGCGTAAAAATATCGGTTCGCTGAACGTTCAGACCGTTGCCACCGACTGACGTATTGCCATCGACCGCGGTCAGCAGAGTCCCTGCAGTGAGTGTCACACCACCCACTGTCGTTTGTTTTTCGACGAGGTCGATTGCTGTCAGGTTGTTGCTGAAAGCAACGTTCGTATCCGCGCCATTCAAGAGAACGTTCTGGATTCCGCTGGTGGTGCCCGAGCCGACATCGGTTGTTTCATACAGCAAAACATTGGTCTGCTGAGCTGTGGCAAGCAACAGAAAGTCGCCTGCCTCCAGCGTGATATCCGGAAGGACAACCTGCTCTTCTATTAACGACACGCCCGCCAGCTGGCCTCCGGTCGGGTTGTCCAGCAGCATGGTGAAAGTGCCTGACGAATAGTCCCCGGCAGTGTCAGGCCGGAATACAAACACGTCGGAATTGTCCACGGTCAGAGAGTTCGTGCTGGTAAACGTATACGTGTCGTTAGTAACCAGTAGTATGTCGCCTTCCTGCAGCGCGACCGCGTTAGCACCGCCTACGGTAATATTGCTGCTGACATAGTGGATGCCGCTCGTCTCGACTAATGTATTCAGCGGGCTGGTAAAAGTCTCAAGGCTGAAAACAGCGGACGAGAAAGTGCCGGTCGTCGTACCTGTAACAGGGTCAAAAACCAGGCTCGGGTCACCAAACTTAACTACTTCGGATGCCGTCCAGGTATCATCGCCAGGAGCGCCGCCGCCCGAAACGTCTCCTGCCGGCGAAATCCACAACTCCGGTGTCGCAAGAACGGCATCCCAGTCCCTTTGTGCATCTGCCGAAACCGCGATGCTTGCTTCGACGCGCCCTACGGTGTGTTCGAGAACCCAGTCGCCGCCCAGACTCGCCGCGCCGGTCAGATCATCACTCGCCGCCACGTCCGCACCCGTCAGGTCGCTGAGTAGTGCCAGCATGTCGCTGCCGCGATTGTTTGCGGCCAGATCACAGCCGTAGAGGAGGATGTCGCCGGCATCGGTCAGGGCATCGCCCCAGGCCTGAATCGCCCGGGCGTTGCTCAGTACCCCGTCGAGATCAAGTTCGGTGTCGCCAAGGAAGATATTGCCCGCGCTGCCGTGGGAGAAAATGTGCACAGCGCTGAGGCCATTGTGTTGATTCAGCAATGCGCTGATCTGGCTGACGCCGTCTGTATTGGAATCGAGTACGGCTATTTCCAAGTGGCGTGCATCATTGCTGTTGCCGCGAATATCGGCAATGAGCTGCTCGAAATCGGGTGTTGCCGAATCTACAATGACGAGTTCGACGCGCCGGGTTTCGGCACCGGCCGCATTATCGTCTGCTGCATCAGCATTCAGCTCGCTGGCGTAAAGCGGGGGAGCGATATCATCATCGTTGTCATGATCCGCAAGACCTCCGGCGAGATCGGCGGACAACAGCAATCGCGGCTCCAGTTCCTCCAGGAGCGCGCAGCCGGCATCGTTTTTGGAGCTATCCCTTTTCACCGGTTATTCCCTCGAGAACAGCCATCGTCTGGCCGCTTAGGGAGAACCGATGAGATCATTCTGCGCCAAGACACCGGCGCCCGGTTCAACGTTCTGAAATTCAATGCCGCAACGCAGGCCGGCCGGCACTTTGAGCTCCGGGTTAGGCAGTTCCAGTCGCACGCGAAACGTGCCGCTGGCTGCATCGGCAACTTTGTCTACGATGGTGACCGTGGCCTGGTAGGTGTCGGTGACCGGGTACTCCGGCGACACGATCGCAGACTGACCGACCGTAATATCGAACAGGTGCGCGACCGGGACGATGACTTCAACCCGCAGGGGGTCAATCTGCGCCACTCTCAGAATGGGCTTTTCTTCCACCGACTCACCCGGTGACAGATAGCGCTCCACAACCACGCCGTCGATGGGGCTGGTGATGGTGCGCTGAGCGAGATTCGTCTGTGCGCGGGCGAGATCCAGTTTAGCGAGACTCAGACTTTCTTCGGCGCGCATCAAATTCAGTTTGGCGAGCCTGGCCTGAGTGCCGGTTTCGTCCATCTGGTCGAGCGACAAGACTTTGTCCTGATAAAGCGTCTGCACGCGATCCTGGCGACGTGCAGAAAAATCAGCGCTGGCACGGTTAGCACGGATTTCCGCTGTTGAAGCGGCGCGCCGCTGCGCATACGCAACCGTTGCCCGCTCGACACGTGAGTCGAGTTGCACGAGTACCTGGCCTTTCTTGACCTGCTCCCCGCGCTCGACAGCGATCGAGTCGACAACGCCGTCGACCTGACTGCTGACGTCAGACAACATGTGTGGCTCGATAACACAATCAAAGCCTGGCAAAGGCTTGGCTAACGCCGGGTTGAACATTGCCAGTGCGACGAGAGCCGCGCACCCATGCCGCATCACTGATTTCCATCCAAACATCTCGATTTCCCTAGCGAATTGCTGCAAATGCGAGAGCGCTGCCCAGCTGCTCCTCGGAACGTGCCAGACGCTTGCGCATAAACCGTTGTTTCCGCTCAATATTCCGCTGCGCCAGCCTTACTGCCGCATTACATAAAATACGAGTCTCATGGTGCACTCGGCATCGTTTTAAGGCTTTGACGTGCTTCACAATTTCGTCATCTGGTGAGATATATGTCTCAAAGCTTCCGGGGTCGCCCTGGCGGCCACAGCGCCCCTGCAGCTGCCGGTCAAGCCGGCGCGCGTCATTCGGGCTGCTGACGATGACATGCAGCCCGCCCAGTGCCGCAACGCCTGATCCCAGCTCGATATCCGTGCCACGGCCAGCCATATTGGTCGCGATGGTGATCTGGCCTCGCTGGCCAGCGCGGGCGACGATTTCCGCCTCCCTCGCATCGTGGCGTGCATTGAGAACCGCGTGATTCAAACCGGCTGCGGTCAGGTGTGCACTGAGCTCTTCGGATGAGGCAACGGAGCGAGTGCCGATCAATACAGGTTGCCCGCTTGTATGCAGCTGTTTGACGCGTTCGACGATCGCGCGCAGTTTCGTCTCGGTATCCGCGCAGACATGAGTTCCCAGATTGGTGCGTCGCGATGGTCGATGACTATCGACACGCACGACCTTCAGTTTGTAAGTCGTCAGCAGTTCAGGTGCGACTTCAGCTGCCGTGCCGGTCATAGCGCCAAGCCGCAGATAGCGACTGAAGAGTTGCTGATAAGAAATACGGTCCGTGGCTTCCGTAACAGGCGTCAGTTCGACTTTCTCACGGGTTTCAATGAGTTGATGCAGGCCGCGTTCCCAGGTTCGCCCGTCCAGACATCGGCCGGTATTGGCATCGATGATTTTTACTTTCCCGTCAATGACCAGATAGTGCTGATCGCGCACGTACAGATTTATAGTCCGCAGTGCCTGTTCGATTAAGCCCTCGCGATTGTCGCGTCGTCGCCAGAAGGCATCCAGTCGGGACAGCAATTTCTCGATGTATTCGCGGCCGTGCGGCGTCAGGTCGATGCGGCGGTCATGCTGCGTGTAGTCGCGACCTTGCTGCAGTCTCGCTGCACAAGCCAACGCCACACCGTAATGTTCCGGGGCAGGGCTGTTTTTGACCGCGCGGGCAAGAATTAACGGCGTTGTCGCCTCATCAATCAGCACGGAGTCTGCTTCATCGACGATGCCGAAGCACAGCCCGCGTAAAACCGGTTGCTGCATGGTTTCCCCGCACCTTTGCAAGAGGCGATCCAGACGGCTGCGAGTGTGACCACCGGCACGATCACGAAGGTAATCAAAGCCGATTTGTTTATTGGTCGTGTAGGTGATGTCGCACGCGTAAGCAGCACGACGTTCTGCGGGCGTCTGCATGTCGTCCGTTACCACGCCTACACTCTGACCGAGCTCACGATACAGAGGGGCTATGTTGTCGGTTTTTATTATTGAAATGTAATCTCTGTTG
>JABDKV010000245.1 GCA_013002045.1 Gammaproteobacteria bacterium
CGCGCCTGCTGAGGATTCGCCGTGATCGCCGAATACGACAGGAACCCGCCGATGATAAGAAAGGCAACGGCACGTGCGCCGATGCCAAAACCCGACAACAAGGTTGCGGTCTTCTCTTCAGTGGCACTCATCTGGCTGGTTTTCCAGTTCTTTTTGAATTTTTTGGAGATTGCACGATAACCCTGGTACAGGGCTACGCCAACGAAAACAATACCGACGACACCGATCAAAACCTGGCCGCCCTCGTAGGACATTACCGTGGCGGCGCGCTCCTGAGCTGAAGAACTGCCACCCGAGGCCGCGTCCATCGCGAGGCGAACGGCGTAGTAAGCGAGCCAGCCATAGATGCCGCCACTAATCGCAAGACCAAGCCGCTGGGCGTAACCCGTCAGATCGCTGCCCTTGTCCTCTGTGTCCTTTATCGCCTGGAAAAATCGCCAGATAGTAAAACCGATAAGCCCGGCTGCGATCAGGCCCAGCACGAAGGTGCTCCAGGACTGGCCGTTCAGCACCTCGAGTGCGCCTCGTGTGCCGGTAAGCTTGCCACTCGCGTAACCAAATCCGGCCATCGCTGCGAGGGCTCCGACCAGGGCGTATACGATGCCTTTGGCGCCGTAACCAGCGCGTGCCGCCATCTCGATTGCGTCGCTGCGGTTCGGACTACTCGGTCCGATGCGACTGAAGTTGTACAGTGTGTTTGCCATTCCATGTCCTCGAAAGAAAGTGTTCGGAATGGAGTTTGCAAGAACGGTGCCAGCCCATTTTGCAGCTAAATTAAAGGCTTATGTTTAGTGCAGCGCGAAATTTTTTCTGCACAGGTGCAAACGGGTACTCAGATGCTTTGTTCCGACAGGCTGGGTCGCTGGCGATCCCGACGGATCGCGTCAGCAATGACGGGCATCTGCTCCCAGCGCAGCATGCCTAGTTGCGCTGCATGTTCTGCGAAGCGCGCGGTGCTCTCGGCGGCAACCATATCGACGCCGTAACCGGCGACGAGTTGCGCTGCTTTTTGCACTTCCGAATCGCCTTCGCTGCTGATCCCCGGATCGACATCACGAATATAGACACTGAGGATGCGGTCAGGATGTTGCCGTACGGCTTCCGCATAAAGCTGTGCATCTTCCTGACCCGAATCCCCTATCAGTATCGCCGGCTTGTCCCGGTAAGTTTCGAGGATACGCAGTACATTCTCGAGCTTGTGCAAGTGGCCGCGTCGCTTGATGAACCGGGTTTCATCGACTCCGAGATCGCGTAACAACAACGGCCCGGCGGGTATGTTGTTTAGTTCGAGGAAATCACGCAGCAGGTCGTAGAGATTCCACGGAGAGCTGGATACATAAAACACAGGATTAACAGGTTCATGATTCTGTCCATGCTGCAGGGCTGTGTATAAAGCCGCGACGCCGGCGAGTGGCTTGCGGGTGCGGGCATTGCCAAGAAAGGTCAGGCGAGCGGCGGTCAGCAGGCTCGTGACACCGGTTTCGATGACGGTGTCATCAAGATCGCTGATGATAAGAAACCTGCAGGCCGTTCCCGGCAGCACGACCCGGTGCTGCGCCGTAATTGTCTCGCCTTCCTGCTCAACCGCAGCTTCGACCGTTAACCACTGCAGGCCGCGTTTGATCGCCGCGGATATGTCGAAATCTGCCGTGTAATAGCCCTCCTCGTCAGTGCGCACCTGCTGTTGCTGCTTGCCGCAGCGTAAAACAACCCGGGTGTCGCTGATCTCGTGGGTGGTCCAACGCTTGATGGAGTTACGCAGGTTATCGAGCACGTCATCGTCCTCGCCGGGCCCTCCGAGTGGCCGATTGGCCAGTACCCGACCGCTGACGGTCAGTTTGTCGCTGTTGGCGAAGCCGCGGTAGGCCGCGATGTGGGCCGGCCGGTCCAGTCGCAGACGCCTGCGCAGCGGTGTCCACAGTCTTTCCAGCTGGGTTTCCAGGCGAGCACCGTGATCGATGAGAATGTCGTTGAGCTTTTCCCTGTCCATCACAGCTGGCCGTGAATAAGGTAGGCCCCGGCGTCGAACATGCGCGTCGTAAATCCGAGTTGCTCGCATTGCTCCGCATTGATTTTCGTGCAATGCCGGGTGTCGGCAATGAATTGTTGTCGCAACGTTGCGGCGATGCCGGTGTCGCAAATAAACACGCCCGCCTCTTCGTTGAGTTCGAGTGAACGACAATCGAGATTGGTCGAGCCAATACGCGACCAGGTGCCGTCGATCACCATGACCTTCTGGTGGCTTAGTGTCGGCCGGTATTCCATGACTTCGACACCAGCCTCGATCAGCGTCGGGTAGAGGTGGCGCGCTGCACGCCGCAGTACCTGCGCATCGATTGCCTCGCCCGGTACCATCAGTCGAATACGTACTCCCCGGGCTGCCGTTTCGCACATCAGGCGCACTACATTGCGGTCCGGAGCGAAATAGGGATTCTGGATCAGGATTTCTTCGCGCGCCGCTGCCAGCGCCATGGCGAAGCCGATCTCGACATTAGAGAAATCGTCACCCGATGAACTGCTGATTACCAGGGCAACACTGTTGCCGCTCTCCTCGAGCGGTGGAAATACCGTATCGCCCACCAGCAGTTCGTCAGTCAGCTGTGTCCAGTTCTCGGCAAAAACCGTTTGCAGGCCGTGGACCACCGGGCCCTGCAGACGCAGACCGGTATCGCGAAAATGATCTTCGCTGTGTGCATCGCCCAACCACTCATCGGCAACGCCATGCCCCATGGTATAGCCGATTCGACCATCGATAATCAGCAGCTTGCGATGAGTGCGCTCGTTGAAGCGATGCAAGGTCCACGGTCGCACCGGGCAGTAAATCTCGACACGCACACCGGCTGCACGCAATTCTTCGAAAATGCCGCTACTGCGTTTCATCGCACCGACACCGTCTGCGGTAACACGCACTTTGACCCCGCGTCGGCATGCCGCCAGCAGCGCATCGGCGAGGCGGCGTTCCAGGCGCCCACCCCACCAGACAAAGGTCTCCAGGTTGATTGTGTGTTGCGCCTGCTCCAGGTCCGAGAAGATCGGGTCGAAGATTGCTCCGTTGGTGAAGACCTCGGCGCTGTTGCCGTCGTAGACCGGACTACGGGTCAGGCCCGACAGCGTTGCGGCCAGGTCGGTGATCGTCGGTACGGCGTCCTGGTCCCACTTCCAGTCAGGCGTACGTCGCCGACGACCGAGAAAATACAGCAGGGTGTAGACCACCGCTATCCCGATCACCAGGCCCACGAGCCAGGTCCATATTTGCACTACCGCCCCCTCCCCGGTGGCCGCGATTCAAACAGGATACTACCGGCAAGCCAGAAACCCCCGCCTGCGGCGAGCAGGAACAGCACGATTGCAAGGCCAGGATAGCCAAACAAGGTAAATTCAGTCTCGATTCGCATCAGCAGGGCTGCACCAATGATCAATGCGGCCAGCACCAGGCCGGCGGTGATGCGATTGGCAATGCTACGCACACTTTCCAGTAAGGCAGGCTGGTCGATCGCATCGACACGGAAACGCAATTCATTGTTGGCGACCCGGTCGAGTATCGTCGTTGCCTGGCGCGGCAGTTTCTCCACCAGCTCGCGCGTCTCCAGTAGCGCAGTGTAGATCTGGCCCGGCAGCGATTCACCTTGCAGTCGCTCCTGCATCAGGTCCGCCGCCTTGCGTCGGATGGCCTCATGCGGGTCGAATTCCGGATCGAGACAGCTTCCGACTTCGTCGAGATTCAACAGGGTCTTGCCCAACAGGGCCAGTTCCGGTGGCAGCCTCAATCCACACTCGGTTGCGATCCGGCATATCTGCATCAGGATCCCGCCTACGTTGAGCTGGTCCAGCCTGGAATCGGCGTGACGCATGACCAGCTCGCTGATCAGTTGTTCGAATCGATCAGCGTCGAATCTTTCAGTGGGTTGGCCCAGGCCGATCGCCACCTGCGCAGCGCGGCCTCCCTCGACTTCCGCTATCGCCAGCAACAGTTTCAAAAGCTCGCGTTGATCGTTCGCAGGGAAACGACCAACCATGCCCAGATCCAGGACGGCGATCCTGCGATCCGGCGTCAACAGCAGGTTGCCCGGATGAGGGTCGGCGTGAAAAGACCCCGCCACCAGCACCTGGTGCAGATAGGCATCGAAGAACTGGTCTGCGAGCGTAGCGCCATCCAACTCGGTGTGTACGACACCATGAAGATCCGCAATCGACGTACCGTCGATGTAGTCCATCGTCAGAACGCGCGATCCACAAAGGTCCGGCACCGGTGCCGGCAGTACCAGTTTCGGGTAGTCGTCCAGCAGTTCGGCGAAGCGTTGTAAATTGGCCCGCTCATTGTTGAAGTCCAGCTCCAGCATCAGCGTGCGACGCAGGTGTCCGACCACTTCCACCAGTTCAATGCAACGGGCGGCCTCGTAGTGCCGCTCCAGCAAGGCTGCGATCTCATCGAGTGCGTCGAGGTCGTCAGTCATTACCTCGCGGATACCGGGCCGTTGGATCTTGACCGCGACTTCGCGACCGTCATGCAGTCGTGCGCGGTGTACCTGGGACAGCGATGCAGCGGCAAAAGGCTTATCGCCGAACTCGGCGTACAGCTTATCGACGTCGGCGCCCAGCTCGTCGGCGACGATGCGCCTGGCGGTCGCGCTATCGAACGGTTCTACGTCATTGCGCAGGCGTTTCAGCTCCTCCAGGTGTTGTGGCGGCACTATATCGGGGCGGGTCGACAATAGCTGACCCAGCTTTACAAAGGTTGGTCCACGTGCTTCAAGATCGTCTGCCAGCGAATCGTCATTGTCATCCTCCTGCGGTGTCCCATGGGTCATGAGCTCAGTCCGCGCATCGGGATTGAGCCATTCATCACCGCCATGCTTTAGCAGTAGCCCGACAATCGACAGGTATCTCTTTAGAATTCGCGGTCTAAGTGACAGCACCGATCCACACTCCTCATTCTGTATCACCCCAATGGTGACCCTTCAGGGGTTTTGCAGAATCCATGCCAACGATATTTTATTATTATTATCAGATACTTGCGTTATTAGCAGACTATTCCTCCACGCAAGGCTTTCACTCGGGTGTGCAGATTTTCCCGCTATTGCAGCCCATCCCACACCAGTTTGAGTCCGACTAAGAACAACGCAATGTACGCCACGCGAAAGAACAGCCTGTCTGAAATCCGGCGGTGCAGCCAGACTCCCGCATAGATACCCAGCGGCGCCAGCGGCGCCAGCACCAGGGCAGTCGCCAGGTTAGTCGCACTGAGCTGACCAAGCCAGGCATAGGGGATTAGCTTGGTGTAATTGACCACGGCAAAGAACAGCACTGTGGTTCCGACAAAGTGTGTGCGGTCGAGATCGCGCGTCAACAGGTAAATATTGAGCGGTGGTCCGCCGGCATGCGCAACGAAACTGGTAAACCCGGCGACACTGCCGGCCATTACGGCCGCGCCATTGCCGGCACGTTGCAATTGGTGTGACAGCCAGCGGCTGAAACCAAGCCAGTGATTGAGCGTAAATGAAATTGCGAT
This sequence comes from Gammaproteobacteria bacterium, assembly GCA_013002045.1. Taxonomy (GTDB): domain Bacteria; phylum Pseudomonadota; class Gammaproteobacteria; order Steroidobacterales; family JABDKV01; genus JABDKV01. The sequence continues at coordinate 5,510 of JABDKV010000245.1, forward strand.
CGTGCCGAGGATCAGTCGTATCGTGTCGGCACTCATGTACTCAAACAATAACGCACCAATTACTATTCCCAATACTGCTGCCGGCAACAGGTAGAGTTGTAATCGCGGGTTGAGATGGCTGCGATAAGCCCAAAGACCAAACAGGTCCATCAGGCATAACAGTGGCAGCAGAATCCCCGCTGCCTGCACCGGCGAAACCACCAATGCCATTAATGGCACCGCGGCCACGCCCAGACCACCACCGAAACCACCCTTGGCAATGCCGAATATCAACACCGCCGGCACGGCGGCCAGGTAAAACACCGGGTCGGTTATCAACCGCCGGCCCGCTTGGAACGCAGGTAGTCGCTGCCGCGGCTCATGATCTGCTCGAAGCTCGCTACATCATTGGTCGCAATAACCTGACGCAGGCGCTCAACTGAGGCTCCAAGCGCATCTAGTGCTTCGCGCCCGTGCTCGTTGAGTGCCTGGATCTCGAAATACACTTGCGGGCTTTCCCCCGAAACCTTACTGGCAACATCGAGCTGTGCATCAAAAGTCGTACTGGAGATCTCGGCAAGTCGGGGCACCGATTCGCCGCTGTCGACCAGCGCGTTGAAGAACGCGATGTTCAAAGCGTGCGAAAGACCGAGTACGAATGCGATCAGGCGGTCATGTTCGTCGAGATCCATTTCGGCCGTTTCGACCATTGTGGGTGCAAACAAAGCCCGCGCTTCGGCAATCGCTTCGGGTGCACCGAGGTCAATAAAGAGCACATGGCGACCTGACAACAAATCGGTATCGGGACCAAACATCGGGTGCAGGGAAACGACACGGCATCCTGATGCCACAGCATTCCTTAATGCTTCCCTGATCGGTGTTTTCAGCGAAGCAATGTCCGCGATCAGGCCGGGCGGTTGCATACGCGCCAGTTCATTGAGCACCGAGGACATGATTCCCAGCGGCGTCGCAACGATGACCAGGTCATGATCAACGGGACCGTCGCGCCAGTCGGCCCGGTAGTCGTAACCGGCGACCGCGCCGGCCGGATCGGCCACTTCGACACCGAATCCCTGCGAGGCGAGGAACTCGACAAACCACCTTCCCATATTGCCTTTGCCACCGATAACCAACGCACGCTTGCCAGCGCCATGGTCTGTTGCGCTAACCCTTGCCTGCTCCTGGTGCACCAGCGAAGCACGAATCAGCCGACGCATCAGTGATTCGGCCAGGTCGGTCGACAACCCGAGGCCGGTCGCCTCATGACGGGCCATTTCGATAACTTCGCGTTCACGCTCGTAGTCTCGGGTCGGCTGACCACGACTGCGCTTAAACT
>JABDKV010000259.1 GCA_013002045.1 Gammaproteobacteria bacterium
GCGGTTACTGTCACACCCTGGTTGCCACTGACGGTATCACTGGCCGTGTAAAAGGTCTGCGCCCGGCCCTGGCTGTCGGTGTCGGCTGCGCCGACCGACAGCGTGCCACCGGTAACGTCCTGCAATGAGAACTGTACGCGGGCATTCTTGACGCGGTTGTTATCCGGGTCGCGCACGATAGCAGTCAGCGTCGACTGGTTGCCGGGTGCGATTGTGAACGGGCTGGCTTGCAACTCAAGGCTGGCCGGCACCGTCGCGACGAATTCAATGGGTAGCTGCGTGGTAGGGCCGCCATCGGCGACGGCACTGACGATGGCCGGACCGGCATTGTCGGCGCTGACCGATATCGATGCCTCGCCAGCTGCGTTGGTCGTGATCTGCGGCGGTCCGGCCAGGCCGACAAATTCGCCCCGCGTAGTCGAAAAGGTCACCACCTCGTTGGCTTGCGGGACACCGTCCTTGAGCCACTCGACTGTCAGAACCTGGACGGCACCAAGATCGATTTCTGCGTTCTCACCCGGTGACTTGAAAGCGAAGTTGTCATCGGAAACAGTGATCGTGCGGCTGGCACTGAGGTCGAGGCCGGTAGCGGTAATGACATCGTCACCACCCTGGGTGGCTGTCAGCTGTACCTGGGCCTGTCCGGTGGCATCAGTGGTCAGTGTGCTGGCTTCGAGTACATTGCCGTCACGCGATGTGACATCGACCGTGACACCAGGGATGCCCTGGCCGCCGCCATCGACCAGCACGATGGTGTAGGTCGCATCGTCACCCTGGACGAGACTGTCGGGCCCGGTAATCGTCAATTGCGAGCCGGTCACGAATACACTGAGGGTCTGCGATACTTCGCCCGCGGTTGCTGTCACCGTGATGATGCGGTTGGTCGGATCGCCGGCCGTCGACAGCGTCGCTGCCGCGGTACCGGTCGCCGAGGTGGTCGGCTCGGTCACGACGATGCCACCCGAATCGGCGGCGAAGGAGACATCGACACCTTCGACAAAGTTGTTGTCGGCATCCTTGACGAACGCCGTGATCGCGGCCGGGATGCCGCCATCCGACGGTATCTGCGGGTTGTCAGTGATCAGGTCGATCGAGGCAATGACAGGTCCACCCCCGGGTGGTGCCGGTGGCGGCGGGGCAACGGTGTTTTCGTCACCACCACAGCTACTCAGTCCAAAGCCTGCAATTGCCAGCACAAAGATCAGTTTTCGCATCGAGTGTAATCCTCTGTCAGACGCCGCCGGCGCCATCAAATCAATTCAGGTTTGCGCCGTCTTTCAGAATCCGCGGAGTGACAAAAATCAACAGCTCCGCCTTGTTGTCTACCCGCTGCGTCGAGCGGAACATGCCACCGAGTACCGGTATATCGCCGAGCACCGGAACCTTCGCTTCCGACTCTCGTGTCTCGGTTTCGTAGATGCCGCCCAGTACGACAGTTTCACCGTCATTGACCAACACCTGGGTGACGACTTCGCGGGTATCGATGCTGGGCACTGAACCACCGTTGGCGGTTGGCACGACAGCACCGACGTTATCCTTGCTGACGTTGAGATCCATGATGATCCGGTCGTCAGGTGTAATCAGCGGTGTCACCACCAGGCTCAGCACCGCTTCCTTGAACTGCACCGTGGTTGCGCCACTGGATGAGGCCTGCTGGAACGGAATCTCCACACCCTGCTTGATGCGGGCTTCCTGCTGGTTGGCCGTAATTACGCGCGGGGTCGAGACGATTTCGCCCCGGCCTTCCGATTGCAACGCCGCCAGCTCCAGATCAAGCAGGTAATCGGAATCGAGTATCGCCAGTGCGACGCGACCAATCGGGCCGGTGATCGGCGCATTGATCGCAAGTCGATCATCGATGGACGGCAATGTCACCGGGAATGGATTACCCGTCGACTGCAGGTTTTCCAGGGCCGAGCCGACGATCGTGTCAGAACCGACACCAGAGCCGGTGACGGAGATCAGGCCATCGGAAGAGTTCTGGTCGACTGCCGTGTAACCGGCACGTACGCCAATTTCGCGCGAGAAGTCGTCGTTGACGACTACGATGCGCGACTCAATCAAGACCTGACGTACCGGGATATCGAGTGTCTGTACCAGCCTGCGGATGTCAGCCAGTTTTTCGGCCGTGTCGTGTACCAGCAGCGTGTTGGTACGATCGTCGATGGCGACGCTGCCACGTTCGGACAACATTGACTGGCCGCCACTGGACGAGGTGATCAGCCCACGTAACTCAGCCGCCTTGGCATAGTTGACCTGGATAAACTCCGAGCGCAGCGGCGCCAGTTCCTCGAACTGTCTCAGCTTTTCGAGTTCGGCACGCTCGCGCGTGGCCATTTCTTCGGCCGGTGCTACCAGGATCACGGTGTCGCGCTGGCGCATGTCGAGGCCCTTGGTCTCGAGGATAATGTCGAGAGCCTGATCCCACGGTACATTTTGCAAACGCAGCGTGACATTACCGGCGACGGTATCGCTGACCACGATGTTCTTGCCGCTGACATCGGCCAGTAACTGCAACACGGCGCGTGTTTCAATGTCCTGGAAGTTCAGTGTCAGGCGTTCGCCAGTGTATTCCTTGGATTGTTGCTGCTCGAACAGGTCGGCGGCAGAGGGCACGAACGGTTTCAGTTCGACTGTGAAAATATCGTCAGACTGGTAAGCGATCTGCTCGTATGCACCGTTGGCGCTGACCACCAGCCGGGCGTTGCCATTGACCTCGGATACATCGACTGTGCTGACCGGGGTGGCAAAGTCGAGCACATCCATGCGACGACGAAATTCAGCAGGCAGCGCGGTATCGACGAACTCGACGATCACCGTGTTGCCCTGTTCGCGGACATCAACAATGGTCTTCGGATCGGTCAGGTTGACGATGACACGACCCGAACCATCGATGCCGCGACGGAAATCGATATCCTGCACCGCACGCACACCGGGCAAGGGACTTGCAGCCGACGGTGCCGGCGTGCTGGTGCCGAAAGTGGGTGCACTAACAGCGCGCCCGGGGCCGGCGGCCAGCGTGACATAGATATTGTTACCGTCGACACGGGTCTCGTACGGTACCAGCGTGTCGAGATTCAGCACGATACGCGTCCGACCACTTGCTTCGGCAGCCAGTACCGTTCGCAGGACACCGATATCAACCTGCTGACGGCGCGTGTCGAGTGCCAGCCCGGTATCGGCCAGGTCGAGCGAAATTCGGGCCGGGCGATCGATGGTAAAACTCAGCGGGTCAATCGCCGGGCCATTGAGCTGTAGCCGCAGCTGCAATTGCTGACCGGGCAGCGGCACCACCTCGATATCTTCGAGCAGGTACGCCGGATCCTGGGCGATGGCGCTGAGTGGGAGGAGCAGGCTGAAAAGTAACCCAGCCAGTCCAATGCGCCACAGCGAATCCCCCTGTTCGATCGCGCTGGGCTTTTTAATCCACATCATTATTAACTCCCGGTCTTCAATCGCTTAGTGGTACGGCAGCGGGGCGCTCGATATAGCCACCAATGCCGTCACTGACAATTTCAATTAACTTGATTTCTGAATCGGTGATCTCAACGATCTGGCCTTCACTCTGGCCCATAAAGTTGCCAACACGGACCCGGTTGATTAGCTCATCCGCGGTCTTTATCAGCGCATAGCGCGTGCCACCGATGTTCAGGGTGCCGACCATGCGCAACGAATCGAGCGGGTATTGCTCAAGAAATTCGCGCGGTCGGTTGACATTGATCGTAGCCGTGCCCGGTTGCGGCCCCATCTGCTGCTCGGTAGCGGGCTGAAACGGCGAGCGCAAATCGCTGGCCGAATAAACGAAGGTCTGGTACGGCTTGATTTGCGGCAGTGGTTCGATACGACCACCGGGACGCGCCTTGACCTCAGCAATGTATTGCTCGAGATCGGAAAAGTCTTCGCTACAACCGGCGAGTACGGCAACCAGCGTGATCAATACCAGCTTCTTCATGGCTGGCCTCCCGCGGCGGCGACATCTTCGTCGAGGTAGCGATAGGTCTTGGCCGTCAGGTCGAGTACCAGGTCTTCGTCATCACGTTCGATCTCGATGTCGTGCAGCGTAACGATTCGCGGTAGTGCTGCTACGCCGCTGACAAACGCCGCCAGTTCATGGAATGAACCGCGCAGTCTTATGCGAATGGGTAGTTCAGCATAGAAATCGATCTGTTTTTCGCCGGTAGGCTGGAACAACTCTTCGTCGAGCCCCGAGGCAAGTCCGGTCTGCGATATATCGACCAGCAGGCTGGGTACCTCGGTGCGATCGGGTAACTGGCGCAGCATTGCACCAAACGAGGTTTCCATCTCAGCCAGTTGCTCGGTGTAAGCCTCGAGATTGACAGCTTTACGCTGCTTGTTCTCGAACTCTGTACGTAACTGGGCCTCTTTCGCTTCGACAGTTTCGAGTTCAGGTAGCTGGGTACGCCAGACCATGTAGTAGACGCCGCCGCCCAGCACCAGGACGAACAGCAGCCCGATGAACAGCGTGCGGAACAACAGTGGCCAGCGGCCGATGTCATTGAAGTCCAGCGATTGCAGTTGTTCGAGGAAGTTCATGCGCCGTCCTCCTCGTCGTCTGCGTTGGGATTATCCTGCTCGGCAAAGATCGTAAACTCACTGAGCCGGGTGGAGCCCTGGTCGCGAGTCTCGACTACGTCAAGCCCGGGATCGGTCAGCCAGCTCGATGAATCGATGTTGCGCATGTAGGCCGATACACGCGTGCTCGATTGCGCCTTACCCTTAATCGTTACCCGATCGCCCTGTTGCGTAACAGCTTCGAGATAGACACCGTCAGGTATGGTGCGCGCCAGTTCGTCGAACAGGTGCACGATTTCGGGCCGGCTGCGCTGAAGCTTCTCGATTACCTGCATCCGTTGCAGCAGGCGCGCCTTGCGTTCTTCGAGCTCGTTGATCTCACCGATCTGCTGTTCCAGGGTCGTAATTTCCTGCTGCAGCAGGTCGTTGCGCGCCTCCTGGTACTCGATCTTGTTTTGCACCAGGTTTTTGGCGAGAACAATACCGCCGATAGCCAGCAGCACTGCACCTGCCGCCGCAACCGCAAAGTTTCGTTGTCTCTCTTTACGAAGTTCTTCGCGCCATGGGAGTAGATTAATTCTTGGCATGTCAGTCGAAACTCCGCAGCGCCAGGCCACAGGCAGTCAACAATGCCGTTGCATCTTTGTGCACGCCAGCTGCCTTCGCCTTGGACGCTACCTTCATGTTCCCGAAGGGATCCCCAATAGATGTCGGTATACCGACACGGCTCTGGATCAGGTCGGCCACTCCGGGAATATTGGCACAACCGCCACATACCAGGATGGCTTCCGGTTGCTCACGGCCCCCACCCGATGCCAGATAAAACTGTAACGAACGACTGACCTGCTGCGACATGTCGTCGATAAAAGCGTCAAGCACCTCAGGGCCATAGTTGCTGGGCAGGCCGCCTTCTTTCTTGGCGCGACCGGCTTCCTGCAGCGACAGGCCGTAAGTACGCATGATCTCTTCGGTGAGCTGCTGACCACCGAAAGCAAAGTCACGCGTGTACAGGACCTTGAGATCGCGTAACACGCTAAACGAGGTTGTAGTTGCGCCGAAGTCGATGACCGCCACTGAGTGATCACGACCTTCATCAGGCATCTGGTGACGCATCAGTTCGCAGGCATTTTCGACAGCGAAAGCCTCGACATCGACGATACGTGGATTGAGTCCGGCTGCCTCTACGGCGGCCTGGCGCATCTCGACGTTTTCTGTTCGGGTCGCAACCAGTAATACATCGATCATCTCGCCGTCCTTGTCGGACGGTCCGATTACTTCGAAGTCGTAGCTGACCTCTTCCATAGGGAAGGGTATGTATTGGTCAGCCTGTAGTTCGACCTGGCTTTCCAGTTCTGCACCCTGAAAATTGGATGGCATCTGGATGACCTTGGTGATTGCCGCATCGCCACTAATGGCGACCGCAGCGTCACGCGCACGCGCACCAGAGCGCTTGTGAGCGATTCGTACTGCTTCACCGACCGCATCAGGATCGATAATCGCTTTTTCGTTGACTGAATTGAGCGGAGTCGGTTGCGCTGCGTACGCTTCGACGCGATAACGCGACCCGGTCCGGCCCAGCTCGATGAGCTTTACAGACGACGTCGTTATGTCAAGCCCGATAACGGGCCGGTTCTTTTTCGAGAGCAATGCCATTTTTCCCTTACGCCGCCGGTAATTGCGTGAGAAAGATAGTCTATAATCTTAAGTCTATCAGTCAATTATTGAACAATAAAATCACGGCTCGAAACGTGACGGACTGCTCATTACTTCAAGCGCAGCGCGTCGTGTCTATAGCCAGTACCACCGTTGTGACCAAGTTTGACATAATTGGCCCCAACATAGGCGCATTTTGACGCGCCTGTGGTCAGAATGACGTGATACCGTTCACAATTGACAGACAGATATAATCGTCACCTGCGCTCCCCGCGCGTGGAAACTGCAACTTTCTATGAGAATTCTCCTGAAACTCACCCTGCTGGCGTTGGCCCTGGGCGCCTTCGGTGCGGCGGCCGGCCTGGCTGCCGCTGTAGGTGCCTATATATATGTGGCGCCCGAGCTGCCGTCCGCCGATGTCCTGCGCGACGTGCAATTCCAGGTTCCGTTGCGCGTATACAGTCGCGACGGCCGCCTGTTGGCCGAATTTGGCGAGAAAAGACGGACGCCGGTCAGTTTCGATGATATGCCGGAGCAACTGGTTCAGGCGATAACGGCTGCTGAGGACGATCGCTTCTTCGAACACCCTGGGGTCGACTACCAGGGCCTGGTGCGCGCTGCGATCGCAGTTTTGCTCACCGGGGAGAAAAGCCAGGGTGGCAGTACGATAACAATGCAGGTTGCGCGCAACTTCTTCCTGACGCGCGAAAAGACCTACATACGCAAGATCAAGGAGATATTCCTGTCGCTGCGTATCGAGCAGGAATTGTCCAAGCAGGAAATTCTTGAGCTGTACCTGAACAAGATACTGCTCGGCCATCGCGCCTACGGCGTCGGGGCCGCGGCCGAGGTTTACTACGGCAAGACGGTCGACGAGCTGACACTGGCTGAGATCGCCACGATCGCCGGTCTGCCAAAGGCACCTTCGAGCGATAACCCTATTTCCAATCCCGGGAAGGCAAAGACCCGCCGCGCCTATGTATTGCGACGGATGCTGGAACTGGGTCATATCGATCAACAACAGTTCGATGCTGCCAGCGAGGCACCGATCGAGACCACGCTGCACGGTCCGACGGTCGCGCTCGATGCGCCCTATATAGCCGAGATGGTGCGTGCCGAACTGGTCGAGCGTTTTGGTGCCGATGCGGCTTATAGCGATGGTTATTCGGTAACGACCACACTGGACAGTCGTCTGCAGCGCACGGCAGTCGCTGCGTTGCGCAAGGCACTGCTGGCCTACGACGAACGTCATGGTTATCGCGGGGCCATAGCGACGACTTCGTTGTCGGAAGGCGATGGCGAAGACGAGTGGCAGGCCCGTCTGAGCGACTACAGCCCCGTAGCGATGTTGCATCCGGCGCTGGTTGTCGACAGCGAGGCGACGGCGCGTATCTTTATCAAAGACCACGGTATGGCCGAACTCGATGTGACGGCATTTGGCTGGGCCCAGCGCTACATCGATGACTTCCGGGTCGATGGTGAGGTGCCGGAACAGGCCAGCGAGGTCATGCAAGCCGGCGACGTGGTCTATGTCAGGATCAACGACGAAGGCCGCTGGCAACTGGCGCAACTACCGCAGGTACAGGGGGCGCTTGTCTCCGTGGCCCCCGATGACGGGGCCATCACAGCGCTGACCGGCGGTTTCGACTACTACGACAGTAAGTTCAACCGTGCGGTGCAGGCACAGCGACAACCCGGATCCGCATTCAAGCCTTTCATTTTCTCGGCAGCGCTGGAAAACGGTTTTACCCCGGCCACGCTGGTCAACGATGCGCCTGTGGTTTTTGAGGATGCCAGGCTCGAGGACACCTGGCGACCGGAAAACTACAGCCAGAGTTTCTATGGTCCGACGCGGCTGCGTGAAGCACTGGTACGCTCGCGCAACCTGGTATCGATCCGTGTACTGCGTGAAATCGGCGTCAGTACCGCCACTGAGTTCCTCGCCGGGCTGGGTTTCGACCAGCAGCGCCTGCCGCGCGACCTGTCGCTGGCGCTGGGTAGTGTGGCGCTGTCACCACTGGAGCTGGCATCCGCCTACGCCACTTTCGCCAATGGCGGTTATGCCGTCGAGCCGTATTTCATCGAGCGTATTGAAGATGCCAACGGCAATATTCTCTATGCAGCGGAACCACGAATCGTCTGCGACAACTGTGTCGTTGTCGATGATCTCGAGGCGGTGTTGGCTGAGCGCGAACCTGACCCGGACGAGTGTGACATCGATCGTCCGTGGATACTGGCCGAGCAGGCCGCGCCACGCGTGCTCGACGAGCAAACGGCCTGGCTGATCGTCGACATGATGCGCGATGTGGTCCGTCGCGGCACCGCGCAAAAAGCCAATGCACTGGGACGCAACGACCTCGCTGGCAAGACCGGCACGACCAACGACTATCGTGACGCCTGGTTTAGTGGCTTTAACGACCAGCTCGTTGCTACGGTCTGGGTCGGTTTCGACCAGGAACGACCGCTGGGTCGCAGTGAGGTCGGTGGTACGGCGGCGCTGCCGGCGTGGATCGATTTCATGCAGGTGGCGCTCGACGGGGTCGATGAGCAGGCACACATCACGCCACCGGGGCTGGTGCGTGTCAGGATATCGCCCGAATCCGGGCTGCTTGCCCGGGCTGACGACCAGGACGCAATATTCGAGGTATTCCGTGTCGGTGACGTTCCCGAACGTGAGCCGGAGGAACCAGTAGATTTTTTCAATATTGAAACGGAAGACGGCGAAGAGGAGCAACAGCCGCTGTTCTGACGCCAGCCAGGGGCCAGCGATGCCACGTCGACGAGCACCACGGGGAGATCAGACCCGCCGCCGGGTTGCGCATGAGGCCGCCCGCATCATGTCCGAACAGGGTGTGGACGATTACCTGCAGGCCAAGCGCAAGGCTGCCGAGCGTCTTGGTGTAACCGACCAGGCCAGCCTGCCGCGCAATGCGGAGATCGAGCAGGCGTTAATTGAAAACCAGCGATTGTTCAGCGCAGATAAGCATCGCACCCGCCTCGCTGACTACCGCGACACGGCGGCAGAAGTGCTGCGCCTGTTTCCGGAGTTTGAGCCCCGCGTCACCGGCGCAGTTCTCAGTGGCGCTGTCTCCGCCGGTGCCGATGTTGAACTACACCTGTTCACCGACACCCCGGAACAGGTCACGCTGCGTCTGATGGACGCCGGCATACCCTACCGCCTGGTCGACCGGCGTATGCGCATGTCAGGCAATGGCCATGTGCGCTATCCCGGCTATCACTTCATAGCCGATGAGGTGCCGGTGCTGTTGGTGGTGTTTCCCCGTGACGGTATCCGCCAGGCACCGTGTAGCCCTGTCGATGGCAAGCCGATGAAACGGGCTGATCTGCGCGAATTACAGCTGCTGACTAACGCCAGCTAGTCGACGTACTTGATGAGTTGTCCGGCTGCCGGCTCACCGTCGGGGTAAAGCCCGTTCAGCAGCCGCAGCAGATCCTCGTCGGCAAACGACGATTGCCCGGCCAGCGCGGCCAGCGTGCTGTCGGCAGGCATTTCGATGGTGCGGATCCTGATCGGTTCGGACTGTGCCGCCTCGTCGTCGCCGATTGGGCGGAAGCTCTCGATAGTGTTAACGAACTGCGCGTCGTAGCGTCGTTGCCGGTCCTCGTCCTCGGCAGCGCCGTTAAATACGAAGACACTGTCGTTGTGATAAATCGCCGCCACTCGCGCCAGCCGCAGGCCGTAGGGCGTGCGGGCCTTGGGAACCTGGGTGATAAACGCCGGGTTGCCGTTGACGGGCTCATGACGCGAATTCTGCCAACGTCGCACGCCAAGGCGTTTCTGCAGGAACTGGTCAACCTTGACCTTGCGCGCGCGTTTGGCCTTTTGCGGGTAAATCCGGACTACCAGCAGTGCATCGCCGGCAGGTGGTTGTGCCATTAGCCGGTCAGGCAGGTTGGCGACCTCCCAGTCTGCTGGAAAAGTGATGGCCATGTTCATGGCCTGGTGATACATGACGTTGTCACGCAGGACGCCTTGCTGCGTGCTGCCCTCAATGGCCAGCCCGTCTATATGCCGCAGGTAGCGCTCGCGACCCTCGTCCCGGCTAAGCGTGGTAGTCGTCGCCGCGCTGGCAACAAGCTCCTGCATACGTCGTTCTTTCTCGGGGTGAGACGACAGCATGGCGTGATAGGTGGCAAGTTCATCGTCGCTGCCACTGTCGTTATCCGCCGCTGCCATGTAATCATCGAGCATCTTGATCGTTTGCAGGACTTCAAGCGCAGCGTCGGGGTTGTAGCCGAGCTTGGCAATGATCTCGGCCCCGGTGCAATCGGCTTCGAGTTCCATTTCGCGACCATACCCGCGCACCAGGCCGGCACCGAACAGGGTGCCGAGATTGAAACCACCGGAAGTGGCCGCCATCGCTCCGGTGACTTTGCCGACGACCTGTGATGCCTTGTGCTGGCGTGCTGCATGTCGTTCCGTTACATGCCCGATCTCATGACCAAGCACCGCTGCCAGCTGTGCTTCTGTGTTGAGTTGCTTCAGCAAGCCACGGGTCACGTAGATGTAGCCACCGGGCAACGCAAAGGCGTTGACCATATCGATATCGAGCACGGTAAAGTGCCAGCTGTAATCGTTGTTGGGTGCGACCGCGGCCAGCTCGTCGCCGAGGGCTTGCACATAGGCGGCCAGCTCCGGGTCTTCGTAGATACCGAAGGCGGCAGTCAGCCGTTCGTGGTAGACCCGCCCGAGGGCGGCATCGCCGAACTCAGTGACTTCCTCGGTTGCCTGGGCCTTGTTTTTTTTCTTTGCCCACGCGCTATCGCTTACTGGCCCGAGCAGGCCAGCGAATAAAGACGCGAAAATCAGTAACGCATGACGACGCACGCGATGCCGGGACTCGGTCAGCCAGACATCCCGTATTTGCGACGGAACTTGTCGACGCGACCGCCGGAGTCGACGATCTTCTGCTTGCCGGTAAAGAACGGATGGCATTTGGAGCAGACTTCGATATGGAGTTCGTCGCATAGGGTCGATCGCGTGGTGAACGTGTTCCCGCAGCTGCAGGTTACGTTGATGTCTTCATACTTGGGATGGATATCGGCTTTCATTGTTCAATCGACTTTTACGAACGGAGATAGGACCCGTGTCAAAACGGCCGCGCAGGATAGCCCGAACCGGTCAGTTTGTGCAAGCCGGAATGACCCTCAAGTTGAGAGATAACTTTAACTCTGTGCGCCTAACGAATGGTGCAAACGGGTATTTACCCTTATCCACACAGACTGTGGATAACTCTGTGGATGAAGTTGGGCTGTCAGCGCAAATCTGCCTGTTTTAAAGGAATTTTGTCAAATTGGCGATTTTCCGCTCAGTAATCTTAAAAGGCATCTAAAACAATAGCTTAGCGGAAGCGGCTTGCGCGCCGCGGCAATCCGGGTGAGACCGGGACATGCGATTGGTGCAAAACCAGCCGCGACTGTGCATAAAACCGCCAGCTGACAATTATTGGATCATGCGGATGTGGCTGGCAGGAACATCGCCTGTAAGTCGTTGAGAAATCTGAGACCTTGCTCAGATGCCCGCCAGCAGTCGGTGTCGATGCTGAGCATTTCACGCGCACAGGCCTGCTCGATAATGCCAGCGATAGTAGTAGCCGGGAGCCCGGTACGAGCGACAAAAAGCGCCGGATCGAAGCCATCAGGAAGGCGTAGCGCGTTCAACATGAATTCAAATGGCAGTGAGCCCTCATCGACTACCCGATCCGTCCAGTCCCTGGGTGAGCGAGACATGTAAATCGTGGGAGGTCGCGGTCGTTCAGTGCGGCAGATACGTTGCCCCAGGGTCAGTTTGCCGTGGGCGCCGGCACCGACACCGATGTAGTCGCCAAAAAGCCAGTAGTTGAGGTTGTGCCGGCACTGTTGTCCGTCCCGGGCCAGCGCAGAGACTTCATAGCGACGATAACCGCCGGCACTCAAAACAGCCTGGCAGCTGGTGAGCATCGCCCAGGTGATATCGTCGTCAGGCAGGCTTGGTGGTGATTTCGCAAACACCGTCCCCGGTTCAAGTGTCAGCTGGTACTGCGATATATGCCCGGGATCGAAACTGACGGCTTCGCGCGCGTCGGCCAGCGCCTGGTGTGGCTGCTGGCCCGGCAACCCGTACATCAGGTCGATGTTCAGCCTGGTGAAACCACTGTCGCGTGCGATGTGTAGCGCGTTGCGTGCTTCGTCGGCATTGTGAATGCGACCAATGCGCTGCAGACAATCGTCATCGAACGTTTGCACACCAATCGACAGGCGGTTGATGCCGATGTCACGATAGCCTGCAAATCGCGCGGCCTCTGCTGTGCCAGGGTTGGCTTCAAGCGTGATCTCTGCATCTTCGGCCAGGCGTTTAGTGCGGCGTAACAGCTCGAGGACACGGTACAGCTGGTCCGGACTGATCAGGCTCGGTGTACCACCGCCAAAGAAAACAGTTTCGATGGGTCGGCCCGGCGTCCGGGCCAGTTCGTGCTGAAGATCGGCAATGACGGCGTCGAGGTAAGCGACTTCCGGCAACTCGCTCCGCAGCGCATGCGAATTGAAATCGCAGTACGGGCACTTGGCAACGCACCAGGGCAGGTGCACATAAAGACCGAGCGGCGGTGGCGTCACTTGTCCGCCAGGAATGCTGGCAGCCGGGCCAACAGTTCCTGTAAAGCCTGGCCGCGGTGACTAAGCTCGTTTTTGACGGCCGCATCCAGTTCCGCAGCCGTGCAATCGAAGCCGTCGGGTATAAACAGCGGGTCGTAACCGAAACCATTACTTCCCGCTATAGCCGCCGCTATCTCACCCTGCCAGCTGCCCTGGCAAATCAGCGGTGCCGGATCCAGCGCATGACGCATCACCACCAGGACACAGCGAAAGCGTGCCCGGCGATCGGTGTTGTCGCCCAGCTTGTCCAGCAGGCAGTTACAGTTGTCGGCGTCGGTGGCCCCCGGACCGGCAAAGCGAGCCGAGTAAATACCGGGTGCACCGGCCAGCGCCGGTACTTCCAGTCCGGAGTCATCGGCTAATGCCGGCAACGACGAGGCGTGGGCTGCATGACGCGCTTTCAGGATGGCATTCTCGACGAAGGTGCTGCCGGTTTCTTCGGCACCGCCTATACCGAGTTCGGATTGGCTAAGTAATTCATGCCCGGTCAGTATCGACCGCAGCTCGCGTAATTTGCCCTGGTTGCCGGTTGCTGCAACGAGTTTCAACGCAAGCCTAGTGCGACAGCGTGTCGCGTTGCAGTTCGAGTAACTCGGCGATACCCGACTCGGCCAGGCTGAGCATCTGGTCGAATTCGCTGCGACGAAAGGCGTGACCTTCAGCAGTTCCCTGTACCTCGATGTAGGCGCCGGCATCGTTCATGACTATGTTCATGTCGGTTTCGGCTTCGGAATCCTCGGCGTAGTCGAGATCGAGCACCGGCTGACCGCGATAGATGCCGACCGATACCGCGGCCACCTGGCCATGCAGCGGGTTGTCGACCAGCTTGCCCTTCTGCAGCAGGTAGCCAACAGCGTCAGCCAGTGCCACATAGGCACCGGTTATCGCAGCGGTCCGGGTGCCCCCGTCGGCCTGGATGACATCGCAGTCGATCGTGATAGTGCGCTCACCCAGTGCCTTGAGATCGACGACGGCACGCAGGGAGCGACCGATTAGCCGTTGGATTTCCTGTGTGCGACCACCTTGCTTGCCGTGCTTGGCCTCGCGTCCCGAGCGGGTATGAGTAGCGCGCGGCAACATCCCGTATTCGGCCGTCACCCAGCCACTGCCTCGTCCGCGTAAAAAGCCCGGCACACGGTCTTCTACGCTGGCGGCACAAATTACCCGGGTGGCACCACACTCGATCAGCACAGAGCCTTCGGCATGGGCGAGATAATCACGACGCAGGCGAGTCCTGCGCAGCGCGTCGCGCTGGCGACCGCTGGGACGGGGGGAGGTGTCGTTCATTTTTTAGTTTGGGTCGCTGTCGACCCACCTGATGGCTACGGCCGAGGCATTATCGCTGCTGGGACTGTTCGCTGTCACGGCACCGTTGACCAGAGCCTCGAGTTGCTCCTCAAGCGTGCCCTGGTCTTGTTCGTAATCAATAGCCCCGGCCAGCCTGTGATCGCGGGCACCGCCCCAGACACCATCGCTGCACGCGAGCACGATATCGTCCCGTTCCAGTTGCATCGGACCGACGACGCTGACTGTCGGACGACTGGCCTCGCCTCCAAGACACTGGTCGACGTAGCTACGCATCGGGTGGGAGGCTATCTCGGACTCTTCGATCAGCCCTTCCTGCAGCAGCATCTCTACATGGGTGTGATCGCGGGTACGCTGGAGCAATTTGCCACCACGCAGGTGATAGATACGACTGTCACCGACATGGGCCCAGTAGGCGACGTCGCCCTGTACCAGGCAAAGCGCGCAGGTGGCACGGGGCCGGTCGTCAAGATGATCGTCACTGCCCAGCTGCACCAGCGCATCGTGCGCCTCGGCGACCGCCCTCACCAGGAAGCGCTCGGGAAACGGCAGCGGTTGCTGACTGTTACGAAAGCGCTCGGCGATTGTGGCAACGCTGACCCGGGCCGCCTCGGCGCCCGCAGAATGCCCACCCATGCCATCGATAACGATCCCCAGCACGGTATGGTCGCCGATCAGGACCTCGACCATGTCCTGATTCTCGGCGCGATTGCCAATATGGCTGAATTTCGCGACTTCTACCTGCAACTAAATTCCATTCAGACACGATCTTTGCCACCCGACCGAAACACGTTACATTGTGGCCCGTCCGCAGTAAACGCCGGGCGTCTCATTCCCGATAGAAGGTTCCGACATGATCCGCAGCATGACCGCATTTGCCCGCCACAGCCGGCGCCCGGAGTGGGGTGAAATCGTCTGGGAGGTGCGGACGGTAAACCATCGTTACCTCGAGATCGGTTTTCGCCTGCCCGAGGAGCTACGCGCGATCGAGACCGCAGCGCGCAAGCTGATTGGCCGTCACCTGCGACGTGGCAAGGTCGATTGTGCACTGCGGGTCAGGTTTGCCGACACGGCGTCGACGGCTATCCAGCTCAATCACTCGTTGCTTGACAGCCTGATTGAGCGTGCCACCGAGATCGGTGGCAAAGTCGAGCGCCCCGCGCCAGTCGATCCGCTGGCGCTGCTGCGCTGGCCGGGTGTGGTCACCGAAAGCGAACGCGACAGTGGTCCGGTGGAACAGGCCGCCCTGGCCTTGCTGGACGAAACGCTGGCGCTGGTGACGGAATCGCGGCGTGACGAAGGTGCGCGCACACGCGATATGCTGGTCGAGCGACTGGACGGTATTGCCGCGCATGTAGCCCGTATTCGCGCGCGCCTGCCCGAGGTGCGGTCCCGAATCCGTGAACGAATCACTGGTCGGCTGGCGGAACTGCAAG
Organism: Gammaproteobacteria bacterium; assembly: GCA_013002045.1. GTDB lineage: Bacteria > Pseudomonadota > Gammaproteobacteria > Steroidobacterales > JABDKV01 > JABDKV01. Next base: position 15,582 of record JABDKV010000259.1, read on the forward strand.
CAGACTATGACCAGGATCGCCTGGAACAGGAACTGGTCATGCTGGCGCAGAAAATGGATGTCGACGAGGAACTGGACCGTCTCGACAGCCACATCACCGAGACCCGAAAAGTACTCGACCGCAAAGATGCGGTCGGGCGGCGGCTGGATTTCCTGATGCAGGAGTTCAATCGCGAGGCCAACACACTGGCATCGAAGTCCAATGACAGCGACACCACCAACGATGCGGTGGCCGTCAAGGTGTTGGTCGAGCAAATGCGTGAACAGGTCCAGAATGTCGAGTGATGCTGGGCTGGTTGCGACGTTGGCTGGGTGGTGGTGGCGTGTCTGAGCAGGCAAGCGCCCACCTGTGGGTAGTTTCAGCACCGTCGGGTGCGGGCAAGACGTCGCTGGTACGGGAGCTGTGCCGGCGGCGGCCGCAACTGGTGATGTCGTGTTCCTATACCACGCGTTCACAGCGGCCTAATGAGGTAGACGGGCGCGATTATTTCTTCATCGACCGCGAGCGCTTTCGCGAGATGGCGGCTGCCGGTGAATTCCTTGAGCACGCTGAAGTTTTTGGCAATTGTTATGCCACCGGCCGCGACCACGTCACCGGGCTGCTGCAGGATGGACATAATGTCGTTCTCGAGATCGACTGGCAGGGTGCGCGCCAGGTACGTGAGGCCTTGCCAAGCGCACGGACGATCTTCATCCTGCCGCCGAGCTATGCTGAGCTCGAGCGCCGACTGCGCGGTCGCGGCTCCGATGCCGAGGATGTCATCCAGCGACGGCTGGCCGAAGCCTGCGACGATATGGGGCACTGGTCGGAGTTCGACTACGTCGTCATAAACGATGAATTTGACGCTGCTGCCAACCTGCTCGAATCGATTCTGGATGGCCATGGCGCCGAGGCTGCACGCGAGGATCCCGCCCTGCGTGCACGGATAGCAGCGATTATCGATGTAGGTGCCGAGGCCTGAGCAAAAGGGTTTCTGGCTCCAGCTCCCTTTTTTGCTTAGACTGAGGGTTCGCCTGCCGCAAGCGGGGGGCTGAACCGTATTTTTCTTTAGGACTAGAAATGGCACGTATTACTGTCGAGGACTGCCTGCAGCGGATCCCGAACCTGTTCGAACTTGTACTGACGGCATCGAAACGCGCGCGTAAGCTCGCCAACGGTGTTGAACCGATGGTCGAGTGGGAAAACGACAAGCCGACCGTCGTCGCATTGCGCGAGATCGCCGACGGTCACATCAACGCTGATATCCTCGAAGAGGATGAGCAGCAGCAATTGCTGGAATCGGTATTCGAGGACGAAGCGCAGACGCCCGATCCGGAGACCAGCAACCAGGGTCCCCCGCCAACGGTCGCTCCACTGGAGTGATGACCAACACCCGCGCCTGAACAGCCAATGTCTACCGCGGCATCTTTACTGAGTCGTCTGCCGCGAGGTAAACAACACGCAGATATCAAGAGACTGCTCGAACGTCTCGACTACCTGACAGCCGAGCAGCTCGATCTGGTGTACAAGGCATACGAGTTTGGCGCGGCCGCCCACGAGGGGCAGAAGCGCAAGTCGGGCGAGCCGTACATTACCCACCCGGTTGCCGTGGCCGGGATACTGGCCGACCTGCATCTCGATCACCAGTCGATTTGTGCCGCGTTGCTGCACGATGTGATCGAGGACACCGGTCACGACAAGAATTCGATCGCCGAGCGCTTCGGTATTGAAGTGGCCGAGATCGTTGACGGTGTCAGCAAGCTCGACCAGTTGCACTTCAAGAGTCGGGCCGAGGCGCAGGCGGAAAGCCTGCGCAAGATGCTGCTGGCTGTTGCCCGCGACATCCGCGTCATTCTGGTTAAGCTGGCCGACCGCTTGCACAACATGCGTACGCTCGGTCACATGCCGTCGGAGAAACGCGCTCGCATCGCGCGCGAAACACTCGAGATTTATGCGCCGATAGCCAACCGGCTTGGCATACACGAGATGTGCGTCGAACTCGAGGATCTCGGATTTCGACACCTGTACCCGTTTCGCTCACGGGTGCTGGAGAAGAACCTCAAGAAAAGCATCGGTAACCAGCGGCAGATGGTGCGTAAAATTCTCGCGACCATCAATGCAGCCATGGAAGATGCAGCTATCGAAGGCCTGGTGTCGGGGCGGGAAAAACACCTGTACAGCGTATTCCGCAAGATGCGTACCAAGGGCCGCACCCTGGCAGAAATCGTCGATGTTTATGGTTTTCGCATCGTGGTCGGCGGTGTCGACGAGTGTTATCGCACGCTGGGTGTTGTGCATCGGTTGTTTAAGCCAATGCCGGGCCGGTTCAAGGACTACATTGCCATTCCACGCATGAATGGTTACCAGTCGCTGCACACGACGCTGTTTGGGCCTAACGGTGTGCCGATAGAGGTGCAGATACGCACGGCCGACATGGACCTGCTCGCCGAAAAAGGCGTGGCTTCGCACTGGCAATACAAGACTGGCGACACGGGCTCGAGTGCGCATGCGCGGGCACGCGAATGGTTGCAGCGCATGGTCGAGATGCAGGATGCGGGCAGCTCCGAAGAGTTCATGGAGAGTGTCCGCATCGACCTGTTTCCCGACAAGGTCTATGTGTTTACGCCGCGTGGTGACATCCTGCGGCTGCCGCGCGGGGCAACAGTCGTCGATTTCGCCTACGCCGTGCACACCGATGTCGGTAACCGCTGTGTAGGCGGTCGCGTCGATCGCCGCCAGGTGCCGTTACATACGCCACTGCGCAATGGTCAGACAGTCGAGGTCGTAACTTCCAAGGGTGCGAGACCTAACCCGGGCTGGGTCAATTTCGTGGTAACGGCCAAAGCCCGGTCTGCGTTGCGGGCTTATCTGAAGGGATTGCGCGAAAGCGAGGCGGTGAGCCTGGGTAAGCGCCTGCTGGACAAGTCGCTGTCGGACCTGTCGTGCTCGTTGCGCAAAGTGCCCAGGGAACGTTTGTCAGCAACATTACAGGAGCTTGGCCTGGCCACGATCAAGGATCTCTATTCGGAGATCGGCCTCGGTAAGCAACTCGCACCACTGGTGGCACGACGGCTGGTCGATGACGATATGACGCCTGTTACCGACGTCAGCGATTCGCCGCTGGCGATAGCGGGGACCGAGGGTATCGTTGTGACCTATGCGCGATGTTGTTACCCGTTACCCGACGACAAGATCATGGGCTATCTCAGTGCCGGGCGCGGCCTGGTCATTCACCGCGAGACCTGTGGCAACCTGATCGATTACCGCAAGCAACCGGACAAGTGGATCCCGGTCGAGTGGGAATCGCGCACCGATCGCGAGTTTCCGGCCGAGATCCGGGTTGATGTTGTCAATCGCATGGGCGTGCTGGCTGCCGTAGCTGCTAATATCTCCGGGTCACAGTCGAATATCGAAAACGTACAGGTGGTCGAGCGAGACGGTGACAATTCCACACTGACTTTCCAGGTGCAGGTGCGTGATCGCGAGCATCTAGCCAGCGTCATCCGCGGGATACGGACGATGCCGGAGGTGCTCAAGGTTCAACGGGTCTGCGCCTGAACAGGAGCATCAATGCCGCGCCAACCGATCCAGACCGACGCCGCCCCCGCCGCGATTGGTACTTACTCGCAAGCTGCCCGTCATGGCAGCACAGTCTACCTGTCAGGACAGATTCCGCTCGTACCGCAGACCGG
>JABDKV010000282.1 GCA_013002045.1 Gammaproteobacteria bacterium
GCGCGGGCCGTTCGCGGGCGCATGCTCGAGAACGGCGTGTGGGCGATTTGCGATCAGGAAGACACGATTCGAATGTATCCCGCGCTCAACATGGACGAATCCGTTCTTCGCGAGGGCCTTGCCGTCATGGGGGACGCGATCCGGCATGTTGCCGAACACGGGCATATCGAGGGCGATACAGCGGCGTATCCAAGCGGTTCTGCGGGTTTCTGAACGTCGATGACCCCGTTGTAGCGTGACCGAGCAACACCGAAAGCGGACTTTACCCGGCAGGTTTGTCATTGCGGTAACCGTCGGCGGCGTTATCGGCCTTGGCATCCTTCGCGGGCCGGGCGAGATCGCCGAGGTGGTCACCGATACCACTTTGTATCTCGCGCTCTGGTTGTTTGCCGGACTGTTCGTGCTGCTGAGCACCGCCGTTTCCGTAGAACTGGTCGGTATGACGCCGCGTTCCGGCGGTTTTTATGCGCTGATTCGACGCGCGTACGGTCCCTACTCCGGCTTCGTTATCGGCTGGGCCGATTGGCTGACCTATGCGACGGACCTCGCCATCAAAGCAGTGGTAATCATGGAGTTCGTTGCCATTCTGTTACCGGCGTCGGCCGCCTATACATCAGCACTCGCGATCACGGCAACAACAGTCTTCGCTGTCGTACAGTTGCGCGGCGTTGAACTGAGCGCATTGATTCAGGAAACCGCAACGTCGTTGATCGGACTTTTCATATTCTCGCTGGCCATGCTGTTGTTCTTTGTCAGTTCAGCAGACAATGTCGCGACGACTCCGGCTACCGCAAACAGTTCTCTCAATGACTGGAGCCTGTTGATCGCAACCATCATTTTCACCTACGACGGCTGGTTGTATGCGTCCTACTTCAGTGGCGAAATCCGCGGCGGCACCGGTGCGGTAGCACGATCGTGCATCAAAGGTATGGTGATCGTTATTGCTTTGTACATGCTGTTGAACCTCGCGCTGGTCAAGAGTGTCGGTCTGGCAGCGCTTGCGGGCAGCGATCTCGCGTTAGCCCGAGCGCTCGAGCTCGCAGTCCATCCTGCAGCCGGCGCTGTCGTCGTCGTTGCTGCAATCGTAATTTTGCTAAGCCACCTCAATCTCGAGTACATGACCGGGCCGCGCGTTCTCCAGGCACTGGCAGAAGACGGTCTTGCGGCTCGACACGCCCAGGATGTCGGCAAGGGGGGCAACCCGGTTTTTGCCGTCATATTTACCTGGGCCGTATCCGCGGTCCTGATTGTGCTGGGCGGATTCGAATTCCTGCTGTTGTTCTCTGTTTTTCTGTTTGTGCCGCTTTACCTGGCATTGATCATCGGCGTGCTCATCCTGCGCAAGCTCGAGCCCGATACCAGGCGCCCGGTTCGTGCCTGGGGCCATCCTTACAGTACGGTGTTTTGCCTCGTGGCATGGACCATCATCACACTGTTCCAGGCCTACGTTGAGAGAGAAACTGCACTGTATGCTGTGGCGATGGTGGCTTTGTCCTGGCCTGTTTATCGATTCCTTGAACGCAGGGCGGAATCGTCGTAGTACGTCCCGATACCACGGAGATGACACCGGATGACTGACGACGGCAATAAACTTGTGCACCATCGCACGGTGTTCGACGATTGGCGATCGTTGACCATCGGCATATACATGGCCCTGGTTGGCTATGCGGTCATGGTCGGAATCCCGGTTATCAGCACCTCATGGGTCACCAACCTGGGTTTCTCGGAAGTGGAAGTCGGCCGGGTCGCAGGAGCAGACCTGGGCGGACTGGCGATCGGCGCGGTGATCTCGGCCTTATTCGTCGCCAGGATCGATCGTCGATATCTCGCAAGCGGCGCTGCGCTGCTGGCGATTGCTGCGAATCTGCTGTGTATCTTCTACCAGAGTTATGAAGTCACTTTGTGGCTGCGACTCATTGCAGGCATTGGTAGCGGCGTTTATACGGGCATTGCGGTCGCGACAATCGGCGGCCATTCAAGACCTGCATTCGCCTTCGGTCTCGAGCTGTTTGCGTTCGCGGGGTCGCAGGGCGCTGAATTAAAACTATTGCCGTTCCTGTCCATCGAGGGTGTTTATGTCACCTTGATCATTACTTACATCATCGGCCTGTTGTTCATTTCCTGGCTGCCGAGGCGGCCGGTCGACAAGACGCTCGATGTCGAAATCAATGTTGAGGAAGCAAGCGGCAAACATCACACCGAGCACAAACACGTTCCTGCCTACGTGCCCTGGATGGTGCTGACAGCCATCGTTCTCACGTACATCAACATCGGCGCCTACTGGACCTACATCGAGTTGTCCACCGTTGACTCGGCTGCATCGCCCGAATGGGTTGCCAGCATGCTGTGGATCTCATCGGTGTTCTCGGTGATCGGCTGCCTGTTTGCTGTGCTGCTCAGCAACCGTTACGGGCTCGCACGCCCGCTGCTCGTTACCCTGGTATTCCAGGCCAGTATCGTGTTGATGCTGGTTTTTGGAATCACCAATTTTGCGGTCGCGTTCAGCATGTTCTTCTTCAACTTCTGCTGGATTTTCGTCGATATCTACCAGGCCGCCACGATTGCCAATGTCGATCATTCCGGAAGGTTTCCCGCGATGATTCCCGCCGCCCAGGGACTGGGTAATTTTCTCGGCCCGAACATAGCGGCCTCGGTGCTGGCATTCGGCTTCGGTTACAACGGCGTGTTTATCATGTGTGCGAGTGCGTCGATTGCCGCAATGCTGGTCTACCTGTACATGTACCTGATGCTGAAGAAGACGATTCCGGCATTGGCCGATGCATCATGACTGCCGGACAATCAATCAATTGCGCGGGATAATGACGTGAGAGGGCCGTTTGGATAGTACAGACGAACATTACCGGTACGTGCCGGCCGCAGTGAATGCGATTGAAGAATTTCCGCTGGCGGCCAATAACATCGAGCTGGTGGCGCATTCGGAGAACGTGACATTTCGCGTCACGTCGCCCGACAGCAATACCGACTATGTCCTCCGACTGCATCGGCCGGGTTACAACTCGATCGAGGAACTCAATTCCGAACGGGAGTGGACCCAGGCCCTGAATGACGCGGGCATAGCCGCACCTGAGTCGGTGCTGACACGCCGTGGAGATTATTTTGCACTCATCGACATTCCGGCCAGCGACGAGCAGCGTTATGCAGGAATAACCCGGTGGATTGAAGGTACGCCGCTCTGCGACTACCTGGAAACTGCGTCAGGCAGGGAAAAGCGTTTGAGTATTTTTACCCGAATCGGCGAATTGACCGCTGCCACGCATAATCAAGCTGCTGCCTGGATGCAGCCGCGGGGATTCACGCGACCATTGCTCGATGCGGAAGGACTGCTGGGAGAGGCGCCGCGTTGGGGTCGCTTCTGGGAACATGCTGATTTGACCGACACTGAAAGAAACCTGTTGCTGCAGACGCGGGATCGCCTTAGTGCGCGACTGGGTGCTTACGGCATGGCGCCTGAAATCTTCAGCCTGATTCACGCGGACATCAATACCGACAATATCGTTCACAATGATGCCGGCCTCGCGCTGATCGATTTTGACGATGCGGCATACGGATGGCACATGTATGACATCGCGGCAGCGCTCGTTAACGAATGTTGGGCGGCGGACCTGGAGGCAGTTTGCGCCGCAACGCTGGAGGGGTACCGCAAGTACCGCGCGCTGGAAGACCGCGACATCGACATGCTGCGGGCGTTCCTGCTGATTCGGGGCATGGTGACTATCGGTTGGTTTCACCAGCGGCCCGAGTATGCGGGCTCGGACTTTTTCGAAGAGATGAAGAACTGGGTGCTCGACGAATGTAGCGCCAGGTCATGGTGAACAGGACATCGCGGGCAACCGTGCATGTTTGTCTTAAATGGTTTGCCAAAGCGCAAGCTTAGCCGCCTCAGGCGCTCAGCGCCTTGATGGCGAACACCAGCGCATCGAGTTCTCCGAGGGTCGTGTAGAGATTAGGAGTGACCCGTAATCCTCTTACGCCCGGCCGGTTGATGCCGACAGTAAATATTCGATAGTCCGTAAACAGGGTATCGGCGAGTTCCCGCGGGTCCCATCCTTCGATACCCACATTACCGATCCCGCCGTGGCGATTCATGTCTTCCGGCGTGTTAACGACGACTTTCGGCAACCCGCGCAGCTGGCTCGTCCAGTATCGCTGCAGGTATTTCAGTCGCGCCTCTTTGCGTTTCAGCCCAATCGCATTCTGGTACTCGATCGCGTTAAGAATGCCGAGATCGACATGCACCGGATCGGTGCCGATGTGGTTAAGCCGACGTATGTCGTTTGAATCAAAGTCACCAGCTGCAAGCAACGGCCAGACATTGTCGATCTTGTCCTTGCGCACGTACAACATCCCCGAGCCCAAGGGTGCACTCAGCCATTTGTGCAGGCTGGTGCCGTAATAGTCACAGTCGAGATCTTTCATCCGAAAATCGATATGCGAGTATGCGTGAGCGCCATCGACCATCACCTCGACGCCGCGCGCATGCGCCATGTCGCAGATCTTCCTGACCGGCAAGACCTGACCGGTGATATTTACCATGTGGCAGACCATCAGGAGCCGGGTCTTGTCAGTGATTGCCGACGCGTAAAGGTCGACGATCTCCTGGTCATCTTTAGGGTGGTTGGGGACTGACACCAGTCGGTTCACGACACCGAATCGTCGCGACACCAATTTGAAGTGATTGAGCATGGCGCCATAGTCCTGCTCGGCCATTACGGCCTCATCGCCCTCCTGCCAGTTCATGCCGCCGATGACGAGGTCGAGCGATTCTGTCGTGTTCCGTGTAATACCGACTTCATCCGCTGAACAGCCGACGACTTCCGCCACCCTGGCGGCAACCAGTCGTTTGTTCTTCTGCCGCGAATGACGCATGTAGTAAGAGCCTTCGTAATTCACGCGCCGCATATGCTGTATCTGGTGCTCGAGAGTCTCCTGCGGCATGAAACAGTAGTAACCGTTTTCGAGGTTGATGTAGTCAGGTTTGATCGAGTAGTCGCCACGAATCGAACGCCAGAAATCCTCGTCACTGGCGACCTCGGCGGGACTCTTGCCCTCGACTGCGGCGACGGCGCTCCGCAGGTGGGTAAAGGCCAGTGGCGCAGCCAGGCCCACGAGGCCGGCGCTCTTCAGAAAGGTTCGTTTGTCCATGGGACGGTCCCTGCGGAATGAGTTTCGGGTCGATTATAGAGGAATCTGCCGATCCCGATCTTCGGGATCAGCCCTATCGGTCTGGCGCTGACGCGATTCATTTTCCAAACTGTTAGTGCCACACTCAGCAGCCGCCCGTCGGCCACAGCAATGACGATTGACGCCAAACCTGACAAGAGATCGGCCTGGCCTGACAAACCTTGCGCGGGCGTGTGCCTGCACCTGACATCATTGCCGGGCCCCTACGGCATCGGCGAACTTGGGGCGGCAGCATTCGACTTTATCGACACGCTGGCAAAGATGCGCCTGCAGGTCTGGCAAATACTCCCCGCCGGCCCGACGGGGTTTGGCGATTCGCCCTACCAGCCACTGTCGGATCGCGCCGGCAACGAAATGCTGATTGATGTTGCCGCGCTCGTCGACGACGGCCTGCTGGAGCCCGATGATCTTGACACATTGCGCGAGCTGCCGGTTGATACCGTCGACTTTGCGGCACTGCTGCCGCGAAAAACCGCGATATTGGGTCTCGCCGCAAGCCGCTTCTCGGGACGGGCAAGCGCAGCGCTCAAGCTCGCTTACCAGGACTTCATCGAGGCGCATGACGCGCGCTGGTTACGCGATTACGCCCGGTTTCGGGCACTAAAGGACTGCAACGGCCAGAAGTCCTGGACAACGTGGTCGTCGCCCGTGAGAGATCGCGATCCTGCTGCGATGAGACGCTTCGAAAAAGCCGCGCGGCAAGCAATCGAGAACGTCCGAATCTGCCAGTTCCTTTACTACCGACAGTGGCGAAAATTGCGCGCTTATGCCCGCAAGCAGGGTGTGCAATTGTTCGGCGATCTGCCGATCTATGTCGCGCCGGACAGTGTCGATGCCTGGACATCGCGCGAACTGTTGCACATGAATGACGACGGCACGCCGCGCCTGGTTGCCGGCGTTCCGCCCGACTATTTCAGCGCAGACGGCCAGCTGTGGGGTAATCCCGTTTACAACTGGCCCGCGCACGCTGAAAATGGTTTTCAGTGGTGGCTTGATCGCTTGCGTCACGCATTGGCGCAGACCGATCTGCTGAGGATTGATCACTTTCGCGGCTTCGAGTCTTACTGGGCCGTTCCGGGCGCCGCGACGTCGGCCAGGGATGGCGAATGGCTGCCCGGTCCCGGGAATGCGCTTTTCGACGCGATCCGCGATGCGCTGGGTCTGGACTCGATCGTCGCCGAAGATCTCGGCTTGATCACGGCCGAGGTTGAAACCTTGCGTCGACAACACGGCCTGCCCGGCATGAAGGTCCTCCAGTTCGAGCTGGCCCGGGAAGATTTTAACCTTGCCGATATCAAGGCCGACTGCGTATGCTACACCGCAACACATGACTCCGACACGACCCGGGGCTGGCTGAACGGCAGTCCCGGCGATACCCGCAAGCGCTCCGAAATCCGGACGACGAAAAAGCGGGCGCTGCAGTTCACGGCCGGCACGGCCAAGTCGATTCATCGCGACTTAATCCGGCTCGCTTTCAGTTCAGAGGCCAGGCTCGCGATCGCACCGATGCAGGATTACCTGGGCCTCGGATCCAGTGCCCGGCTCAACAAACCCGGCAACCCGGAGAACAACTGGCGCTGGAGAATGCGCGACGATCATATGGATGACGTGCTGATCGCGGATATCGCTAATTGCGTGTCACTCGCGGGACGAAGTTGCTGAGCTGGCATTGCTCCAGCGCAGGCCATCCGTGACACAATAGATGAGCCATTCACGCGACAAGCAAAATACAAGTGAGCTGCAAATGGTCGAACAAAACGACATCGCTGAGGCCCGTTACGTAAGCCGTTTCACGCGCGAGACAATGGCGTTGGTGCTGGCCGGCGGACAGGGAAGCCGGCTGTTCGAACTGACCGAGTGGCGCGCCAAACCGGCACTCTA
>JABDKV010000313.1 GCA_013002045.1 Gammaproteobacteria bacterium
GGAACGCCGTCTTCGGTCTGTGGGCACGGTTCGGCGACCCGTCCGCCCATGAAACCGAATCGCCCAAACACGCCAAGGAAGTACATCTGCAACTTCGGCTCGGCTTCGCCATTGATATAGGGCATCAGGCGCTGGTCGACGACACTGGTGAATTCAGCCTCAGCCGTATCAATGCTTTGGCCCGGCGGTGGCAGGATGAATCCGAATATAAAGTTCTGTTTGCCCGATGGCAGGTAATCGGCCTTTGGCAATAGCATCAGGGTCAGTCCTGCCGCTATGGCAACCAGTCCGGTGACCCAGAATCCACGAAGCAGCGGGGTGTCAGTCAGATTCATCACCAGGTTGGTGCCCCGTTCCCACCAGTTTGAGTGCCGGTCTTCGAGCTGCACGTTACGCAACCAGCTGCGGGCAGCCGCCGGGATCACCGTCACAGCAATAACCAGCGAGATAACTACTGCGGTGGCGAGCGTGAAAGCAAGATCACCGAATAACTGCCCGGAAATATCCTTGAGAAAAATGATCGGCAGGAAAATAGCCACGGTGGTGGCGGTCGAGGCGAGCAGGGCACCCCAGACCTGGGTTGCACCATGGTGGGCCGCGGTGTCGCTGGATTCCCCTTTTTCCCGCAGGCGTACGATATTTTCGAGAACAATAATGGCCGAGTCGAGCACCATGCCCATCGCAAACGCCAGGCCGGCCAGCGAAATAATATTGAGCGTGCGGTTGCCGACCTCGAGTGCAGTGAATGCAACAAACAGCGAGATGGGAATCGCCAGCGCCACCAGCAAGGTCGCCCGCAACTTGCGTACGAACCACCACAGGATTAGTACGGCCAGTCCAATACCCAGCATCAGGTTGGTCCGCAGCATGCCGACCGAGTCCTTGATGTAGACCGACTCGTCGTAAGCCTGCTGGATATTCATCCCGGCACGGCCGACCGGCCCCTCGTTTAGTTCTTTTACGGCCGCCTTCAGCTCATCCATGACTTCAAGCACGTTGACGCCCTTGTCAGGCTGCGCATTGAAGGCGATGGATGGGCCACCGTTCTGACTGAGGATGCCGGAGCGATCGACCAGTGCGCGCTCGACCGTGGCAACATCGCGCAGTCGCACCGGGCTGCCATCACGCCAGGCCAGGACCATATCGCCAAATTCGTCGAGGTTGTACTTGCCGGCGTAACGCACGGTGAACGCGCGCCTTCCGGTTTCATTAAAGCCGGCAGACGTATCGCTGTTGCTGCCAGTCTGGCTTGCCAGGCTGGCCACATCGATGTTGTAGGCGGCGGCCAGGTAGGGGTCAAAGGTGATGCGTATTTCGCTGGTGCGGCCACCAAAGATGTCCGAGTTTGCTACGCCCGAGACGCGCTCGATTCGCGGTTGAATGACTTCTTCGATGAAGTCTTTTTGCGCGGGCATATCGATATCGCTGCGGTCCGGCAATGGTCGCACCGCAAACCAGGCAATCGCACTACCAAACTGGTCGGTGCCGGCATAGATGATCGGTTCGGTGACATCCGGCGGGTAGCTCGGTACCCGGTTGAGCCGGTTCATGACTTCGATCAATGCACGTTCGAGTTGCACATCGACATTGAATGTCAGTGTGATCGAGGCGGACCCGCGTGACGCACTGCCTTCCATTTTGCGCGCACCGGGTACACCGCGCAGTGCATCTTCCTGTGGCTCGAGGATTTCTGATTCGACCTCTTCAGGTGCGGCAGCGCGCCACCCGGTATTGATCTGGATGGTCGGACGTTCGATGTTGGGGATCATCTGCACTGGCAGTCGCGACAGGCTGACTGCGCCAAACACCAGTACCAGCAAAACTGCAGACGCGACGGCAACCGGGTTCGAGAGGGCAGACTTGGTTAAATTCAACGGCTTAGCTCCCCAAAGTTTGGCGCATTGTAGTTGATTCGCGGGCCAATTTGCGCATCGCGTCACGACGTTAGAGTATTTAGAGCCTAAATACCCGCTAAAGGTTGCACCGATGTCTGACCCGGTCACCGTCCGTCCCGCCACCGATCGCGATTCCGACGCGATTCGCGCCGTCGTGACCGAGGTCTCGGCTGAGTTTGGACTGGCCAGTGCAGACAGTTACGACGAAGATCTTACCCGTGTCGCCAGCTGGTACAAAGATGCCGGTGGCTGGTTCGAAGTGCTGGAACTCGACGGCCAGATAGTCGGCACGATCGGGATGATCCCGGTCTCGGATTCTGAAATCGAATTACGCAAGATGTACTTCACTCCCGCACTGCGGGGTCGTGGACTGGGTAAAGCCTTGCTGGGTCGCAACCTGCGACTCGCCGCTGAGGCAGGTTTCAAAACAGTGACGCTGGAGACGGCCACCGTACTCGAAGCGGCCATCGGTTTATACAAGCGCTATGGCTTCAGCCGCGTCGAAGAGCCCGGTCGTTGCAGTACCGGTTGCGATCAGGCCTGGCAATTGCAACTGGATCAGTTCCAGGCGCCGGCGTTGGACAGGGAGGTGTCAGGTGAAACATGAACGACTAGTCAACCATCGAGGGAACTGCCATTGCGGCGAAGTCCGTTTTGAGGTGCAGGCGCCGCGAAGGGCCAAGGTACAGGAATGCAATTGCTCAATTTGCGCCCGCACCGGCTTCGTCCACCTGATCGTACCTAAGGATCGTTTCCGGCTGTTGCACGGCAAAGATATGCTGCAGACCTATACATTTAATACCGGGACTGCTCGGCACTTATTCTGTCGCCGCTGCGGGATCAAGTCTTTTTACATCCCGCGCTCAAACCCCGATGGCTACAGCGTCAATGTGCGGTGCCTGGAGCCGGAGACCATTGGGGACTTTATAGTAGAGGCCTTCGATGGTCAGAACTGGGAATCGAACGCAGGGCGCCTGCGACACCTGAGTGACGCCTAGTCCGCTTTAGTTTCTGAATCTGTCGGTGCGGCTTCGTTACGTAATGCACGCTTGATGGCATCCAGTGCACCGCGACTGATCTTGCCGTCACGGTATTCGCTCCGAACCACATCTTCGATCTGGGTCATGGCATTGTCGAGTCCGCTGTCACCATGACTGCCAAACAGATCGATCCAGAAGTCGGTCTGTCGACCCAGTGACATCAGGCGATAGAAGCGATCCCCGCCAGTGACCAGGTCGAGCAGCGCGATGATCAACGAGATGGGCGATAGCACCAGGTCGCGAAAGCCGTCAATAAACAGCTTGACCTGGAACACCAGGACGTCACGCAGTAACTGGCCACGTGACGGTGTCGAATCGCTCATTTGCGGATGTGACGAGCCAGCGCCAGGCGAGTTTCCACGACGGTGTCGGGATTGAGTGACATGCTTTCGATGCCTTGCTCCATCAGCCACTCAGCAAGATCGGGATGATCCGACGGTCCCTGGCCGCAGATACCGATGTATTTGCCGCGTTTGCGACAGGCGCTAATGGCCATTTCCAATAGCATTTTGACGGCCGGATCACGTTCATCGAACAGGTCAGCGATCAGGCCTGAGTCGCGATCGAGCCCGAGAGTGAGCTGAGTCAGGTCATTCGATCCGATCGAGAAGCCATCGAAAATATCGAGAAACTGGTCGGCGAGCAATGCATTCGACGGTAGCTCACACATCATGATCAGGCGCAAACCGTTTTCACCGCGACGCAGCCCATTTTCGGCCAGCGCATCGACCACGGCACGACCTTCGGCTACGGTGCGCACGAAGGGCACCATAATTTCCAGGTTGGTCAATCCCATTTCGTCGCGCACCCGCTTCAGTGCCGTGCACTCCATCCGGAAGCACTCGGCAAACGACTCGTCGACGTAACGCGACGCACCACGGAAGCCCAGCATCGGGTTTTCCTCGTGGGGTTCGTAACGTTGACCACCGATCAGGTTGGCGTACTCATTTGACTTGAAGTCCGACATACGGACTATGACCGGCTCCGGTGCGAAAGCGGCGGTGATCGTAGCAATGCCTTCCGTTAGTCGGTCGACAAAGAAACTGATCGGGTCGGCATAACCTGCCATCTGCATGCGCACACTTCGTGCAAGATTGTCATCGAGTTGATCGAACTCGAGCAGGGCCTTCGGGTGGACGCCAATCATGCGATTGATGATGAATTCGAGACGCGCCAGACCGATGCCATCGTGTGGCAGGCGGGAAAAATCGAAAGCCCGGTCGGGATTACCGACATTCATCATGATCTTGACGGGTAGCTCGGGTATTTCGTCGAGTTCAACCTCGGTATGTTCATAGTCGAGATTGCCGGCGTAGACGTTGCCGCTGTCACCCTCGGCGCACGACACGGTAATCTCGTCACCGTCGCGAATGGTCTCGGTCGCATTGGTGGTGCCGACCACCGCGGGAATACCCAGTTCGCGGGCAATGATGGCGGCGTGACAGGTGCGGCCACCGCGATTGGTCACGATAGCTGCGGCGCGTTTCATAATCGGCTCCCAGTCGGGGTCGGTCATGTCGGTAACCAGTACGTCACCAGCCTGCACTTTATCCATCTCAGCCGGGCTGGCGACGATACGGGCAATTCCTTTGCCAATCTTGTGGCCGATACTGCGCCCCTGAGCCAGTAGCTGGCCGGGAGCGGCGAGAGTGTAGCGTTCCAGTACCTGTCCCTCGGCGCGACTCTTTACAGTTTCGGGTCGGGCCTGGACGATGTAGATCTGGCCATCGCTGCCATCACGCGCCCACTCTATGTCCATGGGACGCTGGTAGTGTTTCTCGATCGCGATAGCCAGTCGTGCCAGCTCGGTGGCGTCGTCATCGCTGATTGAGAAATGGTTACGGTCGGATTCCTCGACATCAATGGTCCGCACCGGGCAATCGCCATCGTCGTAAACCATCTTGATTGCTTTCTGACCCAGCTTGCGGCGCAAGATTGCCGGCTTGCCTTTTTCAACGCCAGGCTTGTAGACATAGAACTCGTCAGGGTTGACGGCGCCCTGGACCACGGTTTCGCCCAGGCCATAAGCCGAGGTAATAAATACCGCATCATTGAAGCCGGATTCGGTATCGAGCGTGAACATGACTCCGCTGGCGCCAAGGTCGCTGCGGGCCATTTTCTGGATACCGGCGGACAGTGCGACCTCATTGTGGTCGTAACCATGGTGCACGCGATAGGAAATCGCCCGATCATTAAACAGCGAGGCAAACACCATGCGCACGGAACGCAGAACGTCTTTGGTTCCACAGACATTGAGATAAGTCTCCTGTTGCCCGGCAAAAGAAGCATCGGGCAGGTCTTCCGCGGTCGCCGAGGAGCGTACGGCGACAGAGTCACTACCGGTACCGGCACACAGTTTTTCGTATCCGGATACGATTTCGTCCTGTAGGCGTTGTGGCAGCGGTGCCTCGAGGATCCAGGTACGGATGCGATCACCGGTCTGTGCCAGCTGGTCCAGATCGTCGGTGTCGAGCCCTGCCAGCGTCTGCTTGATACGGTCGTCCAGACCTTCGTGTTTGAGGAAGTCGCGATAGGCATCAGCGGTTGT
>JABDKV010000318.1 GCA_013002045.1 Gammaproteobacteria bacterium
GCCGGTTGAGCTTTTCGCACTCGATCGTTGCCTGCTTCACGTTGCCCGTATCCAGCAGTTCCCAGACGCGGGCCTCCTGGGTCTTCGCCTTGTTGTTGTCGGGGGCGTCGGGTTGAGCGGAAGTCATGAGTGCCAAGATACTAGACTTGGTGCACTATGCGCACACGAAAAAACCCGGCACACTGTGCCGGGTCTTGTTGCGATTGTTCTGCCCTGGCCTGGCAATCAGTCAAAGTGATACGCGAGCTTCAGACCGATCGTTCGCGGCTGCACGATGAACTGCCTGTTGCCATTGCCATACCAGTTCTCGAACACGCCCGTGTCATAGCTCCAGTAGCTGATCGGAAATGCGCCGGTCGCGCCGTCTTCATCACCGATGTTCTTCGCGTACAGCATCGCGCTCCAGGTATCGGTCGACAGCTGCGCGGTCAGGCCAAGCAGGACAAAGGAGTCAAATTTCTCGCTTAGCTGGTCGTTCGCATTGACGAAGTTCTCCGAATCGCCCTGCGCATAGGCATTGAAGCCCAGGTCGAAGACCATACCCGACTGCAGATCCCAGCTGTTTCCGGCACTCAGGCTCAACACATTCTCCGGTGCGCCCGGCAACGTTGATCCCTTGGGTGCAATAACGGCGCCCGACTGCGGGCTGACGAAGTCCTTGTCAAGTTCAGCCTTCACATAGGTGTAGCCAACGCGATAGTAGGCACTCTCGCCCAGCACACCTTCGAGCTCGAGTTCGATTCCGGAGGTGTTGGCTTCGTCGCCGTTGGCCGCGAGGTAAAACCCGTAGAACTGCGAGGTGGTATTGAGCTGCGGGTCTTCCCAGTCCACGCTGAACAAGGATGCCGTGTAGCGGTAGCTCTCGCCGCCGCCTTTCACGCCGACCTCGTAGTTGGTCACGGAATCAGACTGGAATGTTCGCAGCGCTTCGGCATTCGGTTCGCCAAACGGGTCGCCATCTGCGAGGCTCGGCAGCGACTGCGCGCCGCCATGCCGGTAACCTTCCGAGTACGTGCCGTACAGCATTGTGGCTTCACTGAGATCGTACGAAGCGTTCACCTTGATTAGGACGTCGTCATCGGCATCCGTTGACTGCGGCGCTGCGGGCGAGGTGCTTCCCGGCGGCAGCGGAAATCCAAGAATCACGTCGTTGACGGTCTCGTTGTCGAACCAGCGGAAACCGCCCGTCAGATGAAACTCATCTGACACGTGGTAGGTAATTTCACCGTAAATCGCGGTCTCTTCGTAACTGGTATCACGAATGTACTCAAAGTCGATCTCGCTGAGATCGCCCGCATAGAAACGCGGCCAGAAGCCACCGTAGAATCCACCCACCGTGCACACCGCATCGCCGGTGTCGCGGCAGGCATTCTTGAACAGGTTCATTCCGGGGTTATGGCTCAGCTGATAGACACTATTGTCCTGATCCATGTAGAACGCGCCGACGAGCCAGTCGACGTTGCTGTCGCTGTCATTGGACACGAGACGAAATTCCTGGATAAACGCCTCGTCATCGTAGCCTCGCTCGGCGCGTTGCGCCGGTCGTGGCCAGGCGCCGCCATAGAAGCTGAAGTTCCAGTCGCGGCTGGTGCCGTCGATTTCGCCACCGCTGGCCCAAAGGCCGCCGTTATCACTCTCACCCATGCCTTCGTGGTCATACGAAGAGCTTGTTGACGTGAAGGTAGCAAATCCCATATCCCATTCGAGATCGAGACTCATCAGCTCCGCCTCTCTCTCCGAGGGCTCGAGCAGTACTTGCCCGCTGTCGTCGTCCCCGTACGCGAAGTAAAGCGGTGAACCTGGCGCCTGGTTGTTGTCACCCAGCGTGGTCGAGCGCCGCGCACCAATCTTGTCGTCCTGCATCTGGTAATTCAGCTGTACGTTGACCGTGTCGCTGAGTTCGGAGCGCAGGGAGAGCTTGGCATAGTCAATTTCAACCGTGTCGGCATCCTCAACTTCTTCGAAACAGCCAACGTTGAAGAGCAGTTCGTTATCGGTGGCCTGCCTCGGGTCGACGCAGCTGCCGTTCACATTGACCAGCGGCTCGCGGAAGGCGTTGAGCTGGTAGGCGTTGATATAGTCGATGACGCCGTCGTTATCGATACGGCTGTAATAGCCTCGCACCGCTGTTCGCTCACCCAACGGGACATTGACCATAAGATCGATACCGACGTTGTCGCCTTCGGAACCTGAGGTTTGGCCATAGTCCAGGGAAGCCATTGCTTCAAACGCGCCCGCATCCGGCCGGTTGCCCATGTAGCGCACTGTGCCGCCCAACGAACCTGAGCCGTAAAGCGTGCCCTGCGGTCCGCGCAGTACCTCGACACGTTCGATGTCCTTGACCAGGAAGTTGGCGAATAGCGGCGTGTTGTCGTAATAGGTTGCAACGGTTGGCACCGCGTTCAGCATGATGTCGCCATTGGCACCGTTGTCGACGTTCAGGCCGCGAATAACGATGCTATTGACGGTGCCGGCATTTCGATATCCTCGATCGACCACCGTCACGCCGTGTATCGCTCGAAGGACATCGTATTGATCGATCATGTTTTGTGAAGCGATCGCATCACCGGAAAGCGCCGAAATGTTGTAGGGAATGTCCTGCACGCTGGCTTCGCGACGAGTAGCCGTAACGACGATCTCTTCCAGCGTATTCGCTGCCGGCGACTGCGCCAACACTACCGGCGATGTCGCGGCGAGGGCAGCTCCTACCGCCAGCACCAAGGGCTTCTTCGTAAAAGTCGTGTTTGTTTTCATGATGGGTAGATCTCCCCCTGCTGTTTAAGCACGATTTGTCGCAATAAAATGATCAGGCAATAGCCCTTCTCAGTTGGTCCAGTCTGGCTAATGGTCATCATTCTCCTTTGGACGCCATGCGCAGCGCGCCCAGCGCATCCAGGTCCGAGGAGTCCCGGTCCCGCTCATACTGTGGATAACTTAGCTGGCTGTCTCTAAAGCTCTTTAGCGGCTGGCCGAGGTTTTGCCAGCCGTTCTGCCGAACATCGCGCAAATAGTCGAGGTCCAGCTTTAACGGGATGATTTCGCGGCCCTTGCCGGCCTGGTAGATCACCTCGCCGCCGGGACCCGCAACGATGCTTTCGCCGACACCCACAGTGCCTGCCAGGTTGACGTCGAAGAAGTAGCACTGGTTCTGCGCCGCATGGGCGCGCACCATGGCCAACTCCACATTGCGATCCAGGGTGCTGGTCAACGTTGGGTGCAGGATGATCTCGGCACCTTGCCAGGCGAGGCTGCGAATCGTTTCCGGATACCACATGTCATAACAGATCGAAACGCCAAACTTGGCGACGTCCGGGATCTCGAAGACCGTGTGCTGGCTTCCTGCTGCTACCGCGTTTTCGTAAGGCCGCCACGGGAAGAGCTTGCGATGGCGCGCCACCACCTCACCCTGCGGCGAGATTACCGGCGTTGTGTTGAAGACGAGGTCGCCGGCTGCCTCGTAAAAGGACCCGGGCAACAGCCAGATACCGAGCCTCTCGGCGAGCGCCTGGAAATGGGCTTCCCTGGGACCTGGCAGCGGCTGTGCACAGGCGATATCTGTGCCGCAGGCGCCCAACTCTGGGCAAATCACCATGTCCAGCCAGGGGAATCGACGGACCACCGCTTCGATTTCGCGACTCATACTGTCCACGTTGTCGCCATTGGGGCCTTCCAGCTGCAGCCCGGCGATCGCGAACGTGGTCATGTTCGTTGTACTCTCATCGGTACAGACGTTAGCGACGATTGCCGGCGGCCGACAGGTCCAGATCCAGGCTATTTACTGGTCCAGAACAGGTCTATCACTGGTCCAGATTGGCGGTCTCCTTGTCGGCAAGGCGGATGTAGGCCGAGTCTACGATTTGCTGGTCTTCGTTGAAGAATTTGATCTTGTCACCGTCGATAACGATGAAATAGCCCTTCTCCTCGCCGTAGACCCAGCGGTCCCACTTGCGGTAGAAGCGATCGCCATCGATACGCCAACGGCCGGAGTCGAAGTCCTCATTCGCGAATCCGCGCCGCCCGCTCATGGTGCCATCCTGGTGGTAGACGATGGTACAGGGCCAGCCGTTTACCTCGCGATACAGCAATGTCGCGCCCGCCATGGTGCGCAACAGATCATCCGCCGTCAGCCAGCGGCCTGATGACGTGGACAAGTGCTCGACCTGCCCTTTGACGAGTTCGCGGACGAGCTCCATCAGCCGCTCAACGCCCGGTCGAATCCTGTCGACGCCCAGGCTGGTCACACCCATGCGAAAGCAGTTCTCGGCATTTTCCCTGATCGCGTAATAGTGTCCGACGGGCTCGATCAGGATGCCATGGCGCTCCGCCTCGGAGGCGAGGTTGCCGACATCGAAGTCGGCTGGTGTACGCACCCAGTACGTCGTGCCGCCAACCTCCGGCGATATTTCGAGCGGAATACCGCGGACATTATTCAGTGCGCTGCGTAACTTCGTGCGGCGTTCACGAAGAATTCGGCCGAGCCTCAGCATCAATGCATCGTAATGACCGAGAGAGAGGAAATAGGCGGCGGTGCGTTGAATGTATAGCGGAGGATGCCCCAGCGCTGTTGCCCTGAGCTTGCGTGCGCGCTGCAGGAAATCCGCGTTCGCGACGATGAAGCCGAGACGCATGCCCGGCCCAA